>DATEPG010000196.1:0-3132 GCA_035273265.1 Polyangiaceae bacterium
CTTTGGACGGTACTTGATAGGGTCCGGGGCCTTCCAGTCCCCGGAGGCAACGAACTCGCGGAAGCACTTCAAAAGGAAGGCGTACGCTTCTCGACCAGGGATGTAGGGGCCTGGTCCCAACTTCTGTCGCGTATTGTCGGACCCTCGCCCAGCGCGTTGCCGCTACCCGTCTGGTTGGCGACGGTGGTAGCGAAAATCGCAAGCGCATCTGCGCCAGTCACTGTATGTGATCCATGTGCGGGCATTGGCCTGCTGCTCGGAGTACTCGCGGAGGCATGTGCGCCCACGTTAGCGGTGGCGATCACCCACGACCGCAGGCAAGCTGCAATTGGGGGCGCAATCATGCCGAGTTTTGACTGGCAAGTTGGCGATCCGCTCAAACTCCTTGGAGCGACTACGTCGAAGTATGACCTGGTAGCGAGCATCCTTCCGATGGGGATGAAATCGAAGAGCCCGCTCACTATCCTGAGCACAACGGGTGCTGCGATTGAACTCCAGGCTGACGTCGCAGGTCTTGTCATTGCCTTGGCTGCCGGGTGCATGTCCACGGCCGGCGTTGCCCTCTTTACGGTTGCGCCGTCGTTCTTTTCGTCGACGGAATCCTTGTTTCATCGCTTCGAAGACCTGGGACTGGGACTCCAGGCCGCTTTGGCGCTGCCCGCTGGAACTTTTGCACCGGCCACGCACATTGCCTCGTACCTCGTGGTCATCAGCAAGACGCGGGAAGTCAGGACTTTTGTTGCCCAGCTTTCACCTGATGAAACGGTCAATTCTCGAATCGTCGACAACTTCCTCGGTGAGCGCGACGGTGGAAAACTGGATCTGGGGCGCTTTGTCGAGTCAGCGTCTTTTTCTAGCATTCAAAGTATAAGGACGAAAGAGCGGCTTGAGGCGTGCGCGGGGCATTTCGGTTTTCCCGCGGTGAGGCTTAAAGAGTTGTCGAATGCCATAAATCTCGGTCGTCCCAATGCCGATTTTGTATTTGAACAGCATGACAATGCGCTGTTCATTCCGCTCATTGGCGGCAGTGATGTTCTAGATGCCATGAGTGAACGAACCCTGAAGGATCAGAACTACGCTCAGGTTGTGATTAATGAGTCCGTATCGGATGCGCAGTTCGTTTCGCGCTTTCTCAACTCGGAGGTTGGTAAAGATCTGCGTGAGCAGAGCAAGACGGGTGGCGTGATTCCCAAGTTGAATAAGCAAACGCTCGCGGAGCTCCCCATATTTGTCCCAGGATTGGCGGTTCAGCGAGAGGTTGTTAGCCTCGAAGGGCGAATAGCCGCCGAGCGTAATACACTCCTTGGTCTACAGAACGATATACGAAGTCTCAGCCGAGAACTGTGGACGAACTTGCGCCCGTCGACCGCGGTCGAACAGCGGTTAACGAAACTATCGAGTCGCCTTGGGGGTGCAGTCAAAGCACAGGCAGACGAAGGTCTCCTAGACTGGGTTGAGACACTGCCGTTTCCACTCGCCTCAATTCTTCGCGAGTGGAACACCGCGCCAACGCAAGATTTCAAGGCGCGATATGAGCATCTTCTCAATTTCTTCGAAGCGGCGGCGCAGTTCGCAGCGGTTCTCCTGCTGAGTGCGTTCAGCTCCAATGAAGCGATCTACGAAGTTCATCGACAAAAACTGAACGGGAGTCGCCTAGACCGCCCAGCCTTTGGCACCTGGGTCACAATCGTTGAGTACCTTGGCAAGCAGACATCTCAGATGCTGACCGAAGGTGGGAATCGATCGGGATCGCTCACGACTGGCGATAGGAGTGCCTGTGCAGAATTGTTCTGCGACGAGTCTTTCGCCCTACCGGAAGTTCTGAGTAAACAGGAACTGGCGAACATATTTTCTACAACCAAAAAGATGCGCAACGAATGGAAGGGTCATGGCGGCGCAGTCGGTCCTGATGAGGCGAAGCGTCGGAACGAACTCCTGTTGACTCAGCTCAACGAGCTACGCGAAGTGTTCGCTGGTATCTGGTCGCAGATGGAACTCGTTCTTCCTAGAGGCAGCCGTCAGCGTCGCAATTCATTCGAACACGATGTCGCGATTTTGACTGGCAGTCGCAGCGGGTTTGAAAAACCAGTGCGCCCGATGTCAATCGGGCTCGATGTTGGTCATTTGTATCTGGCTAGGCTTCAATCGACTCGAGCGCTGAAGCTCCTCCCGTTCATTCAACTCGGGATTCAACTCGGAGCGACCAAACCCTCAGCGCAGAACGCTTGCTACTTCTATAATCATCTCGATGGCGAGCGCGTGCGCTACATATCATATCATTATACGGATGGTTCTGAGGTGACAGGTAGTTTCGACGCCGCGACTGAAGCCATCGAGCTTCTCAAAGGCGGCCGACGCGGCCGAGCCTCGCCGCCGAAGGGCATGGCCTGACGCCACCTTGAGCTCATCTCGATGCTGTAAGGAATTGTGGCTTACCGCGGACACACTGCAGGGGCTGTCTTTGAGCAAGAGCTTCAACGTCACGGTGGCGACCCTACTTTTCGAGCGGGTGCCCTGGAAAGCATTGGCCACTGGCGCTGCCGAAATGTGATCGCGGTCCGCCACAGTGACGCACCCTCGTCGTTACCGTGGCCCCACGAAACGCACGAACGACCAATATTTGTGCTCGATCGCCCTAGTGCGTATATATGAACGATTTTATTCGCTAGCGCGTGATACGCGAGATTCGGTAAATCGGTCGATATGGCGAGCACGCGCAATATCGATTCCGCGCGTACCATTGAACCACTTTTTCCGGTGGACGATGGCACGACGCTCCGGGATATGAATTCGACCGGCGACGGGGAGGCGTTGTTGTGCCGCGTGGGCGAGTTCATCAAGCTACCCGTTGTCGCCGAGTACTTCGGCGTTCCGGTAAGCACGGTTCGCCAGTGGGTGCGCTCGGGGCGCCTGCCGAGCATCAAGCCCGGCCGGCATCGCCTTGTTCGCCAGCAAGACTTCGAACTGTTCTGCACCCGCAACGCGCGTGGGGCAGCGGAGGCCCGCAATGGCCTGTAAAGACCGAGAAAGCGGGTTGAAGCGTGCGGGAGTCACGACCCACACGGGACGGACGGCCGACGGCTCTCGTCGCCGTACGCTTCAGCCCGCATTCTCCTTGCTCCGTGTGCCAGC
>DATEPG010000197.1:0-9029 GCA_035273265.1 Polyangiaceae bacterium
GAGGCCGACGCCTGCTGCAGTGCTTCCTGCGCCTCAGCGGCGGTGAGCTCGCCTTCTTTCGGGCAGCCAGTGAGAACCAAGCTGAGCGGCAGAGCGACCAAGTAGAGCGCACGGTTCATGGCCGGTTTGCTTGCAGTCGGCATGCCAGCCAGTACGGCGGCCATTTGGCGTATTTTAAGCCAGGTACGACTACGCCCCACGAACATTCGTTCGCAGGGCGTGAACCGTCGTTCTCGGGCCGCTCGTTTCAGCTCTTGGCGTCACCGCGGGCGAAGATGCTCGCCACGTAGTTGAGGACGTCCGTCGCGCTGACTTCGTTGTAGCCGAAGTAGCGCATCAAACGGCTCTTGATGATGTCGATCTTCTCCTGCGTCTCTTTGTCGACCACCGCGCTGACCAGGGTCTTGAGCTTGATGCTGTCCTTTTGATCTTCGAACAGCTTGAGTTCGAGCGCTCGGCGCAGGCGATCGTTGGTTTGCCAATCGAACTTCTTGCCCTCGACCGCTTTGGCGCCGATGAAGTTCATAATCTCACGCCGGAAGTCGTCCTTGCGGTTCTCCGGGATGTCGATCTTCTCTTCGATCGAGCGCATCAAGCGCTCATCGGGCTCTTCATCCTGCCCGGTGTAGCGGTTTTTGACCTTCTCTTTGAGCGCGTAGGCCTTGATGTTGTCGATGTAGTTGGCAGCCAGCTTGCTGATCGCGTCTTCGTCGGCGCTGATCGCACGCTGCACTTCGTTCTTCACGATTTCTTCGTACTCGCGCTTCACCACGCCAATCAGGTCGCGGTAGCGCTTTCGGCCGTCCTCGTTGGTGATCAGCGAGTGATGGGTGAGCCCCTTCTCGAGCTCGTTCAAGACCATGAACGGGTTGATCGTGCCCTCGCCCACGTCACTGACGAGCGCGTTGGAGATCTTGTCCTGCACGTAGCGCGGGCTGATGCCTTCCATGCCCTCGCGCTTGGATTCTTTACGCAGCTCCTTCACCGTGTCTTGCGTGTAGCCCGGCAGCACCTTGCCGTCGTACAGCTTCATCTTCTGGAGCGTGGCTAGGTTGTGCTTCTTGGGCTCCTCCAGACGAGACAGCACGGCCCACATCGAGGCTACCTCGAGCGTGTGCGGGGCGATGTGACGACCGCGCACCTTCTCGTGGTTGAAGTCCTTCTCGTAGATGCGGATTTCGTCGGATAGACGGGTGATGTACGGCACGTCGATCTTGATCGTGCGATCACGCAAGGCCTCCATGAACTCATTGTTCAACAGGCGCTTGTACTCGGCCTCGTTGGTGTGACCGATGATCACTTCATCGATGTCCGTTTGGGCGAACTTCTTGGGCTTGATGCGGTGCTCTTGCGAGGCACCGAGCAAGTCGTACAAGAACGCGACGTCGAGCTTGAGCACCTCGACGAATTCGACGATGCCGCGGTTGGCGATGTTGAACTCGCCGTCGAAGTTGAACGCGCGCGGGTCGGAGTCCGAGCCGTACTCGGCGATCTTCCGGTAGTTGATGTCGCCCGAGAGTTCGGTCGAGTCCTGATTCTTTTCGTCCTTGGGCTGGAACGTGCCAATACCGACGCGGTCCTTCTCGCTCAAAGTCAGGCGCTTCACGCGGATGTGATTGGCCACGACCTTGCCCCAATCACCCTCGTAGCGCTTGATCAGACCTTGAAAGATGAAGCGGCTGGCGGGATCGAGATCGCCTTCGATTCGCACGCGGAACTTCTCGTTCGACAGGCCGAGCTTCTTGATCGCTTGCTCTCGCCACTCTTGCGGGATCAGACGCAGGGGCTCCTCGTGCATCGGCGAGTCGAAGACATCGGCTTCGCCGCTGGCTAGGCCCGTTTCCGCCAAGTTCACCCACCGGAAGGTGTACAGGGCGCCCTCGTGCGTGGTCGAGTAACGCTCGACGCCCTTCTTCAGCAGGCGAGCGATCGTCGACTTGCTGGATCCGACCGGCCCGTGCAGCAAGATCACGCGTCGCTCCGGGCCGTAACCTTCGGAGGCCGCCTTGAGCACGTTCATCAGGCGCATGAGCGGGATGTCGAGGCCGAACACTGCGTCCTTGCCCTCGTCGATCTCGTCGCGGAAGAAGTTGTAGCGGACCAGCTTCTTCTTGTTGTCGATGTACTCCTCGGTGCCGTAGGAGATCACCATGTCGTAGATGCGCTGAAAGGCGTTGCGCGTGACCTGCGGGCGCTCACGAACGACAGTCAGGTACTCTTCGAAGCTGCCCTCCCAGGCGAGATCGCGGTAGCGATCGTAATCTTGCATCGCCGCAATCTGCGAGACCATGTTCGAGGCGACGGAACCACTGCTTACGCTTTGTTTTTCTTCCATCGATTACCAACTCTCGATTAAACCACACAAAGCATCCGCCGTCATGGCCCGGCAAGGGCTCCATAAAGTCTGTAAAGTGCGCATAAGACCGCACACTCGGGCGATGCTAGGCTCGGAGGCGCCGTGACTACCGCCTCCGACTTGCTCAGGCCGACGCTCAGCGTCCCGGCGTCCACGCCGGTCGCAGTTTTCCCTGCCCGCTTGGACGATCCGGCTCTGTTCATCAACCGAGAGCTTTCCTGGCTGGAGTTCAACGCGCGCGTGCTGAACGAGGCCCGCGACGACAAGGTGCCGCTCTACGAACGGCTCAAGTTCCTGGCCATCTTCACCCACAACCTGGACGAGTTTTTCATGGTGCGGGTGGCCGGACTCCAGGCGCAAATCTCGGGCGAGATCGAAGAGGTTCCGCCGGACGGCCTGACCCCCGACCAGCAGCTGGCGGCGATCAGCGCGCGCGTGCACGAGCTGACCGCCGAGCAGTATCGAATTTGGAATCAGGGGCTGCGCAAAGAACTGCGTGGGGCGGGCGTGGCGTTGGTCAGCCCGGACGAGCTGTCGGTCAAAGATCTAACAGCCCTCGATCTTCACTTTCAGAAGGAAATATTTCCCGTCCTGACGCCGATCGCCATCGATCCGGTGCATCCTTTTCCGCACGTACGCAACAAGAGCATCAACGTCGGGGTGATCTTCGAGAAGCGGGCGCACACCACCGAGCCGGCGTTCGGTTTGGTGCAGGTGCCGACCATGTTACCGCGGATGATCCGCGTCCCAGTGGAGGGCACGCGGC
Organism: Polyangiaceae bacterium; assembly: GCA_035273265.1. Classification (GTDB taxonomy): domain Bacteria; phylum Myxococcota_A; class Polyangia; order Polyangiales; family Polyangiaceae; genus PMG-095. Next base: position 3,123 of record DATEPG010000197.1, read on the forward strand.
GAGCGTTCGTGGCGCTCGAAGATCTGATTTCGCGCCACACCCGCATGATTTTCCCGCAGATGCGCGTGACCGGCGTTTACGCCTTCCGCGTCACGCGCAACTTCGACATCGAGATCGATGACGAAGACGCCGATGACTTGCTGCTCACCCTGCAGAACGAACTCAGGCGGCGCGAGCGCGGGCACGCGGTGCGGCTCGAGGTCAGCGGCGAAGCGCCCGCGGACTCACTGCAGTGGCTGTGTCGCGAGCTCGATATCGATCCGCAGCGCGACGTATACAAGCTGAGCGGCGCGCTGTTCTTGGGCGACATGACCGAACTCACCGCCAATGACGACCGCCGTGAACGACGCGATGAGCCGTTCACCCCGCAATACGTACCGCCGCTGCGCGACTCGGACGATTTTTTCCACACGATTCAGGAGCGTGACGTGCTTCTGCATCATCCGTACGAGTCGTTCGAGGCCGTGATCGACTTTCTGTGGCAAGCCGCCGAAGATCCCAAGGTGCTCGCGATCAAGCAGACCTTGTACCGCACCGGCGGCGAGTCACCCTTGGTCAAGGCCTTGCAGCGCGCGGCCGAGCTCGGCAAACAGGTGACCGCCTTGGTCGAGTTGAAGGCGCGCTTCGACGAGGAGAGCAACATTCAGTGGGCTCGCGCCCTGGAACGTTCGGGCGTGAACGTGATGTATGGGCTGCTCGGCTTCAAGACGCACGCCAAGGTGCTGATGGTGATCCGAAAGGAGCGCACCGGGCTGCGCCGCTACGTGCATCTCGCGACCGGCAACTACAACCAGCAGACCGCGCGTTTGTACGAAGATCTCTCGCTCTTCACCGCCCGTGAAGACATCGGCGAGGACGCCACCGCGTTCTTCAACATGCTCACCGGATACAGCGCGCCATTGAAGTGGAACCGGCTCATCGTGTCTCCGCTCGGTTTGCACGAATCCGTGCTCGGCCTCATCGCACGCGAGGCCGAGCATGCGCGGAATGGCCGCCCCGCGCAAATCGTGGCCAAGATGAATTCTTTGGTCGACGCGGACGTGATCGCCAGCTTGTACGCAGCGTCACAGGCCGGCGTGCAAATCGAGCTATTGGTCCGCGGCATCTGTTGCTTGCGTCCGGACCTGCCAGGCATCAGCGACAAGATTCGCGTGCACGCGGTGATCGATCGTTATCTCGAGCACGCGCGCATTTTTCATTTCAAAAATGGCGGGCAAGACGAAGTCTTTTGCTCCAGCGCCGATTGGATGCCGCGCAACTTCCGGCGCCGCGTGGAAGTCATGTTCCCGATCTTGGACGAGAGCTTGAAGAAGCGCGTGATCGAAGAAGTGCTCGGCACGATGCGTTCGGACAATTGCAAAGGCTGGCTGCTCCGGCCCGACGCCGTTTATCAGCGGATCGAGGCGGAGGGCTCCACTGTGCGCAGCCAAGCGCGCTTCATGGATTTGGCGCGCGAACGCGCTCGCGAGAGCGAAGCGATCTTGGGCCTTCAATCCAAGGGGCTGACGCTTGCCACCCCACGCGCGCTGGACAAGCTGCGCCGCCGCGACGTCAAAAAACGCAAACGAAAGGCGCGCCCCGAGGAATAGCGGCTGGCGGCAACCGCTAGCTCCCGCGTCGCAGGCCATTCGGCCGAATTGGAGCGCGGCGCTGAAGTTCCGATACGAACCGGAGCCAAGACGGTTGTTAGGTAGAATGCGCAGGGAATTGCACTACTCGCCGCAGCCAGCTCGGCCCGACCCGGACTGGAGCGCGCTCGCCCACGCGCACGATCGCAGCGTCTGGCTGCATCTGCTGGCGTTACGGGTACCCCCGGAGCTGGCCCGAGATTTGAAGCAAGAGGTCTGGGCCACTCTGATCCGTAAATGGCGGGATGGTGAGCTCGACTACCTGCAGATGCCGGGGCTGGCGCTCCGCCAAGCCGAGTTCTTGGCCCGACGTGTCCCGCGTCAGCAGCGCGACGTGCTGGCCGACAATGTGATCGACTTGGCAGACCAGCGTAGCCGAACCCGAGATGCGGAAGCTTTACTGGTCGACCGGGCCAAATTGAAGCGGACATCGCGATCGTTTTGGCGTCATCCGTGACCTGTCGCAACGTGTTTCGCCTGTTGTACTGCGGTGAAGGGTTGACGATCAAGCAAGTCGCGATCGAACTCGGGCTCTCCGAGCAGCGGGTGCGACAGGCGTTGTGTGAACTGCGCGAGCGACTGAGGAGGCTCACGTGATTGCGCACTTGAGCGCGGAGCAAATCGAGTGCCTCCTGGGAGGCACTCGGGACGCAGTCGCTGAACGGCACCTCGCGCGCTGCGCGCGGTGTGCGGAGGCCTTGAGCCAAGCGGCAAAATTCGAGCAATTGTTGCTGCTCGCGGGAGCGCAGCTGGTTCATTTGCAGGGCGGAGCGCAAGCGGATCTCGAGCTGCAGCCGAGTGCTCACAAAGACCCGCCTGGGGATTGCGCACGACCACCTGCGGCGTCCGTGATTCGCCTGCGTGCCCCGTCGCGAAGAGACCGCTATCAGACCAGTGCCGCGGTTGCCTGCATGGTGCTCTGGGCTTGCGCGTGCTTTACGGGAGCTGCAAGGCGGGTCACTTCGTCGGGCAATGAGCCATACGCTGCCTGGGCGTGCCTCGAGATGCCCTACTGTCGTTAGTTTAGGGTTCTTCGTTAATATCCGCAGCGCAAAACCGAGCCTGAGTGGCAGCTTCGCGCCTAGGCGAGGCCCGTCTCCGTGCGCGCGGCGCGCTAGAAAGTTGCTGCCTGTCATGGCTGGAGTTGCTCCGTGGCGCTGGGTCCCCACTGCGTATCTGGCGGAAGGAATTCCGTACGCGATCGCGACCGGGCTAGCCGCGACCCTATTCAAGGATCTTGGATACGAGGATTCCCAGATCACGCACGCACTGGCGAGCATTTCGATCATGTGGTCGCTCAAGCCCTTGTATGCGGGCTTCCTGGAGATGTTCCGTAGCAAGCGCTTTTGGGTGATAACGACTGAGTTTGGGATATCCGCCCTGCTGCTCGCGGCCGCGATCTGCTTACTGCTACCAAAGCCCTTCTGGGTGGTGATTGGTCTACTGTGGTTGGTCGCTGCGGCAGCCGCAACCCAGGATATTTGCGTCGATGGCGTGTACGTCACCACCCTCGATGGACGCGAACAAGCCGCGTGGGTAGGCTGGGCTGGAGCGGCCTGGAACAGCGGCAAGATCTTGGCCTTGGCGGCCATCGTATTGGTGGCCAGCGTACTGCAGCGTTCGATGGGACTGAGCCCGCGCGTTGCTTGGATGGCGGCGCTGTCGGTGGCAGCGCTCTCGATGGCGGCACTAGCGACCTACCATGCGGCGCACTTGCCCGTGGCCTCGGCGCCGCAACGCCCAGGCAGCGCGAGCGATGTACTGCGAACGTTTTGGATCCAATGGCTCGACTTTTTTCGCAAGCCGCAAATCTGGGGCATGCTGCTCTTCATCGGGCTCTACCGTTCCAGCGAGGGGTTTCTGCTGCAAGAGGCGCCGCTGTTCATGCAAGCAAGCGTCGAGACGGGCGGGCTCGGCTTGTGCGCAACCGTTGAACTGACCGCCAATTGCCCGCACTTTCTGGCGGATAAGGCCCGGATTGACGGCGTGCTGAGCACCGTCACCGGCGGACTATTCGGAGTGCTCGGGGGGATCTACCTGGCACGGGTAGGGCTATGCACTCGGACGATGCTGATCATGGCGGCCTGCTTGAACGTCCCGCACGTCACGTTGATTGTGCTCAGCCAGCTCGCCGCAAGCGGGCGGCCGGTAGGTCTAGCCACGACCGCCGCGCTGATCACCGTCGAGAAGGCCGGCTACAGTTTCGGATTCGTTGCGAATATGGCGTACATGATGCAGCAAGTCGCGCCGGGGCGGTACTACATGACTCACTACGCACTCTGCACCGCGTTGATGCAATTGCCGCTCGTTCCGATTCAAGCGCTGAGCGGTCCCCTAGCAGCGTCGCTCGGGTACCAAACGTACTTCGTGGTCGCGTGCTTGGCCGCCCTACCCTCCTTGATCGTGGCCGCGTTGGCCCCGTTTCCAGTTCGGCAGAACTAGGGGGTACGGACCCTGGTCTCTCGGATTACTCGGGCGTCGGTACCAGCACGATCGGATTCGATGGGGCACCAGTGTGCAGCGCGCCATCGCCCACCCAGAAAACGTAGGGCAAGGCGCAGGCTTGATCGAGGAACACGTCGAGCTGAATGGCCGTCTGAGGCTCGGTGTCGAACGTGAAGCCGTCGAGGTCGCCGCTGGTCTCCGCGATCAGCTGGTAGCTGCGCGGGTACTCCGGGTAAGTGCCCACGGAGTCCGTGGCTTCCAAGTCCTCAGGTTGGACGTTTGTGATCGAACGGTTGTCTTCAGGCGTGACGATGATGTCCCAGGCGCAAGGCGCGTTGTTCTTCAAGCTATCGCAGGTGGTGCGCACGACCCAATGCCCCCCGGTGGCGTACTCGACGAAAACACCTGCGCCCTCGCCGGGCTTGGTTTCAATCTGGCGATCGACGTCGATCCAGGTTTGAACGGGAGTGGCTGGGCCGCAGGCGGGATCGCCACCGCCGTTGCCCGCCTGACCCCCCGGATTTTGATTCGCGATGCGACGGGCGTCACCGTTGTCGTAAGTGCAAGCGGACAATAACAGAGCCAGCGGCAGGCCCAAGCACAGAGCTCTACGCATGAATCAGCGCCTCGGTGGTCCGTCGAACGAGCGGGACGGAGCAGAATTGAAAGACGGAGCAGGATTGAAAGACGGCGAGTGAAACGCCGGGGAGTGAAACGACGGCGACGACTGAAAGGACGGAGTCGAATAAGAGCGGGTCGAACCCGAGAAGGACGGGCTGTGCATCGGGGGCGGCGCGGAATAGCGGGTAGCGGGCGGGGCATACTGGGTGGACGGCAGCGCATAAGTGCGCCCCGAGAAGCGCGCAGCGCTGCGGGTGCCGCTGGTGAGCGGCGCGGTGTACGCGGGGCGCGGCCGCGCGTACATGCTCGGATTGGCGTACGACGGCGATCGGTAGCTGCTGGTGGCGCCAGGCCGCGCGGCGCTGTAAGCCGAGGGCGGGAGCGGGCGCGAGCCGTTGCTGAACGTGCGACGCGAGCCATCTGCGCCGTAAGGCACAGCGGGTGCCGCGGGCGTTCCGACGACGGACGCAGAACGCACCGGCACGCGTGCCATCGGCGCAACGGACGCGGGGACGCGCGCGTTCTCCAACGATGGGCCACGCGGGGGAGCCGAGTTGGCCGGCAACACCTGCGGCGTGGCCGCTGCGTGTTGGGGGCGACCGTCCGTATAGTTGCGGGTGTGCGCCGCCACGTCGTGGACGGCATGGGGGTCACGCACGACGTGAGTGTGTACGTGGTACGAGAACACGTAGCGAGTCGGGCAAAAGACATACGCGCTCGGCGGATACCAGCCGAACGAGACGGCGACACCGCCGTACCAACCCCAGGCCGGAGCCATCGGAGCCCAGCCGATATAGCCGTGGTTGCCAGTGGGGACGCGCCAGGTAACCCAAGCGTTCGCATAGCGACGACCAGCCACCCAGCCCCAACCGGTGTTTGGAACCCAAACCCAACGGCCGTAGTGGAACACCACGCCACCGAACGGATAGTCGCTCTGCCAGATCCAGTCGTTATCGGCGGTCAGTGCCCAATGGCCGGCGCTGACGTACGGCGCAAAGTTTGCCCCTACGAGATCCCGGTTGGGAACCCAGACCGTGCCGTATTTTTGGTCGTTCACCCAAGTGCCGTACGGATCCAAGGTCGAACGAAATTCGGTGATCGCACGCGGATCGGTTTCGGGCACGTTGTCCGGTTGCACCGGCGCTTGCGGGCCGGGCGCGGGAGGCGCTTGCGGGCCGGACGCGGGAGGCGCTTGCGGGCCGGGCGCCACTGG
>DATEPG010000198.1:0-18035 GCA_035273265.1 Polyangiaceae bacterium
AATAGCTAGGACGGACGCTCGAACACCTCAGGAAATCTGCGACACACGCGCGCTGCAGCATGCCCCCAGCGATTCACGGCCCGAGCCTAGTCATATTTTCGACGAGGACGATCTCGGGCTGCGTGCGAGGCTATTCCGTTGGATTCTTGATGCCATGGGGTCCGTCCACGAAACTCCGCTTGCTGCGGTGCGCTTTGGTCCAACTGGCTGGGCACAGCTACCATCGGGGCGCTGGGTGAGCCGGCTGCCGCCGCTCGACACCAGTAACCCTGGCTTGTTTGCGGTTCTCGATTACCAGAGCACGTTGCTCGTGGCCGCGCGCGACAAGTTGCGCCTGATTCGACCGGACACGCTGGTCGAGCTCAACCAGCACGGCTTGCGCATCGAACCGGTGATCTTGCCCGACGCTGCGCAGCGCGTGGCGACGCCCCGTCGCCCCGGCGAGAAGCAGGCAGACTACGAGGGGCGCTTGCGCGTGAACATGTCGTCGCTCGACTGGGTGCGGCGCCATGCGGAAGGGGTGTGGGCGGAGCTTCATGCCGAGGGCTGGGATGGCACGTTGCCGGTTGCGAATGCCGGCAAACCGTGGGTGGACGGGGCGCCAGCGGGTAAAAGCCGACTAATGGGGTGGAGCAAGCGCGCTAGCTCCTCGAAGCTCGCGCCCAATGATTTCAGCGATTGGTATCAACCGCTGCAGGCCGCGCACAATCGCGAGCACAAGGACTATTCCTCGCTACCCGCGTTCGAATCCGACGTAGAGCCGACTTGGCTTCTGCTGCCGGAGCCGGAGCCCGAGCCGGCAGCTCCTCAGCTGTTTCCAGAGACCGCGGTGTTCAAGGCCATCTCCGAGCTTGGCACTCGGGAGACTACGGGGCAGAACGATGGCGCGCAGATCGCCAAGTTCTTTTCCGGCGCGACCCGGCTAATCAACGGGGTCGAGAAGCGCACCGGTTGGGCGAGTGGCTGGGAGTGGTGCGCGGCCTTTTACGGCTGGTGCGGCGGGCGCGGCTGGCGGATTGCTGTCCACGAGTACGTGACCGATGCCAAGAAGGCGGGCACATGGCGAGCTCGCGATTCGGGCTACGCCCCCAAGCGCGGCGATGGCGTGGTGCTCTCGAGGGCCAATCAAGATCCAACCCACGGTGGTCTCGGCCACATCTGTCGCATCGAGACCTCACCGGACGCGGCCGGTGCGTACGTGACGATTGGAGGCAACGAGGACAACCAGGTGAAGCGCACGGCGCGATCGCTCCAGCAGGCGGAGTTGCGCGGGTTTCTAGAGAACTGAGCGAGTCTCGGAGCACGCTCGATCGCGACATTTCTGAACTGGTTACCGCGAAGCGTCGCCAGCTCGGAGGATGTGCACGAACATACAAGACGTACGCTTTTGGCGCGTGCAGAGTTCCTTTGTCGAGCGAAAGATCCGCGTTTTCGCAGCTGTGCGGAACGGTGTCTGGGATTCGACTGGAGGACCCTCAGAATGACGAAAATTAGCTCGAGAACGTGGCATTGGGTACGCGCTCGGAGCCAGGCCGTGGTCGGTTTGGCGACGCCAGTGTTGGTGTTTGGGATGCTCGCCACGGGCTGCGGCGCTGAGCCGGTCGGCGAGGAGTCTGCGCCGACCGTCAGTGAGGCCTCGTCGGCTCTGACTTATTCGACCGCCCTTAGGTGCGGGCCGACGGACAAGGTTTGCACCGATGTCTTCGATTTCGAGCTGCTGTCGAATACGGTCAGCCAGGTCACGGTCAAGGTCCTGCGCAGCCAGGTGCCCATCCGCATCGGTGCCTTTGCGCCTGGCGTGTCGCCGGTTACGGGCGTCAACCTGTTGACCGGTGGTGTCAACGATCTGCGCTGCAGCTCGGCGCTGCTGCCCCAGAAGACGTTCAAGACATCGACTCCGGGGATCTACCGCATTGCCCTATCGCGCGACCCGACGACCTCGACCGCTCGCGGCGACTACGAAGTGCAAGTTACCGCGAACAACACGATGCGGGGCTTGAACGTCACCGCCGACGACATCCAAACGACGCGGCCCGTCAGCTGCGGATTCAAGCAAGAGATCTCCGGGACCTGGAACTGCGCGAGCGGCGTCAATTGCCAGGATGTCTACGACATCGAAATGCTGAGCAACTCGGCGTTGTACGTCGTGCTCCATCCGAACCCGCTGTTCAGCGGCACCGCTGGGCGGCTCGCCGTGTTCGAGCAATACGAACCCTTGAGCGGCAAGAACTTGCTGACCGGCGTCTCCAAAGACAAGAATTGCGCGGGGGCGAGCCACACGGAAACCGCCTCCATCATCGCTAGCGCGGGCGGACACTACAAGGTCGCCTTTGGTCGCGACGCGCGGCTGTCTACGAGCAGCCTGCCCGCCGGGTATACGGCCAGCATCAGCGTCGACAACCCATCGAGCGACGCGGCCTTCGTACCCAACTTCGTGGGCAGGGTGGTCAACGACAAGGCCAGTCAGGCGACCGGCATTCAATGCCAGTTCACGCGTTAGCTCCGGTGAGCGATTAGCGGCGCAAGGCGGTTGCGCCTGGGGGCCGGAACACCCGGAGCCGTGGGTGCGCCCTGGTGCGCGGGATGAACGCTCCCAGGCCCGGATCGCCGTGCCCTGTTCAGCGTCGTCTGGCACAACTTGGCACTGAGAAAACCCGAAAAAATGCGGGTTTTTGGGGCCAGGCGGCTTGGCCTGCGGGTTGCAGAAGCCAAGCCGAGGTATCGCATGCGTTTAACGACTTTCTGGTTCGGTGGTCAGTTTCTGTGTCTGCTTCCTTTAGTCGTCGCGGCATGCGGCGGCGAGAAGGTGACCGGTCCAGAGAGTCTTCCCGCTGATGGCTATTTCGAATCGTCGGCGACCGGGCAAGCCGGGCCGGGCTTCAGCAGCGGCGGCGCCACGGCTTCTGCGGGCAATCCGAACGGTGCGCCGGGCGATCTCGCGACTCGCGACGACACGGACGGCGAATCGCCCCAGCGAGCGATCGCCGAGGCCGACATCATCCAACTCGCGGGCTCGACGCTGTATGCGATGTCGCGTTCCGGTGGGCTGAGCGTCATCGACGTGAGCAAACCGGCGGCGCTCAAGATTCTAGGGCGCTACCGCACCAGCTTCACGCCCTTCGAGATGTACGTCAAAGACGGCGTCGTATTCGCGATGTACTCGGACTGGGGCTACTTCGCCATGGACGAGGCGACTCAGCAAATGAGCTGGAAGCAGAGCAGCAGTTTGCTCGCGCTGGACGTCACCACTCCCGCAAGCATCAAAAAGCTGGCTCAGTTCGACTTGCCAGGTGAAATCAGCGACAGCCGCCTAGTCGGCAACGTGCTGTACGCGGTCAGCTATCAGAACGGCAGCTGTTGGCGCTGCGCGAGCAAGCCCGCCACCAACGTCGTGTCGATCGACGTCTCGCAACCGAGCAAGCCGGTCAAGGTCGACGAGCTGGCGTTCGACACTGACGACAACAGAAACGGCTGGGGCAAGCGCAGCATCAGCGTGACCACCGATCGCATCTACGTGGCGGGCCCCGAGTATGGCCAGGCGCAGCCCGAAAACTCGACGATTCAAGTGGTCGACATCTCCGATCCCCAAGGCGATCTCGTGGCGGGTACCACGGTCAGCATCAAAGGCCAGATCACCAGCCGTTGGCAGATGGACGAAACGGACGGCGTGCTGCGCGTGATCAGCCAGCCCTGGACCTGGTGGAACAACAGCGTCGAACCGGCGCTGGAGACCTTCCGCGTTACGTCGTCGCAGAAGATCGACAAGCTCGCGCACTTGGACATCAAGCTGCCTCGTCCCGAGTCCTTGCAATCCGTGCGTTTCGATGGCCCACGCGGCTATGCGGTCACCTTCGAGCGCAAGGATCCGCTGTTCACTTTCGATCTCACTGACCCGACCGCGCCGAAGCAGATGGGCGAGCTCGAGATGCCCGGCTTCCTCTATCACATGGAGCCCCGCGGCAATCGCTTGATAGGCTTGGGCTTCGACCAAGGCAACCCCGAAGGCGCAATCACCGTCAGCATCTTCGACGTCACCAACCTGGCGACCCCCACGATGATCCAGCGCGTGAACTTTGGTGGCGACTGGGCATACCTGGCCGAGGACCAAGATCGCATTCACAAGCTGTTCAAGCTCGACGAACAGAACGGCTTGATGCTGGTGCCCTTCTCCGGCTGGAAGTCCAATGGCGCCAAGTCTTGCGGGAGCGCGCTGAATGGCGTGCAGCTCATCGATTGGGCGGGGGATTCGCTCGCGCTCCGCGGTATGGCGCCCAGCATGGGCCAAGCGCGCCGCGCTTTCATGTTGAAGGACACGCTATTCACGGTGGCCGAGCAAGAAGTGGCGGCGTTCGATCTCACGGACCGCGATGCCCCCAAACAGGTCTCGCAAGCACCGCTTTCACTGAACGTGTCCCTGACCTTGCCGACTGGCGACAGGCTCGTGCGCTTGCGTCGTGATTGGTACGGCGCCGACATGCGTTTGGAGGTAGTTCCGCGCGCCACGCCAGACGCGCTGGTCGCGACCGCGACGTTCAACCTGACCGACTACCTGCGGGAAAAGCATGGGCTCCAGGATTGTGGCTACTGGTACCCGTCCAACGAACCACTGTTCAGCGTCGGTGACACGGTGTGGACGCTGATCAACGACTATGGTCAGTGGAATTACGACGGCGGAGTGTCCAAAGCTCGCTCATTGCTGGTCGGCTTCTCTCCCGAGACCGGCGTCGTGACCGGTTCGCTCGCGCTGCCGTTCCAGCCCGGATACTGGGGCTACTCGAATACCTCGCGGATCGTGAAGGGCAGCACCGCGTTGCTCATGCAAGAGGGTTGGGACCAGACGGTCAACACCCGCTCGCTCGTGGCGCTCGACCTCGCGGATCCGACCGCTCCTCGGCTCGCGTATTCACTGGCCCTGCCCACGAACGAATATTACGGGTCGGTCGGCATGCTGGAAAGCGGCAACGAGCTCATTACCAGCTACGCACAAACGGTGCCCGGCAAGCAGAACGTGGTGCGCCACTTCGCGCTTCGCCTCGACGTTTCGGAACCGCTGCAGCCGAAGCTCAAAGGCTCGTACAACGTGCCCGGTTATGTCGTTGATTTCGACGCCGCAAAGGACCAAATCGTGACGCTCGACCACCAGCCGACGCAGACGAAGGACCTCGATTCGCAAGCGTGCTATGCGCAACCCTCCGGTCGTTGGTTCGAGCAAGCGACTGGTATTTGCCATGGCTACACGAGCCAGCTGCATCGGTTGGTGCTGGCCTCGGACGGGGCGCGCGTCAGCCAGACCCTGCAGAACGACGAGCTGGCCTGGGCGACGCCGCGCCGCGCTCAGGGGCGGCTGTTCTTTACCAACAACTATTACGGCTACTACGCTGGTGGAATCGCCGATGGCTTCTACGGCGGCTGGTCTTGGTCTTCGCTCGACGTCACCGTGGTGAGCAGCGACACGTTCGCCTACTCCAAGATCAAAGCGCCCGGCGTCTGGAACAGCTTGCCCAACGGCCAGTCGCTGATCCTCGCGCCTTCGGCGGGTCAGCCTCTGACCGTGATCGACGCCAGCGACGTGAAGAACCCGCAGCTACGCCAGACCCAGGACACCGCGCTCGGCTACACCGAGCACCTGTCGGTCGCCGGCGACACCGTGTACCTGTCCCAGGGTGACGGCGGCGTGCAGGCGATGACCTTGCCCTGAGCTCGTGTCGGACCCCTCGGCGCTCGTGCGGATCGGCTCAGTGAACGCCGCCGACCAGCCAAGCGTACGCGGGGACGAGCACTTCTTCCGGAGAGGCACCGCCGTGACGAGCGCGAGCGGTGCCGCCGCCTAGGGGATCGAGCACGAAGCCGTGATCGCCGAAGATCATGACCAGCGTGCGCGAGGGCAGGCGCTTCATGTACGAACCCAGGGCGCTCGCGGTTTCGTCGGCGAGGTCGTCGAGGCGGTCGGTTTCGTTGCCATCCGCAGGCTCGGACACGCGCGATTCGACGACGTCGAGCTTGAGCAACTCGCGGTGACCCGCTTTGATTCGACGCAAGGTGGTGGCCATGCGACCGCGCGCCACTGCAACTTCCGATTCGACGTGGCCCGTGAACTCGCGCAGGGCTTCCGCGCCGCGGCCGATCAGTTCGAGTTGTACGGCGGTGGTGGCGGGCAGGGCGGACCAGAGCAGGAGTCGCTCGGTCAGCGCGGCGCTTTGCCCGAGCAGGCTGCGCAGCCGTTGCTCGACGCGTAGGCCGAGATCGAAACGCAGCCCGTCGACCAGCACGAGTTGCACCGAACGTGCGCCGTGCAGCCGCCCCATGCGTAGCGCGAGCTCTGGCACGTCGAGCACCATGGTCGGGCGCTTGCCGCGCACGCGCAGCGCATCGAACGCCTCTTTGTAGCTTTGCTCGAAGCTCGCGGACCAGGTATCGACCGTCTTCTTCGCTTCCGGAGCCGCGATGCCGCGTGCCAGCGCATCGCACAGCGGGACGTAGCTGGTGACGAACATGCGTTCGACGACGGCCAATGGCTTCGGTCCCCGGGCAGCCTCGAGATCGTGCATCCAGGTGCGCCAATCGCTTTCGGCGTTCGGGAACAACGGTCCACGCACGAACTCCACGCTCTCGAGCGCCGCTTCGGGGGGCACCGTCGCGATCGGGTCAGCTTCCTCGGCGGGCGCCGGAACCACGACCGGCTCAGGCGCTGATAGCGCGAGCTGGAGCTCGAGTTGAACGACAACGTCGACGGCTTGCTCAGCCTGCTCAGCCTGCTCAGCTTGCTCGGCCTGCTCGGCCTGCTCGGCCTGCTCGGCTCGCTCAGCTTGCTCGGCTTGCTCAGCTTGTTCGGCGGCCACTGGCGGCGCCTGCTGCGTCGTTTCCTCGAGCGCTGCGACGAATTCGCTACCGAGATCGGCTTGCATCGGCGATTCAGCGCTCTCGAGCGCTTCTTCGACGGCCGCTTCCGTATCCAGCGCGGTCGCGGCTTCGGCTTCGGCCTCGCTGTCCAACTCTGATTCGCAGAGCGGTTCGAGCGGCTGCTCGCGCAGCGCAACCACTGGCGGAGGCGAAGACAACTCCATGGCTTCGGAACTCGCGTTCACTTCGGGTACCAAGGCCGGCGCTGGAGGCTGGGTCCGACGCGGGCGCTGCTCGAGCAGATCTTGAAGCGGTGTGGGACGGTCATACACGCCCGCGTAGCGGTTCTTGGCGTCGATGTAGAAGCGCACTGGGCGCTCCCGGGTGGCGGCCATCCACCAGCGCAGCACGGCGCTGTCCTCGGCGTCGAGCGCGCCGGCCAAGTTGGCGATCCCCTCGAGCGTCGGCAACGCCAGCGCGAGTCCTCGCAGCTCGACCAAGCGCGCGCGGTACAATTGGTCGCTGAGTGAAGCGCCGAGATCGGTCGCCGCGCCGATCCCCGGTGGGCACGCGCCGCGTTGTTCGAGCGCGCCGTCGATCGCTTCGGAGATCACCAGCGCGAGCTCGCCGCGCTGGCCCGGTCCCGGTGGGCTGAGCACGACCGAGAGGTAGCCGTCGTCGTCGGCGGAGCGCAGCAGCTCGCGCAGCACCTCCGGACCCACGAGGCTGACCTCGCCGGTGCCAACGCCGTCAACTTCTGCCGGGATCTCTGCAAAGCTCATGGGGCCGAAGCTGCAGGATCCGGAGCCCGCGGGCCCAGTTTTCGGTGACTCTTGCTGCGCCGGGGGTGCGCCCCGCATCGAGCGCGCCTGTCAAGGGTCGGCCCGCGCGCCGATTCGGGCTGCACGGGGGGCCCGAGTCAAGCTCCGTAAACGAATCGCAACATCTGAAAATAATGAAGGAATTTCTCAGATCCGCGAGCTCGGAAGATTGACAAAGGTGGCGCCGTCCATAAGGTGAGAAGCGGTTCCCTCTGCAGAGCCCGGGAGGCAGTACTAACGAATCCCTTACAAGCATTCTGAATCGGGAGACGAGTTCGTGGTGGAGAGCTAGGCCCGGAAAACCTCACCGGGAAGCCGGAAGCCGCGAAATAAGAGTTTCCCACCTAGCTAAGCTAGGGGTTCGGAGTACTCATCACGCCTCGCGACTCACGTGGTCAGGAACCTATGAATGGGCCGGTCTAAAACGCCGGCCCATTCGCCTTTTGTGGGTCGAAATCGCCGCTTCCGTTGTCTCGCGCCCTGGATTACCGTGACGCGGCAATGAACGTCCGCCACACCCCCCCGGGGTCTCCACGCATCGTTGGTCTGCGGCGCAGCTGGCCGCTGTTACTCGCCGCGGGGCTCGTCGCTCTGCCGAGCAGTGCCGACGCCGCCCGCGTCAAAGGCCGCTTCGAAGGCTTTCGCACGCTGCAGAACCCGGTCTGGGCGGAAGCCAAAGACCCGAAGAATCACGGTTACTCGTTCCGGGAGCCGGTGCCCACCGTGCGCGCCGAGTTCCGGCGGCCGTTCCCGCACATTCCGAAGGAGCTGTGCATTGCCGCCATCGCTGCAGGTCCGCAGAAGCCGCAACCGCCGATTCTGATCCGCATCGGGGGCGGGCGCACCACGCCGGTGACGATCGTGGTCACGCCCGGCACGCGCCTGACCTTTCAAAACACTGACCCGTTCAAGCACAAACTGTTCGGCGTCGGCATCAAGACCTTCGCGGCGGGCGACACAGGCCCTGGCGCGACCCGTGATTGGTCGGTGCCGGGCGTGGGCGTGTTCGAGATCCGGGACGAGGCGGCACCCAGCCTGCGCATGTGGATCGTGTCCGAGCCGAACGTGGCGCAGGCCGCGTATCCCTCGATGAAGGGAGAGTTCTCGCTCAACATTCAGGAGCCGGGGGACTACGTGCTGCAAGCGTACTTCGCGGGCAAGAAAGTCGGACCGGCAACGCCCGTGACGGTCGCTGCGGCCGACATCGAGCTCAAGGTTCCGGTCAAGGTGAGCGGCAACAGCGCGGCCGAGGACGACAAAGCCAAGGCGAGCGATCCGGCAACAGAGCCCAAAGAAGGCGCTAAATAGCGATGGTCCTTTCACGATTTTGGTACGTCCTGCTCGGCCTGTTCTTGGGGCTCTCCGTGTTCCTGCTCTCGATTGCGACCAGCATGTACAATCGTGCAGGCGCGCTGGCGATGGGCGAAGCGCTGTCCTCCGATTCGCAGGTGGTCGCGTGGTACTTGCGTGACGACGCGCGTCAGCGTTCTGGCCGCTTGATTCAATTCGGCGTCGATCCAGACATTGCCAAGTACTTACAGAAGTCGACCGACTCCGAGGCCAAGGTGCCGGAAGAAGCGCGCGAAAAGCTGCTCGCTGCGCTGAAGAAGGTCAGCAATTCGATCCCCAAGGACGAGCAGTTCGACGCCGTGTTCGCCGTCGACCAATCGGGTCGCGTCGTGGCCTACCTGGGTTACGAGCAGGCCAGCGGGCTCAGCGATTTCGAGCTCGGCGGATACCCGGTGGTGGCGGACGCCCTGCGTGGTTACGTCCGCGACGACACGCTGATCTTGGATCGCATCTATCGCGTCGTGGCGCGCCCGGTCGAGTACGAGATGAGCTCACTGCCCGCGGGCGCGATCATCGGCGCACGCATCGTCGACGATCGCTTTGCGCGCGAGCTTTCGTCGCGCACCGGAGCTGCGATCGCGTTCTACGCCAACGGTGAGCGCGCTTCCTCCGGCTCGCCCGAGGGCTTTGCCGTCGGCAACCTCGATCAAATCGTGGGCGACATGTCGTCGCTCGAGCAGGACCCCGAGTACAAGGACAAAGGGCGCAGCAAGGTGCGCACGATCGGCGGCATGCTGGGCGTGCAGTACTCGCGCCTGCCGGGTGAGGCATGGCAGTTGGGTGGTGGCTTCGCGGTCGCACGCATGCCCGTTGCGGTAGATGGCCTGTTCGGGTTCTTCAAGACCGCGGACGACAAAGACAAGAAACAAGCCAACCTGCCGATCGCGATCGCGGTCGCGATCGCAGCCGCTGCCATTGGCATCCTGTTCTCCGTGCTCGAACACACGCGACCGATCGCGATCTTCAAGAACGAGGCTCAGCGACTGGCCAAGGGCCAAACCGATCAACTTCAGCCGAGCCGGTTCCGCGGCGTGTTCCGCAAGATCGCCTCCGACTTGAACGACGGCATGGATCAAGTGATGGCCAAGGGCGGCGGCCCGCGCCGCGGCCCCGCCGACATGAAGCAGGTTTTGGGTGATCTCCCGGACCAGCCTCAGATGAGTGCCTTCAGCTTCCCCGGAGATCCGTCGAGCATGGCCTCGCCGCCCGTCGGGCAAGCGCCGCCGCGTTCGGTGCCCCAGGCGCCGACGAATCCCAAGTTGCCACGCCCGCCGGGTCGTCCCGGCTCACCCGGGGTCGCGCTCGACTCCACCATGACGAGCGAAGACTCATCGGTCGCGCGCCGCCTGCCGACGCCGCCCATGCGCGGCGATAGCGCCGCCGCCGAACTTGCCGAGTGGCACGCCGTGTTCCAAGACTTCGTGGGCTTGAAGCAACAATGCGGCGAAAGCACCGAGGGCTTCAGCTACGAAAAGTTCGAGCAGACCCTCAAAAAGAAAAACGAAGAACTATTGACCCGCCACGGCGCCAAGCGCGTCAAATTCAGCGTCTACGTCAAAGAGGGCAAGGCCGCGCTCAAAGCCTCGCCGATCATGGAGTAACACTCCCGTAAACGTGCCCGTGCCCGTCTCAGGAACGAACCCACCTCGCTCCGAGGCACCACTCGCCGATGGAACCTATACTGTGTGAACACAGTATGGGTTCCACGCTTCGAGGATCGGAGCATGAAATCTCGAGCCGTGCCCGCGCTTGCGCGCCCGCGCCCGTCCATATTCGAGGAAGAGTGGGCGATCGCGATCCAGCAACGCACCTCGCTGCCTGCTGGGTTCCGCATTCGGCCGCCGAAGGCTGCGACGTCTCGTGACGGGATGGGTGACCATCACGGCAGACTTCGATCCGGGGAGAGGGGAGAAACGGGCACGGGCACGGGCACGTGTGCGGGAGTGCACGCTTGGCTGTACAAATGCTAGACCGTGCGGCATGGGCGAACCTCGGCTGCACAAAGTACTCATCATCGGCTCCGGCCCTGCGGGCCTGACCGCGGCGATCTACGCCGCTCGCGCGAACTTGAAGCCGTTGTGCGTCGAGGGCTTCAACGCGGGTGGGCTGATCCCCGGCGGGCAGCTGATGTTCACGACCGAGGTCGAGAATTTTCCGGGCTTCCCCAAGGGCGTCTCGGGGCAAGACCTGATGGCGAATTTCCGCGCTCAAGCGGAACATCAGGGCGTTGAGCTGATCACGGCGGACGTGCAAAAGGTCGATCTCTCGTCGCGCCCGTTCAAGGTCTGGGTGGGTGAAGACGAGAACATTTTGCACCTCGCGCAGACGCTGATCATCTCCACCGGCGCGCGCGCCAACTACATTGGCCTCGAAACGGAAGAGAAGCTCAAGAACAAGGGCGTGAGCGCCTGCGCGGTGTGTGATGGCGCACTCTTCCGCGGACAAGACGTGGTCGTCGTTGGTGGCGGCGACACGGCGATGGAAGAGGCGAGCTACCTCGCCGGGCTGTGCGGCAACGTCACTTTGGTCCACCGCCGAGACGAGTTCCGCGCGTCCATGGCCATGCAAGAGCGCGTGGCCGCGAACCCGAAGATCCGCATCCTGCGCAGCCATGTCGTGACCGAAGTGCTGGATGTCACGCAAGACAAGGTGACCGCGGTGCGCGTCAAGGACCTGAAGTCGGGCGATACGCGCACGATCGACTGCGGCGCTTTGTTCGTTGCCATCGGCCACACGCCGCTGACCGATCTGTTCAAGGGTCAGCTGGAAGTGCACGACAACGGCTATCTGAAGGTCGAACCCGGTACCACGCGCACCAGCGTGGCAGGCGTGTTCGCCTCGGGGGACGTCGCTGATTGGGTTTACCGTCAGGCCGTTACCGCTGCTGGTACCGGCTGCATGGCTGCGCTCGACGCCGAGCGCTTTCTCGCCGTCCACGATCACTGAGTCGGCGCAGCGGGAGCTCTGATGCAGGAAGCGAGCGCTGTAGAATGACGGACGACGCGGCGCTCGCCGAGCTCCGCTTTTTGACGCGTGCCCTGCGCGCGCACCTCGAGTGGCAAGCCGACACCGGCGCGACCGGGCTGGAACGTGCGCCGCGTGAGGCCGCTCTCGCGGCTGCGGCTGCGGCGGTCAGCGCGCCTGTCGCGGCGTCGGTCGCGGTCAGCGCGCCGGTCGCGGCGTCGGTCGCGTCCGTTGCACCGGTCGTATCCGTTGCACCGGTCGTATCCGTTGCACCGGTCGTGTCCGTTGCGGCGACCGTCGCTAGCTCGGCTCTCGTCGAGTCTTCGAGCGTCACGGTCGATTCGCTTCGGCGCCTGGAGGTGCTCGCGGAGCTGGCGCGGGCGTGCACTCGTTGTGGGCTTTGCAAGCAGCGCAAGCAAGCGGTGTTCGCACGCGGCACGGGCAGCTCCGGCGTCTGTTTCGTGGGTGAGGGGCCTGGCGCCGATGAGGACGCGCAGGGCCTGCCTTTCGTGGGTAAGGCAGGTCAGCTTCTGGATCGCATGATCGAGGCGATGGGCTTCGATCGGGATCAGGTCTACGTGTGCAACGTGGTCAAGTGCCGCCCGCCCGACAATCGCAAGCCGGAGCCCGACGAAATGGCAGCCTGCGCGCCCTACTTGAGCGAGCAGCTGGAGCTGGTCGCCCCGCGCGTGATCGTCGCTCTCGGAGCCACCGCGGTCCAGGGCTTGCTCGGTACGACCGAGGGCATCACGCGTCTACGCGGCAATTGGAAGTCTTATCGCGGGCAGATCGACGTCATGCCTACTTTTCACCCGGCGTATCTGTTGCGCAACCCTGCCGCCAAGCGCGAGGTTTGGGAAGATCTGCAAGAGGTGCTGCGGCGCATCGGCCGCAGCGTTCCGGCGCGCCGCTGACGATCAGCGGCGCAGGCCTTCCTCACAGGCCGTACACGACGCCGATCGACGGCTGAATCACGACGCCCGTGCTCGGCAGCATGTACATCAGGTTCAGGTTCAGCTGCGCGCCGAGTCTGTCCGTGAAGGCGTACATCACGCCGCCGCCGGCGGTGATGAAGCCCTGACCCATCTTGCGCCACGCATCCACCTTGTAGGTCTGAGTCACGTTGTTGTCCGCGTTGGCTACCGAGGTGTCACCGGCGACGCAGAGATCGTATTGCGCGTCGGGCAAATCGTACGGGCAGTCCGCGAGCGTGACTTTGACTTTGCCGTCGACCTGCGCGAGACCGCCGCCGACGTGCGCGTACGGGCGAAAGCCCTTCTTGGCCAGTGGACCCTTGCCAAACCAATAGGTGAGCCGGAGCTCCGCGTGGAAGGGCAGGAACTTCGTGCCATCCGTCGCCGGCAGTGGCGCGCGCGTCACGGGATCCCGGGGGCGGCCCTGGTCGTCCGGCCCCTTGCCGGCGGGCGGTCCGCCGCCGAACGCGATGCCGATACGGCCGCCGAGCGTGATGTTGGGGCTGAAAGCCCGATCGAAGCTGAGCATTAGGCGTCGCGTGGCCAGCACCGTACCGGTCGAAATACCAGCGCCCGGGAAGGGATCACCGTTGTATGGCTGATCCGTAGTGCCTTCGGCGTAGCAAGCGTAACCGTTGTCGCTGCGCGAGGCCGCGGAACACACGTCCGAGCCGCCGATGATGGCGATGTCTTGCGCAAAGTGCAGGCCGAGCCAGTTCTTCTTGAACTTGCCGGGGGGCGCGCCGCCGCCTTCGACGCTGCATTTGTTGTCGCTGCACACGCCGGAGTCACAATCTGCGTTGGTCTCGCAGCTCGGGGCGGCTTCACAGGTGCCGTCGCCGCCGCACTGCAGGCCTTCCTTGCAGTCGGTCGAGCTCTCACAGGCTTGGCCCCAATCCTTGTTGCCGTGCTTCACGCCGGCGCCGCAGCCCGGAAAATCCGGCGGGCATTCACCGGTCGCCATGCAACGCGCCGGGGCAGGTTCACCCGGATAGCTGGGCGGGGTGGCATGACTGTCTTCGTTCGCGACGAAGTCGACCGGCTGCGCCTTGGAGCCGAACGAATCCACGCTTTCGCCCGCAGCATCTTTGGCGCGCACGTACAGCTTGAGTACGCCCGACACGTTGGTGGCTTCGCACGGCACCTCGCCCCGGAAAGCGTCGCCGTTCTTCTTCATTTTGACCGTCTTCCACTCCTCCGAGCCGAAGGATTTGTAGCGGATCTCCATGCTGGCGACTTCTTCGTCGCTGGTGCACTCGAGCGGGATGGGGCGCAGGGTCTGAACCTCACGCACGTCCGGGGTGCACTTCAAGCCGCCCTTGTCGCCCGCATCCTCGTTGGCCGCGGCCGGTGCTGCCACTGCCGCAGCTGCACCGACGCCCACACCGCCCAGATCGTTGAAGGTCTTTTGGGTCTCGGGGGTCGCGAGCTGGACATCCAGCTTGGTGTTTGGATCCGCGGCGAACGCTTTTTGAAAAGCCTCCTTAGCGCCCGCTTGATCGTTCTTGCCGCTGCCGCGCACGATGCCGACGTACATCCAAGCTTTGCCGATCACCGGCGGGCTGCACTTGTCGGCGCAGGCGCTGACAGTGCCCGTGAGAACCGCCTCGGCCTTGTCGAAGTCGGTCGCCAGATAGTGCTCGTTGATGGCCTCGTCGATCTTCTTCGAGGCGGCGTTGTCTCGCGTGTATTGCGCGAACGCCGGGAGCGTGAAGAAAGTAAACAGGGCCAGGCAGAGCAGTCGGATCGACAATCGGCGATACACGTAATCCTCCAAAACGGGGGGGCCCTCACAGAAGGGACGGAGTTGCGGGCTGAATCATGGCCGGTCACTCGGGTGCCGGCAAAAAACTATATCCTGTGACCCTTCGTAGATCAGTTGGGTCCAAGATTCGTCGCTATTCTTCTGCTTTTCGCTGGCGTCTACCGTGCGCGGACTTTTCTTGCCTGGTGCGCTCGCGGGAATCATTACAGACCGCCGGTCTTCGGGCAGCCCTCTTTACTGCTCTCGGAGCGCACGAACTGGACCCGGCGATTGAGCGCGCGGTTCGAGTCACTGCCGTTGTCCACGATCGGGCGTTCCATGCCGTAACCCGAGGCGGTCAGGCGTGTGCTGCTGACGCCGCGCGCTATCAGGTACTTCATGACCGAGCGGGCGCGGCGGTTCGATAGGTCCTTATTGTAGCCGGCCGCCCCCTTGTTGTCGGTGTGACCCTGGACTTCCAGCGTAATTTTAGGGTTTTTGCCCAGGACGTCCGCCACGGCGTCGAGCACTGGGTAGCTCTCGGGGCGGATCTTGTCCTTGTTGGTCTCGAAGTGGATTTGTTGCGTGATCTTCACTTCGCAATCAGTGACGACCGCTAGCCGATTGCCCGGGCAGCCGAGTGGCTCCTGGGTCGTGGAGCCGATCTCGTTCGGGCACTGGTCCTTGACGTCGGCAACGGTGTCCTTGTCGTTGTCTGGGTCAGGGCACCCGTCTTCGTCTTCGTAGCCGTCCGGGTCTTCGGGATCGCTGGGGCACTTGTCCGCCCCATCGAGCAGCCCGTCCAGATCGTTGTCCGGCTCGGGACAGCCATCGCCGTCGAGATAGCTATCCTTGTCCTCCGCGCTGAGCTCGCATTGATCCAGAGTGTCGGCAATGCCGTCTCCGTCGCTATCCGGATCATCGGGGCAGCCGTCTTCGTCTCGATAACCGTTGTAATTCTCGGGCTTGGTCGGGCACTGGTCGACCGCGTCGGCGTAACCGTCGCCATCGCGGTCGCCGGGGGCGTGGGTCGCGCAAGTGCCGGGAGGGGACAACAGGTCGGCCGCACGTGCGTTCGGCTCGGCCTTCGCCAGGTGCGCTTGGGCCTTCGAGGCAAAGCCCTGATCGAGCTCGATGCTCGCAAACTTCAGCTGACTGCGCGCGATCGCGAGTTCACGCGGTGCGCAGCGCATGGCGCCATTGCGCTCGGCCTGTTCTACGATCTTTTCGAGCCCCGCAATCTGTCCGCGCAGTTCGGTCGAATGCGCGCAATGGCTCAGAGCCAGTGGACCCGCGATCAGCAGCGCTAGCCTGTGCCTCATTGACCCGCCCGGCCGCGTGCTTCACGCGCTAGGCGGATGGCTTGAATTGCGTACTCTTCGCTCGCCTCGGCCAGGTCTACAGCGTCGCTATAATCAGCCTCCGCGGCCTCGGTCTGCGCCTTCTTCAAGTGCTCTTTTGCGTAGAAATATTGGTACGGCGCGGCTTGCTCCGCACCCAGTTCACGCGCTTCTTCGAGCTTGCCGGCGGCAGAATTTGCCTGGATCGAATACAGAGTATTGCCGCAGCCGACCAGCATCGGCAGGCTGACCGCCAAAGCAAGGGTCACTGCACGACGCTGCGTGGGCCTGTGACTGTGGTTGACGCTTCGCACCGGGGGTCCGTTCCTCGAGAACTGAGACCTGCAGCCGCTAGGTCTATTTCCGCGAGAACGCTAGCAATCTGGCTCGTCTCGCGTCAACCGAGCTGTGCCCTCGAGGTCGGCTGGCGGCGTTTTCGAGCGCTCAATCACCGTCGCGATCGACCCCGCCAAAGGCTACCGGCTAGTACCGGCTAGGGAATCGTTCACTTCGGCCTGCGTGGAATTGGGCTGGCTCGAGGTTTGTGCGACGATGATTGCCCTCGGCGCAGGAATTATACTGTGCAACGCAGTATAATTCCTATCGACGAAGCATGTGTCGGAACGTCGCTGAGTTCCTTGCCGTTCATTGAGGCCAGGAAAATAGAAAGGTGATGAATCTGGAGTTCAGACGAACTTCCGATTCAGACGCTCCTCCTCAGCGTTCAGACGATTCAGCGTTCAGACGATTCAGAGACGTCGATAGACGCCGACGACCTTGCCGAGAAGCATGGTCGACTTGAAGTCCGATGCTCGGACCAAGATCGGCGCCATCTGCGAGTTGGCCGGCTGAAACCGAACGTAGTCACGTTCCGGGTAAAAGTGCTTCACGGTGGCTTCGTCCCCGATCAGGGCGACCACGATGTCGCCGCGCTCGGCGGTCGACTGCTTCTTCACGAAGATGTAGTCCCCGCTCATGATGCCGGCTTCGATCATCGAATCGCCGGTGACGCGCAGACCGAAAACCTCGCGGCCGCCGCGGACCAACATGCGGTCGACGCGCACGGTGTCGATGACGTTCTCTTCCGCGAGCAGCGGCAAGCCGGCAGCAACGCGTCCGAGCACGCGAACCTCGACCAAGTCGTCGTCCGGCACCTTGACCGGGGCAGAGCTCTCCATGCCGCTCACGAGCTTGAGCGCACGGCTCTTCATGTCTTCGCGACGCAGGTAGCCTTTGCGTTCGAGAGCACGCAGATGATCGTTGACCCCGTTGGTCGAACGAATCCCCATGTACTCGCCGATCTCTCGCAGAGTCGGCGGGTAGCCGCGCTCTTCGATCGACTTGCGGATGAAGTCCAACGTTTGTTCCTGGCGAGCGGTCAAACCTTGCATAGCCGGCGTAGGATACTGAACAGGTGTAAAGACGTCAAATTCTGTGCGGCATGCACAGAAGATTAGTTGAAATTTATAGCAATAACAGGCACTTGTGAATTGGTCCGGAGACTGTGCGGAGGATCTCCACAGGCTGTGGATGGCCACAGAGCGGGTTTTTTTCTTAATCCGAGACATTCTTCCAAGCCCTGTCAGCCCGCGGCCCGCGCCGCGTGGCCTCGCGAGTCCGGCTGCCGGGAAGCGTGTGGTTGGCGAACTTTCCAGGCTAGAGTCCAGCCCGCAACCGGCCCGCTTCAGCCACCCGACTTTCGGGCACGCCCCCACCTATGAACGATCGCATCGAGCAGCTCGCCAAAATAGACCTCTTTGCTGGGCTCAAGCCGCAGGCAATCGAGCTGATCGCCAGGGTCTCGACCGAAGAGAGCCACGCCCTCGGCACGAAGATCTTCGAGCACGGCGACGCGGGCGATAAATTGTACCTGATCCTAGAGGGCAAAGTCCGCATCAGCCGGGAGGTGCCCGGCATGGGCGAAGAAGCCCTGGCCGTACTCGGCCCAGGCCAGATCTTCGGCGAGATGGCCTTGCTCGATGACTCGCCGCGCTCAGCCGAC
>DATEPG010000199.1:0-12509 GCA_035273265.1 Polyangiaceae bacterium
ACTGGCCATGTGGTGTCTCGTCTCGGTGGCGACGAGTTCGTGGGCTTGGTGCTAGACGCTGACGCGACGCAGATCGAAGTCTTCGCCGAGCGCATTCGGCAGGCGCTGGCCACGCGCAACGCGCAGGGACTGCGTCGCTACCGGCTGTCTGCCAGCGTTGGCGCGTCACCCTACGATGCAGATCGAGGTCAGACCATCGAGTCGCTCTTGGCCCACGCGGATACGGTCATGTACGAGCAAAAACGAGGGCGCCGCGCGGGGTTGATCTTGTCCATCCCGCCTGGCTCGGCGTTCACCGCCGCCGAGCCAACTCGAAAAAACGAGCGCGGCGCGTGAGAACTACTTCATTTGCACGGTGTGGCAACCATTGCAGCCGAAGCCGGTGTGGGTCGTCATATCGAACGGCTTCAAGCCCATGGCGGTCGCCATGTGCGGCACGACTTGCTCGGCCATGAACTTGGAGATCTCCGGCTTGTCGGCGAAAGACGTGATTTTCCCATCCTTGAAGGTGAGCTTGGGCAGGTAATCTTTGGGCTCCTTGAATTTGGGGCCGTGGCAGGTTTTGCAGCCAAACTCAGCGTAGCGCTTGGCGTTGTAGCCTTTGAACACCGGCGTCATTTCCGGCACGACGTTCTTCTTCATGAACGCGATCTCTTCGTCTTTGGTCATGCCCTCTCTCCACACGTCGTGCGCTGGGGGGGGGGGCGCTTCCGGCGCGGCTGCGGTTTCGGCGGGCTTCCCAGCTTCCGGCGCGGCTTCGGCGGCGCTGGGCGCTGGCTCGGGCGCCGCGGGAGGGGGCGGGGGAGGGCTGACCGGTTCGGCAGGTGCGCCGCCACAGGCCGAGAGGGTGAGTAAAACGGTCGCTAAAAAGGACGCTCGAAAGGTAGCCATGGTCGAAGAACTACCCCGAACCCGCGCGCGCCAATAGAGCGGATTTGGGCAGAGCGCGATCCGTACCGCAGCAATGCCGAGCCTGCTCGAGCGGCCGACTACTTACCGTCGACTTCGAGCGTCAAGCTTTCGCTAGCGACGATTACTTCAGTGCCCTTGGCGTGTTCCTTGATCCAATGCTGAGAACGTTCGCCGATGGCATCGAGCGCGTCGTCCGTGCGATCGGGATCATGGTGGAAGAGCACCAAGCGTTTGGGTTCCGCCAGCACGCCTAGGTTCAGCACGTCATCGACGACCGAATGACCCCAACCGTGTTTGTGCGGCATGTCGGCCATCAAGTATTGCGAGTCGTGAATCAGTACGTCCACGTCGTCCGCAAAGCGTGCGAGCTCCTCGACGGTGACCAAGGCTTTGCCGGCCCGGAGCTCGTTGTCGGTGATGTACGCGAGCGAAGTGCCTCCGTCGTCGTCGATGCGGAAGCCTTGAGCGCCGCCTGGATGGTTCAACATGATCCGGCTTACGGTCGCCGAGCCGATACGCCAGGTCTGCGTCTCGGGCTTCACGAACTCCATGCGGGCGGGGATGTCGTCGACGCTCACCGGAAAGTGGATGTCGTCGAAGATGTTGCGCTGGAAGCGCTCCTGCGCGTCGTTGGCCAGCGGGTAAACGAAGATGTGGTTGTCCTTGCCCCACAGCGGGCCAAAGAACGGCAAACCGAGCACGTGATCCCAGTGCGTGTGCGAAAGCAACAAGTGCACCGGTGACGGACGCCCCTCGCGCAGCAGGTTATTGCCCATCTGGCGCAGGCCAGTGCCTGCGTCGAGCGCCAGCACGGAGCCGTCCGCAAGTCGCACCTCGACGCAGGAGGTGTTCCCTCCATAGCGAGCAGTCTGCGGCCCAGGTGACGGAACCGAACCCCGAACGCCATAAAAGGTGACGCGCATCGATTGGCGACCACTCTATCAGCAAGCCAACGGCGGAGGCACGCGGCTTTC
Organism: Polyangiaceae bacterium; assembly: GCA_035273265.1. Lineage (GTDB taxonomy): Bacteria > Myxococcota_A > Polyangia > Polyangiales > Polyangiaceae > PMG-095. The sequence continues at coordinate 1,887 of DATEPG010000199.1, forward strand.
ACTTTGACCGTGCCGGTGGTCATGCTTTGGCGGCGGTTCGTGTCGCGAATGCCGCCAGAAACGGGCCGCTCCCTGCGCGTGGCGTCCGTTGCGGCCCCCGGGCTGGGACGGCTGCATGCGAGGCCAGGAGCAGAAGCTTTGCTCCGGCGGCGGCCGCCGCCAGAGCTGCCGCTCGTCGCCACGATCGACGACTGCGGGCGGGCACGTTAGCTTGTTCCGGGATGACTTCCGCATTGGCCCCTGGGCTGCTGCTTTCGGCCCCCCCGCTTTCGGATCCGAACTTCGAGCGCTCGGTCGTACTGCTTTCCGCACACGGTCCCGATGGAGCGTTCGGTTGGGTGCTCAACGGCAAGCAGTCGATGTCGTTCTCCGAGCTGCTGCAGCGTGCCAACGTCGCGCACACCGTGCCGGATTTGGCTGGTGTCGTACGAGTGGGTGGGCCCGTCTCGCCAGAGCAGGTCTGGTTGGTTTACCCGAGCGAAGCGTTGGCGCCCGAGCTCGAAGGTCAGATGGAAGTCGCGCCCGGCATTTCGGCCAGCGCATCGCGCAAAGTCTTGGAGGCGATCGCCAACTCGCAGGTGCCGCGCGGTTTGATCACCCTGATGGGTTATGCTGGCTGGGCGCCTTGGCAGCTGGAGAACGAGATCAAGGTCGGCGCTTGGCTGCCAACCGACGTCGATGCCGAGATCGTCTTCGGCACTCCACCCGCGGAGCTCTGGGCACGCGCCTACCAACGTGTCGGCGCGAGCCCGATGTCTTTCAACACGCGCACGGTCGGCTCGGCTTGAGTCTTTCAGGCGCTCACGAGAGGCACGAAAATACAGGGTACCGAGCGCCGCCAGTTCAGCTCGCCTGAACTGGTTTTCTCGCCCAGAAGCAGCGTTTGTGTGTGCTCGTCGCCGACCGGGATGGCGATCCGCCCGCCAACGGCCAGCTGATCCAATAGGGCACTCGGAACTTCGTGCGGCGAAGCCGAAACCAAGATTCGATCATACGGGGCATGCGCGGCTAGACCGAGCTTGCCGTCACCTTCGACTAGGTGAACATTGCTAGCCCCGCTGCGCGCCAAATTGGCGCGTGCGCGAGTGGCCAGCGCGTGCCGCAGTTCAATCGCATACACCTCTCGGACGAGCTGCCCCAGGAGCGCGGCCGCATAGCCCGAGCCTGCCCCCACTTCGAGCGCCCGCTGCGTGGGCTCGCACGAAAGCTCGGCGAGCATGATCGCAATCATGCTCGGCTGACTCACCGTCTGACCTTCGTCGAGCGGCACGGCGCGATCTTCGTAGGCAATGGCGGTCTGCGTCTCGGACAAGAATTCATGGCGTGGAACACGCAGGAACGCCTGCAAAATCCGCGGGTCCTCGATCTGAGTCGAAGCGCGGATGCTTTCGATCAGCCTCTGTCGCCGGAGATCGTGGTCACTCGGCATGTGCCAGCACGATGGGTCTGCGAAAGCGACACCGCAACCGCCGAGGCAGCGAATGCCTCGTCGCCAGAGCAGCCGTTTCTGCGCGACTCCGGTCGATTGCACTGATGATGTGGCAAAAATGCTGCTATTTCGAGCGGATGCGGCGTTGGCTAGCGATCTGTTTTTTCGTGCTCGCGGGCCTCGGTTTTGGCAACTCAGGCGCGGAAAGCTCCGCCCGAGCAGCCGGGGCTCGCCGCTGCAGCCCGGAGATGGCGCAAGTTCACTCGTTCTGCATCGACCGCTGGGAAATCCGGACCGTGGACGCTGCCAGCGGCCAAGCCCTTTCGCCCTTCTACCCGCCGAGCCCGAAGCTCGCGGCGAGCGTGCGCGATATTTGGCTTTACGAGCAGAGTACGTTGGGCGCTGCCGCTGCGCGCTCGTTTCCACTGCCCGAGTTGCCTCGCTTTCAGCGCGAGCACCCGTTCGAGCCGCGCGCGGTGTCCGAGGCCGGCGCTTTGCCTCAGGCTTACCTGTCGTACAACCTTGCCAAACGGGCGTGTGAGAATGCGCGCAAGCGGCTGTGCAGCAAGGACGAGTGGCTGACCGCATGTCGGGGCCAGAAGGGCAGGCTGTTTCCTTATGGCGAAAGCTATCGCGCTGGCCGCTGCAACGTGCACCGAGCGACCCATCCGGGCCACGTGCTGCACGCCTCATCCTCGCTCGGGCTCTTGGATCCCAGGCTCAACTTGGTCGAAGAAGGAGAAGATCCGTTGCTCCGTGTGACCGGCGCGACCGGCGCTTGCGCGAGCGAATGGTCGGGCGAAAAGATCTACGACATGGTCGGGAACCTCGACGAATGGGTCGAGGACAAGATGTTCTTGGGAGGATTTTACGCGCGCTCGACAACCAAGGGCTGCGAGGCACAAATTTCCTCGCACGCAGAGATCTACTTCGATTACTCGACCGGCACGCGCTGCTGCAGCGATCTACGGTAGAGCCCGAGTTGGTTGGGTCAGCGGGCAAGGCGCGCGTGCGGCGGCGCGTAGCCCGAAGCGCACCGAGCCCAGGGGCCAGGAGCCGTGGGCGGTCATTGCTGACCCACCCAGAGCGGCAAGCGCAGACGCGCCTCCGGCTCGAAGCGGGTCGTCTTGTGTTTTCAAGTGCCTGAAGGGTGGAGCGGAGGGGGATCGAACCCCTGACCTCTGCATTGCGAACGCAGCGCTCTCCCAGCTGAGCTACCGCCCCAACAGGGACGCGGAAAGTAGCTTTTGCGCCGCAAGTGTCAACAAAAAAACAGCTCACGGCTCTGCTTTGGGCGCAGTTATTCGTGCCGGTCTTTTTGTGGGGCTGGCTCTGATCGCCCCGTTGACCCCCCGGCGTCGGTGGTTATGTTGCTCGCGTTCGTGGCCTCAGACGCCCCATTTGTCGGGTGCTCTGCCGCCGCGTGACGACTTCGCGGAGCCGGCCCCTGATCGTGGGCGGCGGCGACGCACGACATCGCATGAATAGGCCCCCCCGCAAGTGTCGGGGGCGACGGTAGGAGAACGAAGCATCATGGGTAAGATCATCGGCATCGACCTTGGCACGACGAACAGCGTCGTCGCCGTCATGGAAGGCAAAGAAGCCAAAGTCATCGTCAACGAAGAAGGAGCGCGCCTGACGCCCTCCGTCATCGCTTGGGACGACAAGGGCGAGGTCCTGGTCGGTACGATCGCCAAGCGTCAGGCAGTGACCAACCCGGAAAATACCGTTTACTCGGCCAAGCGCTTCATCGGCCGCCGGTTTGAAGAAAGTGAGAAGGAGGCCAAGCGCTTCCCCTTCAAGCTGGTCAAGGGACCGAACGGCGACGCTTGGATTGAAGCGCGCGGCAAGCAGATGGCCCCGCCCGAGGTTTCGGCGAAGGTGTTGCAGAAGCTGAAGAAGGCCGCCGAGGACTACCTGGGTGAGAAGGTCACCGAGGCCGTGATTACGGTGCCCGCGTACTTCAACGATGCTCAGCGCCAAGCCACCAAAGACGCCGGCAAGATCGCCGGCCTCGACGTGAAGCGCATCATCAACGAGCCGACAGCGGCGGCTCTCGCCTACGGCTTGGACAAGAAGGCCAACGAGATCATCGCTGTATACGATTTCGGCGGCGGTACTTTCGATATTTCTATCTTGGAGGTTGGCGACAACGTCGTGCAGGTGATTGCCACCAACGGCGACACCAACCTCGGTGGTGACGACGTCGATCACATGCTGATGGATTGGCTCAGCGCCGAGTTCCGCAAGGACACCGGCATCGACGTCACGAACGACAAGATGGTCATTCAGCGCCTGAAAGACGCAGCCGAGCAGGCCAAGATCGAGCTGTCCAACAAGCAAGAGACGACCATCAACCTGCCGTTCCTCACGGCGGACGCCAGCGGCCCGAAGCATCTGCAGAAGCAGCTAACGCGTTCCAAGTTGGAGCAGATGATCCGTCCGCTCGTCGATCGTACGCTCGAGCCTCTCAAGCGCGCCCTCGACGACGCCAAGAAGAAGGTCAGCGACATCAACGAGGTGGTGCTGGTCGGTGGCTCGACTCGCATTCCGCTCGTGCAAGAAGTCGTCACCAAATATTTCGGTAAAGAAGCGCACAAGGGCGTAAATCCGGACGAGGTCGTCGCTATCGGCGCAGCCGTGCAGGGCGGCGTGCTGTCCGGGGACGTGCAGGACGTCGTGCTCTTGGATGTCACCCCGCTCTCCCTGGGTGTCGAAACCCTGGGTGGCGTGATGACCGTGATGATCCCGCGCAACACCACGATCCCGACGCAAAAGAAGGAGATTTACTCGACCGCGGCGGACAGCCAAACGTCCGTAGAGATCCACGTTTTGCAGGGTGAGCGCGCAGAGGCTCGCTACAACCGCACGCTCGGCAAGTTCCACTTGGAAGGTCTGCCGACTGCGCCGCGCGGCGTGCCGAAGGTCGAGGTGACGTTCGACATCGACGCCAACGGCATCCTTTCCGTTGGGGCCAAGGACCTGGCAACGGGCAAGGATCAACGCATCACCATCACCGCATCGAGCGGCATCAACAAGGACGACATCGACCGCATGGTCAAAGATGCCGCCGCGCACGAAGCCGAAGACCAGCGCCGCCGTGAGGAAATCGACCGCCGTAACAAGCTCGATAACATGTGTTATCAGCTCGAGAAGCAAATCGCCGACAACAAGGACAAGCTCGGCGGGGTCGACGTCGCCTCGATCGAATCCTTGATCAAGGAAGGTCGCGCTGCGGTCGAGAAGCAGGACGACGACAAGGTCGCGGATGTGTTGGCTCGGCTCGAGAAGGAAGCCCACGCCATGGCATCCAAGATGTACGAAGGCACTGGCGCGCCGCCCGGCGGCGCTGCTGGTCCGGGGGCCGCGGGTGCCGCTGCAGGCGGTGGCGCAGCCGACGAGCCAAAGAAGGGCGACGTGATCGACGCCGAGTTCGAAGAAACGAACTGAGCGTTCGCGGCACGCCGTACTCACTGAGGAACGCGCGGTTGACCAGGCAAATGCCCGTCAGCCGCGCGTTTCTGTCGTTTTGTGTCTCGCTCGGGCGCGTGTAGAGTGACTTCAATGTTGAAGGAACGCTCGCTCTTCGCGTCGCGCTGGGTGTCATACAACGTGCTGCTGGTGGCTTTGCCAGGCGCGCTCCTCGGGTGTGGTGCCCCGGCTGCGCCCGTGGCGCCGTCCGCGAGCACTCCCGCGGGCAGCGTGGCGCCGATCGCCAAGGAAGACGCGGCGGACCTGACGCCGGTGCCCGCCCCCGCAGAGCTGATTGCTATCTCGCGCTTCAAGAAGCCGAAGACAGCGATTGAGACGGTCGCCGCTTGGGCGAACTTCCCGTACAAGCTCCACGACGTTCTGCCGTCCGATTTGAAGGGGTTGGAGAGCGTAGTCGCTTGGGATGCGCCGCTCGAAGCAGCGGTGGCACTCGATCCGCTGGGTGAGGGCAAGGTTCCCGAGCCGCTGGCGGTGGTATCGGTCGGTCTGACTTCGCTCGAAGGCGCGCTCGATTTTGCTCGTAGCAAAGGACAATCGGTGCGCCGACTGCGCGCGGGCGTGTATCGGATCGGTGAGTCGGAGGACGTTTCGTGCAGCGTGGGCGCGGCGGTCGGCAGCGCGCCGGCTCGCTTGGTCTGTGGTCACCGCGAGCATGACGTGGATGGCTTGTTCAACTATGCGACCCGCGGGCTGCCCAACGAACCGCTGCCGAACCTGGATTTTCAGCTCGAATTGCGGCTCGAACCGATCAAAAAGAAGTATCAAGCAGAGCTCGGCTCGGCGCGCTTGCTGGCCGGCTTCTTGCTGCGTGAGGTTCAAGTCGACAATCCGCGCTTCGACCGTGCGCTGTCCGACGTTGCCTACAGCCTGATCGACGAGGCCACGGCGCTGGTACACGACCTGGACCGGGTGCGCGTCGACGGAGCTCTGGATAGCGCCAAGAACCTGCTCGACCTGCGCCTCGGTTTCAAGTTCGCGGGTCAGAAGTCCTGGCTGGTGCAGGCCAGTAGCGAGACGCTGGCGATGGTAGAACCCACGCCAGATCTATTCTGGCAAATGCCAGCCGACAGCACACAAGCAAGCTTCGGGGTGGGCTGGAAGCCAGGTCGCTTGAAGCCCATCGGGCATACCCTGGCCGAGCTCTTGGACGGCTACTTGGAATCCGAAAAGGTGCCGCAAGGGCTTCGCAATCAAGCCTCCAAGTCGGTCGAACTGCTGTTCGAGCAGAACACCAAGCAGGTCCGCGCTCAGGGTGAGCTCAGCGAGCTGCCGAACGACCCGTTGCTGGCCGCAAGCTATCGCCTATTGGGCTGGCAAGTTGCCGCGCTCGAAGGCGATTCAAAGAGCCTGATTTCGCTGTTCGACGCCGTGTCGGCGACCGTCGGTAGTCGCGATCTCGCTCGTTTGCTCAAGGCGCGCCTGAACTTGAACGCGGCGCTGCTGCCGAAGGTCAGCTCGCATGGCGTGCAGCTCCGCGGCTTCAAGCCCGGAAGCAAGGCCTACCGCTTCGATATCTCACGCGAGCTGCTAGAGAAGTATGCCAAGTCGCAGCTCAAGCTCGAGCCAGCAGCGAAAGGCAAGCCGCCCGCCAAGAGCGTGCCGCTGTCGGTAATCGTCGCTTTCGACGGCGAACGCACTTGGATTGGCGCCTGTCCGGACGAACAAGCCATGATCAAGCGCCTCGAGTCGCTGAAAGATCCGAAGACGCCCGTATTGCGCACGCGCGAAGGACTCGAGGCGCTGAGGCGCACACCACACGCCGCAGGCGGCTTCCTCACCTTGGCGCGTTTCGCCGGCCAACTGGGCGCGCTAGGTTCTCGCGCTGCCGATGCGCAGAAGCTGTTCACGGCGCTCCCGCACCACGGCGATACGCCGGTCCTATTCAGCTATGACCTCAACTCGAGCGGCCCCGAGATCACCACCACGCTCACCGTGCCGCGTGCCGCGGTGGAAGATCTGGGTGCTCTGGTGCCTGTGCTCGCGCTGATGGCAGGCAAACGCGATTCGGTGCTGGCCACCCCCTAGGTTCGCACTTCGATAAGTGCGGCTCACGCCGCACCCAAACTTGCCCGTCCGCCTCGCCTGCGACTAATCCAGGTCCAGGATGTACGACTTCAGGCGACACATAACCACACTGTGTGCTGTCGCCGGTTTGGCGCTGATTTCTGAGCCCGCTCAGGCTTGGGTCGAGAGCGAGGTGCGCTCGCACGTCGCCACGATCGATGTGGATCGCGCTGGGAAGGCGCTCGTGACCGAGGACCTCACGCTGGCAGTGCGCGGCGGGCCATTCCCCGGATTCGAGCTGAGCGGAGTCGATCTGGACGCCGAACCGTTGCCCGGCGCCAGTGTGTCGTCGGTCGCGAGCTCGAGAGCGCAGCTGCCCGCGACGCCGCTCCTGCTCGACAAGCGTGACGACGGGACGCTGCGCATCGAGGTCGATCGCGAAAAGGGACTGCGGACAGGGGTGTACTCGTTCCATTTCCAATACCGCACCGATTTGCTCAAGCGAGATTTGATCCGTCGTGAGGGCAACGAGGCGGAAGTGCGCTGGGTGGGTCCGCGCTTCGAGCAAGGGATCGACTCGGCACGCGTGCTGTTTCGGTTGCCCGCGGGTCCGACGCCGCCGGTGCTGCCGGACATGAACAGTAGCGCTGGGCGCTTGCAGGATGGGGACGCTCTCGGCGGCGTGTTCATCGGCAATCTGCATCGTCTGGCCGACAAGGACGAGCTCGATATCGTCCGCCCGCACGTCTCGCGCGGCGAACCCGTGCTGTGGCGAGTGCGCGTGAGCGCCAAGGCGTTCGATGCCTTCGCCAATCCATTGCCCAGTTCGCAGCTCGAGAAGCCCAACACGCGCGCCCTGGCGCTCGGCGCCGGCGCGCAACCGCGGCAGCGCCTCGGCTGGTGGTTGTGCGCGGCGCTCGCGGCGCTGGCCTACGCTTTCGCGGTAGCCGGCAAATGGCGGTATTTTTCGGCCCTGTGCGGCGCTCGCGGCGCTGTCTCGCGCTCGCTCGTGCCTCTGCCGGTCGGTTTACGGTCAGCCGCTTCGGGCACGCTGCTCGCTTCGGCGTTCGTCAGCGCAGCCTGGTTCGATCAGGCGACGCTCGGTGCTGCGCTGCTGGTTTTGGCGATGGCCTTCGCCTGTCAGTACGCGACGCCCACCAAGCTCGTTTTGCGCGGACCGGGCCAATGGTTGCCGCTGTCCGACCGGGAAGCATTTGTGCGTTCGTCAGCGCCCATTGAGGGCCGCTTCCTCGATGCGGGCACCTTGCCGGGGTTTGGCTTGTTCGCCGTGTCGTGCGTGTTGCTGCTGCTCACGGCTTGGGCGCTCTTTGCCCATGCGCCGTATCAGGCACTGCTGCTCGTGCTGGGTTCCGCCTGCCTGCTGCCGCTGTTCTTCACCGGTCGCGCCGCACAGTTGCCGGCTGATCTGGCAATGCGCCCGCGCGCGCTCTTGGAAAGACTCGCGGTCAATTTGCGGCGCACGCCGGGCGTCAAAGTAGTGGCCTGGGCGCGCATTCCGGAGGGCCGGGCTGTGGCGGACGAACTGCGGCTTTTGGTGCAAGTGCCGGGCGCCGTGCGCGGCCTGCTGGGCGTAGAAATCGGCGTAGAATACGGGACGGCCGCTAGCGGCGGTGGCGCAGCGGCCGCTCCGTTCGTGCTCATCCGTGCACGCGAAGGCTCTGCGCTGGTGAGCGCATTGCCGCGCGAGCTGATTTGGACGCGTGGTCGCAAGGCCGACGAGCGCGCCGCTCTGCTGCGGCCGCGTTTGCCCACGCGCGCTCACTGTGAACGCCTACTGCTCGAACTCGTCGCGCAAGTCCGCGACGACGACCAAAGTTCGGGTCAACGGTCGCGTTCGAACCGCGGCGCGGTGCAGGCCGCCGCGTCGCGCAGCGTGCTTTCGCCAGCGCACGTGCTTTAGCGCGCCGGCGCACTTGCTTGACTTGCGAATGCGGACCCGAGCGCCGTACTCGCGGCGCAGGCGGCCAATGAAAAGATGTTCGTGCACGAACATTTATTCCGCATAGCGAAGGACGCCGCTTTGGGACGAGCGCTCATTCTGGACGTCGCGGCGCGCCCATCACACGGGCCGCATCAACGCTTGTAGCTCCATGTATTTTCGGACAAGCACTCGGATGAATTGCCGTCTTCGTCACTGACCCAGATATACGCAACCATGGTGGCTTCTGCGGTCTTGCCGTCGCCGGACAGCTCGAATTCGAACGAGTCGAAGGCTAGGTCATAGGTGAACTGCGCATCGCTGTAGGAACAATCCGGCGTTGCTGAGTTGAGCGATGCGGTGCGGTCGCTCACGTCGGCCAGCACTTCACAGGCGGTACCGGGATTGAAGATGAGATCCGAGATCGTGCCTAGGCCAAACGTATCGGTGCCTCCCGGGTCGACCACCGTGGTGTCCATCTCGCTACCGCAGGTCGTCGTAATGTGACCTCCGGTGACTGTCCAAGTGCCGGTGAAGGGTGAGAAGTCTACGCCGTTCGGCGCGCCGCCGTTGCCTGGTCCACCGCCGTTGTTGCGCCCAGCGCTGCCGTTGCCTGCCTGTGACGAGTTGCCGCTGCTGCCCGCGCTGCTCGGGTTGCCCGCGTTGCCCGTGCTGTCGGATTTGACTTCGTCCAGTGGTTGCAGGAGCAGGCAGCCCGGCATCACTAGCAAGACGAGCCAGCCCCATGCTGTCGTCTTCATAGGCTACCTCCCAGCATCAGTCCGGCCACTTGTGGCGAGACTACGGGCGTGAGCCTGAGCCTTGCCGCGCTGACGGGCGGGCTCTCGTGCTTGCCGCCGCTGACCAAGAAATACACGAAAGCTCCGGCAGAAACGAGCGCGCCGCCGACGAACACCGCGTTGACGGTACCCCACGTCTGCGCCTCATCGCGCTTGTCCTCGCGCGTCGGGTCGCCGCTGTTGTTGGCGTCATTGAAATCGCTGCGTTTGCCCGAATAGAGCACTCCCGTGACGATGGCTCCGGTCAGGAGTACGCCGGTGGTGACGCCGGTGACGATCGCGCCCGTGTTGGAGCCGGAATCGGTCCCTTGCTGAGCAGGAGGCGCGACGGCGGGCGCGGGCGTCGCGGGAGTTGGCGAAGGGAGCGCGGCAACCGCCGCCGTCGCGGGCGCCGCGCTCGCACTCTCTTTCAGTACCGGCACCGTGATCGCGAGCGTGGTCGGCTTGCTGGGCATCTCGAACGATTGCGTCGAAGTTTCTTTCCCTGGTGCGGACGCCTCGAGCACGTGTTTGCCCGGATCCACCGCGATTGGCAGGCCCAGCGCGGCGGAAGCCAGCTCGCGTGTGTCGAACTTGATCACCAGCCCGGGAACGGCTGCGCCCGTTGCCAGCGTGATACTGACGTGAGCGAGCTTGGGCTCGAGTGCGCGCACGCGCTCTTCGGCGAGCTGCGCTCGCTCGGTATCGCCTTCACGCCTGGCCCGCGAACTCGCTTCACTGAACTCGGCCCAGGCCGTGGCCGGCTTGCCTTCCGATTCATGGCAAGTCGCCAGGTTGAGGAGCGTGCCGAGCCCAGGGTCGAGCTTGTAGCTTTCTGCGAACTTCGGACAGGCCTCGGCGAACTTGCGCTCGCCGGACAGCCGCTTGCCTTCGCGAAAGAGCGACTCCGCTAAGGCTGCGTTGCCGGATTGTGCGCGCGCAAGCACAGGCCAGGAACAGGCGGTGAGTGCGGCGAGCAG
>DATEPG010000200.1:0-2034 GCA_035273265.1 Polyangiaceae bacterium
TCGACCGGATTAGCCATCCGATCCTTTGATCACACCTCCGATCCCTCCGAAACCCAAATTTCCGCGCGTCCGAGCAGCCCGTTATTTTCGTGCTTCAACTTTCGAATGCCGCTGCGTTGAAGCATGAGCGTGCACGAACACCTTTTTCGCTGCCACGAGGCAGGCCCGGGCAACCGTTCGCCGGTGAAAAAAGCTATTCGTGCACGAACAGCTTTTTTCGGTGCCGCCAGGCTGAGGTCAGCGTCGGGCAACGCGCTGCTTCCCGACAGTAGCCACACAGGCGCTAGAAGGAAGCTCTCAATCCCAGGCCCAGGCGGCCAGGGCCGGGTGTGATTGCCCAGGTGGGGGCCTTAGCCTTCGCCTGTTTTTCTGGAGGGTCGTAGCGATGTGCGCTGTCACCGGTGAGCAGCAACACGACGCCGGTGGCGAGGGCTGCCCCGCCCACGCCGAGCGCGATGTAGCCAGGGACATCGCGAGCTTTGGCGCTGTCGTAGTCGTCTTTGGCGGCGTCGACTTCAGCCTTGCACAGCTCGGCGTCGCCGTTCACGCCAGACAAATAGCAAACGCTGTCTTTGTTGGGCGGGTTCTCGGCGTTGTCGACCGTTTGGTTGTACACGGCGAGCGCGTCGTCCTTCTTGGAGCTATTGATCGCGAGCCAAGTCACGCCACCGGCGGCCACCGCAGCTCCCGCTCCGGTCAGGATCCAGCCCCACGTGCGGTGCATCCGCACGTTGTCGTTGTGCGCTTTGCGCGCCTCGGGGGTTGGCATCAGGTACGGCGTGAGCAGCAGCGGCTTCTGGCTGTCGAGCGTGACCTCTTGGTCGAAGGGTTGGTAACCGGCCTGCTCGAGGTGCAGGTGGTGCACGCCCTTGGGCAAGCGCAGAGTGCCGGTGTACAACCGCAGTGGTTCCTGGTCGATGCTCAGGTTCAGGTGGGGTTCGCGCACCGAGATGGTGAGATCCGCGCCATCTTTGGCCAAAGCTCGACTGTCGACGGCTAGGTCGAGGGTTACCTCGGCGGTCGAGCTCTCCCCCACTTCCACCTGCTGCTTGCCCGACAGATAGCCGGCGCGGCGCAACTCGATCCGATGCTGCCCACCGGGGACTGCGATCGACGAGGCCAGCGGAGTCTTACCAATGGGCTGATCGTCGAGCAGCACCTCGGCGTCTACGATGCGTGAGCGAATCGTCAAGTTGGCGGGGCGCTTGGCGGTACTGAGGAGCAGTTCGAAACTGACGGAGGCGTCCGCATTGCCGGCCACGATGATTTCTTTGCGAGCGGGGGCGTAGCCTTCAGCGACCGCACCGATCACGTGGTTGCCCTCGGCCACGCGCAGCGGGCCCGCAAGCGGCGTACGCGCGACCTCGACGCCATCCACGTCGATGCGCGCGCCCGCGGGCACGGTGCTGACCGACACACGCGCAATCCGCTGCTGTTGGTCGGTCAGCGTTTTCTGCGCGCGCTCGCGCTGTTCGGGCGAGAGTGTGGCCGAGTCGACCACTGGCGTCAGCGCGTCCACCGCATCCACCGGGCGGCTCATCGCGGCGTACACCAGGCCGATGTTGAAGAGCACGATCGGGTTCGGCATCAACGCGTACGTTTGCTTGAACTCAGCCAGCGCCCCCGCGTTGTCGCCTTCGTTGAACAGCTGCAAGCCACGGTCGAAGCGCTGGGCCGCTTGCGATTTGTTCAGCTCAGCCTCGGTCTTTGGCGGGCCTGACGCGGGCTCCTTGGGCGGGGCCTTTGCGGCCGCCTTGGGCGGAGCCTTTGCGGGCTCGCCCGCGTGTGCCGATGACGAGAAGAGGGAGAAAAGGCAAACCGCGCAGGGCAGCGCGAGCCAGGATATCCGCCGGATCATTTGAATGGATTGTCTTTAGCCAGACCGCGCTCGTCGGCGCGACCCGCCGCACGCGGGGGCGCTACGCGAGACGCAGCGGAGCCTACCGTAGGTTGGGGTGCACGCGCAGAACTGATCGGCGCTGCCAGCTGCGCCGAATCCGCAAGCGCGGGCGCGATGCTCGGCGCCGGCGTCGC
>DATEPG010000201.1:0-26167 GCA_035273265.1 Polyangiaceae bacterium
GAAGCGCGTTCGATTTTGTTATAGCCGAGCTCGATCGACGGGCGAGGCACTGGCCGGGCCTGCTTGCCGCAATCGGACAACCAACCAGATGTCCAATTGCGGCTCGCAAGAGTCAGAGTCGCGGGGGCGATTCGTTCGCCAAGAGTCAAGAGGGCGCTTGAGCGATGAATTCGATTATCTAGCCGGGCACGAGCTGGCCTGGTAGATAAAGGCATGACTTCGTCGGAGCCTTTTCAGGGATGGCTGAGGGCGCCCTTCGCACTTATCGTAGCAAGCGCAGCTACAGGCAATCTCGGGGGATGCCAACAGCCAACGCTCGCCGCGAACAGCACGGTGACTCCGACCGCAACTCCTGCCGTCCCGCCTGTGCCGCGCCCGTACGAGAGCCCGCTCACTTCAGCAGCGGTTAGTCCACCACGCGCACCGATGGGTGACTGTGAAGAGCTGGCGCAGCTCTTGTGCTCGGGCAACATCAGCGCGCACACCTGCACAATGGTGAGGGAACAAACCCTTCGGTTTCCTCCGGCCCGTTGCAGGACCATGTTCGAGCATATTCCTTCGATCGTCCGCGATCTCAAGAAGATGGAAGCTACCGAACGGCCGTGGAGCGCCGCGCTCAAAGCCGCTCTCACCACGGGTCCCGGGCCCGAATTCGGCCCGAAGGATTCCGTGGTGCAACTCGTGGAATTCTCAGACTTCGAATCTCCGCTGTGCACGCAGGACGCGAACGTAGTTCAACAGATTCGCGCGAGATATGGGTCGCGGGTCCATTTCGTATTTCATCAGTATAGCGAGCGCGAGCACACGAAGCCGCACGCCGCTGCCGAAGCAGCGCTGGCGGCTCACGACCAGGGAAAGTTCTGGGAGTACTACGGTCGACTGTGTGCGGCGAGTCAAGTGCTCGACCGCCCAGCGCTCGAAAAGGAGGCCGGAAAGATTGGCCTCGATCTGAACAGATTCAGGAAAGCGCTCGACGAGCGGACATTCGAACGTCAAGTGGACGCCGACTTTGCGTTAGCTGAGGAGCTATGGCTGCCCACGCCAACGACCCTGTTCGTCAACGGCAAGCCCTTCGGTTCGCCTCTCGATTTTCACGAGATCGGCTACGCGATCCGCGCCATAATATTAGACGCGGACTAGATCCGCCGTATCCAAGCGTCGTCGTGCCACCCACCCTGCAGCGCCTATCGTAGGTAGGTCAGCGTAGCGCTTCAATCGGCGCGCCGAAATTGATGTGGAACGGCACACCATCCAGCACGAGCGCTGGCACCGACTTTACGCCAGCGCGCTCTGCCTCGATGACGCGCTGTTTGTTCGTGCCAAGATGAACCAGCTCGATTTGATAGCGCTGCGGATCGAGTGCGCTTGCCACGCTGCGTTCCGCTTCGACGCACACCGAGCATCCCGCGTGATAGAAAATCGCTTTCGTTTGCATGAACGAATCCTTTCGGCTCAGGCATTGGGCCTGACACGAGAAGCCTAGTGAATGGTTGGCGCATGCGGCAGCGGGCACTTTTCGGTGTCCTCTGGACGAAGTGGTGTAGATCGTGAAGACTACTCAGGAACAATCGATGGTGCGGAACAACTACCGCTGCTTGGAAGAGGTCGTGGGCTGCAAGTGGTCGGTCTCCGTGCTTTCGGGGATCGCCAGCGGGGTCGTGCGCCCCGGTGCACTCGAACGCCATATCGCTGGGATCTCCACGAAAGTACTCTCCGAACGGCTTCGCAAGCTGACAGCGTACGGATTGCTTTCGAAACGCAGCTATGCCGAGCTTCCACCTCGCACCGAGTACGAGCTGACCGCGCGCGGCAAACGGCTCGCTCGAATCATCGCGCAGCTGCAGGCGCTCGATCGCGAGCCCTAGGCTTAGTGCTCGATCCGAATACATCAATCGTGAGCGCTCGAAACCGTATTCTCGGCAACGTACTTGGATGTCCAATCGCCGCCCATCCCACGATGTGGCCTTGTGTCTTACTCCCAATCGCAACAGTGCGAAGCCGCATTGCCCGCATCCGAGCATTACCCGATCCCCGGCGGCTGGCGTATGGGGCACTGTGCGCCCCGAGCGCGGCTTCCGAGGCTCTAGTCAACGGTGGGCCGGGAGGCTAGCGTTTCGTGTTGTCCGGCGGACAGCCTGCGAAAGCACTGTCACCGCTCAAACAGCGAATGGTTCTCATGACCGATCCCTCTTCTGCTGCTCCACACCCTCTAATTGGGACGGTGCTCCGGGGGACGTACGAGGTCCGACGTGTCGTGGATCGCGGCGGGATGGGCATCGTGTTCGAGGCTGAACAAGTGCGCTTGCACCGCAAGGTTGCGATCAAGATCTTGCCGGTTCACCTCGTTCAGGAGCCGAAGGCGCTGCTTCGCTTCCAGCGCGAGGCCGAGCTGGTCAGCTTGCTGCAGCACCCGCACGTCGTCCAGATCTTCGACTTCGATGTGACCGAGCAAGGGGAGCCGTACCTGGTGATGGAGTTCTTGCAGGGTGAGAGCCTGGAGGTGTTCCTCGCGCGCGAGCCTGGCTTGCCGCTCGCGCTCGCCATGCGCGTCGCGAGCCAAGTGGCGTCGGGCTTGGCCTCGGTACATCAAGCGTTGATCGTGCATCGCGATCTAAAACCTGCCAATATTTTTTTGACCGAGCTACCCGGGGAAGGCATCCACATCAAGCTGCTCGACTTCGGCCTCGGCAAGCGGAAGGGGGGTGAGCAGCGCTTGACCGGCGAAAATGACGTAATGGGCACGCCGGATTACATGCCCCCCGAACAGGCGCAGGGCCGAACCGCGAATGTCGACCAACGTGGCGACCAGTATTCATTGGCGGTGATCGTCTACGAGATGCTGGCTGGTCGTGGTCCGTATCAAGGCGATGTGATGGAGGTGCTCGAACAAGTGATTGCCCACGAGGCGCCTCCCATCGAGGATTGGGTGCCCAGCTTGCCTGCGGGCGTCGGCCCAGTCTTGCGTCGTGCCATGGCCAAGGCGCCCGATCAGCGCTTCGATACGGTGATGGAGTTTGCAAACGCACTCAGCGCTGCTGCTGCGCCGCCACCGCCCCAGCTCTCGCTCTGCAACGGCAATGCCACTCCGTGCCAGTCCAGTGATCCCGGCGGGTTCGGAACCGAACGGCACGTGCACTCGAGCACGGAGTCGGCCGGGAAGAGCGGCCAGCCCAGGGCACTTTCACCCGTGCCCAGCACTTCCGCCCAGCTTCGCTTGCTAAGATCGCTGGAGGACGCAAAAAAAGCACGGTCCGCCCGCGATATCGACGTCGCGGCCAAGCTCGTCGAGCGCGCAATGGGCATTGCCGACGTGCACGGCAGCCGTGAAGCGTTGGCGGCGCTCGAACGCGAGGAGGCGTTGATTGAAGGCTCCTTGGAGATGCGCCTCGGTGACCGAGGGCGCCCACTGCGCCTGCTTCGGCAGCCCGACGTGCGCGCTTCGCTGCTGCCAGAAGAAGCATTCTTGCTGTCTCGGATCGACGGCGTGGCGAGCGCTGAAGAAGTTCTCGACACGTCACCGATGCCGCGCCTGCGCACCCTTCGCCTTTTGGTCAGGATGCTTCGTTACAAGTTGATCAGCAACGAGTGAACGTAGCCGCGACGCTCAGAGAGCCTCCGTTCGCCTTGACCGTCGCGAGCTTTCAAGCAAATCAACGATCAGCGGTGTTTCTGGGCGTCCCAGAGGGCGCAGAAACACTGCCGGCAAATTCGCCTCAGTCCTTCCGAGGCCGCTAACGCGACTTGTGGACTATCGACGCTTCGAATCGGCTATGTTTCATGCTGCGCCACGACTGCGCTCAGGATGACCAAACCTTGAACGACGAAGCCAAAAGCAAAGAAGCGCTCATCGAGGAGCTGCAGGCGGCCCGCCGCCGCCTACACGCCGCCGAGCAGGCATTGGCGCGCCAAGCCCCCGGGGACGAGGCGGAGCGAGAGCGTCAGCGCGTTGAACGTGAATTGAGGCAGCAGGAAGAACGCCTGCGCCTGATTGTGGAGGGCGTTCGCGACCACGCAATTTCAATGCTCGATCCAGACGGCAGGATCGTGACGTTCAATCGCGCGGCGCAGCAGATCAAGGGCCACGCACTGGAAGATGTGCGCGGTCAGTATTTCGGGATTTTCTTCACGCCCGAAGACCGCGCGTCTGGACTACCCGAGCTCGAGCTGAAAACCGCCCGTGAAAAGGGTCGCTACGAAGGCGAAGGATGGCGCGAACGGAAGGACGGTTCGCGCTTTTACGCAGCCGTGTCGCTCTCGCGCTTGCAGGACGACTCCGGGGAGCTCGTTGGGTTCGTCAAGGTGACGCAGGACCGCACCCGCTACCGTGAACTGAGCGAGGCGCTCCAGCGCCGGGAGTCTGAGCTCCGTCTGATCTTCGACGCGATCCCCGGGCTGGTCGCCTACATGTCCAAGGACGAGACGTACCGGCAAGTCAACCGCGCCTACGAACAGTGGTTCGGTCGCCCCGTAGCAGAGATCATCGGCAAACACGTCTCTGACGTGCTTGGCACACCGGCGTACGAAGCGATCCGCCAGCACATCACCGCTGTGTTGGCCGGCCAACCCGCATCGTTCGAGTCTGAGGTCCCTTACGAGTCGCGCGGGACGAGATGGATACGAGCTCAATATATCCCCGACCGCGACGCGAGCGGCAACGTCCAAGGCTACGTAAGCCTCGTGCTGGACGTAACCGACGCGAAGCAGGCCGAACAAAGGCTGGCCGAGGAGGCACGCCTCAACGAGACGCTCTATCGTGTCGGCAGGGCCCTCGCGCAGGATCTCGACCTCGATACGGTGTTCGTACGACTGACGGACGAAGCGACCGCAATTTGCCGCGCGCAGTTCGGCGCGTTCTTCTACAACGTCGAAGACCCAGATCGCGGCCGCTATATGCTGTACACGCTCGCCGGCGTGCCCCGAGAGAAGTTCAGCGGATTTCCGATGCCCCGCAACACGGATGTGTTCGCACCCACGTTCGCGGGTAATGGCGTCGTTCGATCGGACGACATTACGAAGGATCCACGGTACGGAAAGAGCGCCCCTTATCACGGAATGCCCTCGGGCCACTTGCCGGTCCGGAGCTACCTCGCGGTGCCAGTCGTTTCGCGGACTGGTGAAGTTCACGGCGGCCTCTTCTTCGGTCATGCGGAGACGGCTGTCTTTACCGAGAGAGACGAGCGGATGATCGTCGCGGTCGCGGCGCAAGCAGCGATCGCGATTGACAACGCTCGCCTGCACGCCGCGAGCATGACGGCGGAGCAGCAATACCGTGCACTCGCTGAATCGTCGCCGCAGCTCGTGTGGACTACGACGCCACAGGGCGCGGTGGAGTACTGCAACCCGCAATTCCTTCAGTATGTCGGGCTCTCGCTAGAACAGATGCGGCGCGAGCCGGCATGGCATCTCATCGTTCATTCGGAGGATGTGCCTCGTGCCACCGACACCTGGACAAAAGCGCTGACAACCGGAGAACCGTACGAAGTCGAGTACCGGTTTCGGCGCGCCTCGGACGGAAGCTATCGCTGGTTTCTCGCCCGGGGTGCCTGCGTTCGCAACGGCGAAGGGCAAATCGTGAGGTGGGTTGGTTCTTGCACGGACATCGATGACCACAAGAGGTCCGAGGAGACGCATCGCTTTCTGGCAGAAGCCGGCGCGCTGCTCACGTCCTCGCTGGACCACCGGCAGACACTGCCCGCGTTGGCGCGCCTCGCCGTGCCCCACATGGCCGATTGGTGCTCAATTCAGCTCTCGGACAGCACCGGCGATTTGGAACGGGTCGCTCTCGCCCACGCGGACCAACACCGACTCGAGCTCATTCGCGAGATTGAAGAGCAGTACCCCGCTGACGAGAACGACGCGGCCCGGCGCATCGTCCGCACGGGCGCTCCGGAGTACGTTCACGAGCTCACCGACGACATGCTCGCCGCGAGTGCGCGCGATGCGCACCACCTGGACCTGATTCGACTTCTCGGGCTGCGATCCTGGATGGCAGTACCGATCCTGGTAGACCGGCGAACGATAGGCGTCATTTCATTCGCGTTGTCGGAATCAGGAAGGCTCTTCGAGCAGCGTGACGTCGACGTCGCCGTGGAGCTCGGGCGCCGCTTGGGAACCGCGATCGACAACGCGCGCCTCTTCGAGTTGACGCAGCAGGAGCGCCGTCGCGCGGAGGAGGCGAGCCGCGCAAAGGATGAGTTGCTAGGCGTTACGTCGCACGAGCTGCGAACTCCGCTGAACGCCATTCTCGGATGGGTCCGGATGCTCCGCTCGGGCAATCTCGGCGATGATAAGCGAGAGCGCGCGCTCGAGACCATCGAGCGAAACGCCAAGATCCAGGTTCAACTCGTTGAAGACCTGCTCGATTTCAACCGTGTCATTACCGGCAAGTTGCGACTTGCCTTGGCGCCGCTCGAGCCTGCACAAGCCGTAGAGGCGGCGGTCGATGTCATCCGACCAGCCGCGGACGCGAAAAGTGTACGGCTACAGGTCCTCCTCGACCCAGATGCAGGCACCCTGAACGGCGACGCCGACCGTCTTCAGCAAGTGGTCTGGAATCTGTTGTCGAACGCGGTGAAGTTCACGCCGAAGGGCGGCCGCGTTTACCTCCGAATGCAGCGAGAAGACTCGCATGTCGAGATTGTCGTGGCGGACACTGGAGCTGGGATCGCGCCGGCATTCCTGCCGCATGTTTTCCAGCCTTTCAGGCAGCAGGACGCCTCCGCTACACGTGCCCACGGGGGGCTCGGGCTCGGCCTTGCCATTGTGAAGCATCTCGTCGAACTGCACGGCGGTAGCATCGAAGCGCGCAGTGAAGGTGTGGGGAAGGGCGCGACGTTTGTCGTGCGGTTGCCCGTTTCTCCGCTTCGATCCGCGTCGCTGCTCCCTCCTGGGATACCGGTCTCACGGAGCGGTGACGCGCACGCGGCGCTCCAGTGCCCACCCGAACTCGAGGGGCTTCACGTGCTCGTGTGCGAGGATGAACCCGACGCGCGCGAACTGCTCGAGTCCATTCTCATCGGATGTAAAGCGAAGGTCACGCTGGCGGGCTCGGTCACCGAGGCTCTCGATCGCTTTGCCGAGACCATTCCAGACGTCCTCATCAGTGATATCGGCATGCCCGAGGCGTCCGGCTACGAGCTCATCCGTCGGATTCGAGCCCTACCTGCCGAAAAGGCGGACGTGTTCCGGCCGTGGCCCTCACGGCTTACGCTTCGATGGCGGATCGCACGCGCGCACTCATGGAGGGATTCCAGAATCACGTCGCCAAGCCGACGGAGCCTCGGGAGCTTCTGGCTGCCGTTGCGGCCCTTGCTGGTCGATTTGGTCGCTCCTGACCTCCTGAGCACGATCTTCTCCCACATGTCGTGGGTCGATGTAGATCGGCTCATCCAGCGGTGGGCAATCGACGTCGAAACGGAGCCCACCTCGTTCCATCGCCGAACGGAACGCGCTGGCGAGGTCGGCGGTGAGCACCGCGAGATCGACGGGCGCGAATTGCGCACGGACGCGCCCCGCCTCCATGCGCGAGAAATCGAGGAGCGTATTGACAAGCTTGAGCAGTCGGAGCGCGTTGCGCTGCACGGTCTCCAGTGACTCGCCTTGGAGCGCTCCGTCGGGCGCGGCCACCGCCTCGTCGATGGGTCCGAGCATCAGCGTGAGCGGCGTGCGGAACTCGTGGCTCACGTTCGGAAAAAAAGTCGGTCTTCGCGCGGTCGAGCGGCTAACATTGTCAGCGCGGCGCTTCTCGGTCTCGACGGCGCGCGCGTTGTGGATTGCCCGCGTGAACTGCGCCGCGACGAGGTCGTAGAAGGTGCGGTACTCGGGATCGAGCTTCCGCGCTGGGTTGACGCCCACGATGAGGACGCCCACGGCAGGCTTCCTGCCGATGCGACGAGAGAACCGGGGGCACGATCGTTGGCGCTGCGCTCGCCAATCAGCTCGGACTCGCCAATCAGCTCGGACTCGCTTTCCTAGGTCTTTCTGTCTACTTCAACTTCTCGCCACGCCCCGGATATGCCAAAGTCCTGCCCGCAGTCCGTGTCCCCCTGCTCCCGCGCGTTCGTAGCACGAAGGCAGCAATGCGCTGCCGGCTAGCCGCGCTGTGCCTGCTTCTGAGCGCGTGCAGCGGCGACCCCGCGTCTCTAGACGGACCGACGCAGGCGATCGTCGCGCGTGATGGGCTCGTCTACGTTACGGACGGCTACTTTCATGCACGGATCGCCGTGTTCACACCGGAAGGACGGTTCGTCCGAGCGTGGGGAAGTAAAGGCTTCGAGCTCGGACAAATGCAGACTCCCCACGGAATCGTCCAGACTCCCGACGAAACCTTGCTCGTGGCGGACCGCGACAACGGCCGCCTGCAGTGGTTCACGACGAGCGGCGCGTTCGTGAAGAGCGTACGTAGCGACGAACTCGGCCGGCCCTGGTCCGTCGCCCAACTCGAGGACGGTACACTGTTCGCTGCGGACGGCGGAGACCAGCGACCGGAGGCCGAACGCGCCGGCATCGTCCAGCTCGATGCGAGCGGGAGCATCATTCAGCGGTTCGGACATTTCGGCACCGGGCAGGGCGAGCTCGATGAGCCCCATATGTTGGCAGTCTCGGAGAGCGCCGAAGTATTCGTCGCCGAGCTTGGCACGCACCGCCTGCAACGCTTCAGCCCACGTGCCGATTGTGACGAAGCTGGCCAAGCTTGCGACTATGAGGTCAGTCTCGATTGGCCTGCGCTCGATCGACCCGGTCTAACCCCCCTCTCAATCGCGGTCGACGAGGACCACGTGTATGTGGGGCACCAAGGTCAACCGCCTTCAATCTGGGTGCTGGATCGCACGACTGGCAACTTCCAAACGACCTTGGCTGAGGGTGCATTCGAGCGACCTCACGGCTTGTTCATCGCTGAAGACCGTACGTTATGGGTGGCAGACGATTACGGCGATCAGGTGGTCCACTTGGCGGCCGATGGCAGCGTGCTCGGCACGCTCGGGAAGCTCTGATGCCGAAACAGTTGGTCTGTCTTGCGCTAGTCGCGGCAGCGGCCGTGGCGCGGCCGGCATGCGCGACTCCAACTCGAGCGGGCCACGCTGGCCTCGACGCAGCGTTCACCACGAGCCCGCACGGAGAAACCGTGAGCTCCTTTGGCGCGGCACTCCAGCTCGACGCTGACTATCGATTTGCAAACGGGATTGGCGCACTGCTACGCGGCGGTTTCGTCTCGACCACGCTCAACGTGGACGGCACTGCTCCGCGCGGCGGCACCTTTCCCGGTAATGCCTTTGCTGGCATTACGTACGCTCGCGAACTCGGCGCGGGCTTCGACGGCCGCCTGAGTTTACGAGTCGGAGCGCCGCTCGCGCTGTTTCCGGGGGGCATCGACCAGAACCGCCTGGCAGAACTCGCGTACACCATGGCGGCCTCGGCTCAAGGCTATCGCGATCCTTTCGTCTGGCAAACCAACGCTCTCCCTGTCGTCGTTTCGGCCAAGACCGCGCTGCTGGCGCTCGACTGGCTCACGCTGTCATTCGAGCTGGAGCCCGCCTACGTCATATCGGTCAATCAACGCCCCTCGCGACTCGCCTGCGCCGCGCACTTCGATGCGACCGCCGTTGCGGGGGTCATCGTCGGCCACGCTGGATTCAACTACTTTCTGAGCTCGCTCGCTCTGGAAAATCATGAATTCGATCAGCTCGCGTTGCGCTTCGGAGCCGGTACGACTCTCCACGGCCAACGCGTCTTGCTGGACGCCGCGATTGGCCTCGACGACCCTTACGGGGCTTTTCAAAGCCAGCCACATCCCTGGTGGGGCATCATCCTGGCTCTCACCGCGAACTTCGGCCCTAGTCGGTGAAACCCCATTGGTCGCCAAGGGTCGGGGATGTTCGATGTGGGCCGGAGATTCAAGCAGCTGGCGGAATTCCCGGGAATTCCGGTCACGGTGGTGGCTTAGGACCGCCACCGATGGTTCCATAGGCTGTCGCCTCCCGGCGGACGGCGAAATCACCGTGCCCCGCGACCTCCGCAGTGCGGACGGCTATTGCGGATGGCAGAACCATAGGAGTCGAGAAAGGGCAGGCGGTCGGGGCGTTCCACTGCTGCGGCGCGCGTCTCATTCCGAACGAGTTGCAAAAACGCACCGTGGCTAGGACGAGCAAAGCGCATAGACCGTGCAGCCGGGTTCGTGGACTTGCCCACGCGACGAGTCGTCAGCGTCTCTCAAGCCGACACGATCGGTCGCGCGGCGAAGCTGGCGCCCGACGGGTGAGTGGCCTTGACCGGCGCAGCCGCGGGTGGGTAGCTTATTAGGGCCGGTGACGGGGGAAACTACTCACGCGCGGCGGTTCGAGCGGTTTAGACAAACTCGTTTTGGTTTTTTTTTCATCACGCGGCGCCACATCGTAACGGCAGCGCATTGCACTGACTCGAATTATGCGAGCCAATACTATCGAGTACGTGTCAAGACTGGTTACGGGACCTACGCGACACTCAGTGATACTGCGAGTCCGGCCGGTTGGGTTTTGATGGGCGAATCCACTGCCCCGGCCTGGACCTTCGGAGACTCGGGGGAGGCCTGCCACGCGCTTCGTGAGCGGCAACTACGTCGCTCTCGGGGACCACGGCGGCCCTCCTGCAGGTTACACGCAGCGTTGTGTCGAATATGGATTTCGCATGGACTGGGCATCGCTACACGACCAGACATCGTGGATTGAGACCGTGCTGCGCTCCTCGTACGGCTCGAATTTCCCGTGCTCCCGATTTGGAAGCGGCAGCGGCGCTTGCATGCGATGTTTTTGAGCAAACGCCTGCTGATCAATCTGGCTCTCTCGTTCTCGCTCGGTTGCCGTGGAGCCGCAGCTACGCGTCACCCGCCGTCGTCCGGCGAGGCCCAGGAAGCTCCGGCGACGCCACCCGCAAACACGTCTGCGGATACTGGAAACTGCCTGATCCGAATGGCGGATCACTGTTTCAATACGTTCGAGAGCGCATGCGAAGCGCTGCAATGTCCGCCCAACCGCTGCGTGAAGCAATCGTATCCCGCTGAAGTGCGCTGCTCGGACCATCCCGTATTAGGCACATCCATCCCAGAGCAAGCGGGTGAGCCCGCTGCTGCGGGAAAATAGCAGGCGAGTCCGACCCCACGGCGCCATCAGCGGGGCTGTCACAAGCCCCCTGATGGCGTGCTTTGCTTGACATGACAATCCGCCAGCGGACGCTCTCGAAGCGGTCATCGGCGGCGTGTGCATTGCCGCCCGGTTTAGACCCGGCTATACGCAACTCATGTGGGTAGGTTTGGCGGTGATCGCTTGCGTGTGCCTCGCTTCAGCGTGCGGTAAGTCCGCGAGTACGCAAGCCGATGAGCCGGCGCCGAATGGCGATCCGAACCCGGTTGCGGCTTGCTCTCTCCCATGCCGCGTGGTCGTCAGCGGACTAACGCGACCGACCGAGATGACGGCCGGCGGCGGGTACGTGTACTTCGTCGAACGAGGGAACCGCGACGACACCTACGACGGCGTGGTGATGCGCGCTCCTGCTCAGGGCGGCGCCGCGGAGACGCTGACCGCGGCACCGGGGATCCTTGGGCTCTTCATGAATCGTACGAGCCTGTTCTGGACGCACCTCGAGCCCGTCGCGACAGACTATTCATACGCGATAGCGACCGTCCCGAATATCGGAGGCACGCCTGCGGACCTGCTCCAGCTCCCGTCTGGGCTTGGCCCTGTCGGTGCCGATGAGGATGCGGTCTACGGCGTCACCCACGACGAGCTCCTCGCAGTCTCGCTCGCCGACCGGACGAAGCGGACGCTCGCCCAGGTCTGGGCGATCGCCAGCGTTTCCGTCACGGGGTCCAAGCTGACGATGACGAATCGTGGCCATGCCAAGCCTCCCGAAAGCACGCTTTCCGACCCGGCGGGCAAGGCACCTTGTCTCGTCGATTCGGTTGCCAAGGTTGGCGGCACTCTCGAGACGCTCTATACCGCACCGACCGCTCTGGTCGGGGCGAACTGCAACCCCACGAGGATCGTGGCATTCGACGGGGGCGTCGTGTGGATAGGGCCGGGCAGCAACGGTGCCACGACGTCAATTTGGAAGCTCGGCGCAGGCGCAGCGGCGCCCACCGAGCTCGCGACAGACCTCGCAAACGACCACGGGCAGCTCATCGCAAGCGACACTGCCGCCTATTTCAGCTACCGAACGCCCGACAACGGCAGCGTCTTTGTGCGCTGCTCGACGACCGGCGCCATCACGACACTCTGGTCCGGGTCGATCCACACGCCCGTTATCGCGGTCGACGAAACCAGCCTTTACATCATGGCGAGCGAGCGCTCAGATGATGGGCTCCGATCACACGGCGCCATTTTGGCGCTGCCCGTGCAGCGCTAATGCCGACCACGATTGGGCACGGTGAGGCCGTCGTGCAATGCAAGCCCTTCGAAGCCTCTCGATCCGACTCGCCGACTCGTGGTCAGCGTAGAACGCACGCGCGGGACACCGTTCGTGCCGACGTCGCCGATAGCTTCGATCTGCCTCAACCCTTTGCGACGTCCGCACAGAGAGCTCGGGCTCCGGATTCCCACTGCGCAGCTGCGCGGGGACGTTTCGACTGTTCCTGACGCGCGTCCGACCCGCCGGACCTTGCGACGCAGCTCGAGATGAAGGTCCGCGTCCGAGGCCGGACACCCGGAACGTAGCGGCGTCACAACAAGCCGCGGTGCCGCTTGGACACGACCGATGGCTAAATTCGCTCGGCTCCGCCTGTTCATCGTGACGTTGAGCACCTCGCCGCGACTCGACCGCCATGGCTAGCGCTAGAAGAAGCGCGCGCCGGTCATCAACGAGCCGCTGAAACCCGGGCCGCTACTTAAAAGGTAGTACTTCAAGCCCGCGCCGAGCTCGAGCGGGCCGAGCTGCCAAAGAGCAGCGAATCCAGGAGCAGCCAGGATTATGATTCCTGTTGGAAGGTCCCCGGCGTCGGTGGTCCTAGTGAAGACACCCACTCCGGCATCGAGGGAGGCACGCAGGCGGATCGGATCGATGAGCCAATCGTAGCCCACCGTGCCACCCATCATGTCGCTCCGGTGATGGGTCTGGACCGGAGCCTCGATGCCTGCCATGCCGGACCGTGTCCCCTCGGAATCACGGCCGAAGCCGTGCGTGTAGATGAGCCCAAGACGCAGCTTGAAGCGAAAGGTGTAGCCGGCGTCGACCCCGAGCATGAAGCCGAACGGGTCGCCCTTGATTCCCGCGGCGGTGTAGTTATCGGTGGTAGTGCCGTACCCGACATTGCCCACCACGTCGAACCCGTCCACCTTAGGTTCCGCAGCGGACGCGCCCGCGATGCCCGCCACCTGAGCTACCACCAGGCTTCCCACCATCAACAAAGCCCTGACCATTGAACGCATTTTTGAGCGGACGAGAGCACGCTTACGGATCGCGCACAACTGCGAGGCACGCGAGGCGGGCGCGGCTTTACCGCGTCCCGCCGGCGCGACAACCGCCGCGAGGGCGTCCGCCAACTCCCTGAGTTCGTTTCTCAACGTGCGTTCAGCCGGCCCGGGCAATGCCGCCAGTTTCAGCATGGGGTTTCTGCATCGCGCGAGGTTCCAATTCGGAAGATCGTCGATCGTTCGGCGCGCTCAATCGTTCGCGCAGCCTCCATGGCTGCCGAGGTGGACCGCTTTCACGCGCATTCTTCCCTTGCTTCGCTCTCGTCCTGGATGAACTTTCGTCCATCGGTCTTCCGCTCTCACCACTCTCGCACTGAAAGCCGGCAATTCGGCTGCGAGAGTGGGGCGTCGGATAGCGTCCCCAAGGGGAACGGTACAGTTGTGCAACTCGCGGAATGGCCGGCGATTCCGGTCGGGGTCGTGGCCTAGTCGCCTCTGGCCTACGTCGGACCAGACAGGGCACTCGCTCCTTCGGTCGTGCCCGCGAGGCTTCGCCGAAATCGGAAGAGTCGGAGGCTCAAATCGCGCCGCGGCTCGTTCGATGCACCACGAGGCTTCGCTTGAGCTCCGCTCTGCGCGTGGGCGACGGGAGCCACCAGGGCCCAGAGCAGGCTGGGTAGCCGTGTTGACGGCCGAGCCAAGCGATTGCCGGACATCGGGCAGGCCCCCGCCCGGGGAGCGGCCCAGCTGTGCTATCCTGCCTTTCCAGGCATGCACATCAAGTCCCGAGATCTGATGGCCCCAGACACGGAGCCGACGGACGAGGAGCTCGCGCTTGTGATGCGGGAAGCAAGAGACCTTGCTGTACAGCGTCGCGCGACGGCTGACGCTTGGGTCACGGCTCGCTTGCTAGAAGAGCTGCGGAAAACTAGGGACCAAAATGAACTTGCGATCCGGACGCAGACAATTCCTTCAAGCAATCGCCGCGACGACCGTCGCATCGGGAACAGCTTGTCAGAACGAGGTTGATCCCACGCTTTCGTCTTCGGGAGGCGCGTCGTCTTCGGGAGGCGCGTCGTCTTCGGGAGGCGCGTCGTCTTCGGGAGGGCGGGCTGGTGGAACTGGTGGTTCAACTGCTGGTTCAACAAGCGGAACTGCGGGCCAAACGACAGCAGCAGGCAATTCTGGTTCAGGCAATTCGGGACAACCTCGACTGACTTCACCGCTCGGTGTCGCTCTACTGGGACTCGGCAAGTACGCGAGCGAACGGCTCGCCCCTGCTTTGAAGCTCACCAAGCATTGTCGGCTCGCAGGCATCGTCACCGGCACCCCGTCCAAGATCCCATCCTGGCAATCACAGTATGGAATCGAATCGAAGAACGTTTATAGCTACGACACGATGGACGCGCTGCTCGACAATCCAGACATCCATGTCGTGTACATCGTTACTCCCAATCATCTGCACGCTCAGTTTGCGATTGCCGCGGCGCGCGCCAAGAAGCATGTCTGGTGCGAGAAGCCGATGGCGATGACCCCAGAGCAATGTCAGAACATGATCGATGCCTGCACTGAAAACGGGGTCAAACTGTGCATCGGCTATCGACTCCAACACGAACCCAACACCCAAACAGTGAGGGGGTACGCGTCGGCTCGGCCATTCGGTGCGCCGACGCAGATCGACGCCCTTTGTGGATTCAGCGGCTTTGGTCCCAGTAATAAAGATGTGTGGCGCTTGAAGAAGATCCCAGGAGGGGGCTCGCTCTTCGATATGGGTGTTTATTGTATCAATGCCGCTCGCCACGCCCTCGCCGAAGAACCAATCCGTGTGTCGCGCGCACGCCAATGGACTGAAAGGCCGGATTTGTTCGCTGAGGTAGACGAATGGACGGATTTCGAGCTGGTGTTTCCCTCCGGAGCCGTGGCTTCTTGTCGTTCGAGCTTCGGAGAAACTATGGATTCACTCAATATCACTTGTGCTTCCGGCAGCTACGAGTTGAAGCCGTTCCAGGGCTACACGGGAGTGAGGGGCGCCGCGAGTGATGGCACGCAATTCAATCAGATCATCGAGAATCAACAGGCGCGACAAATGGACGACGATGCCCTAGCCATCACCGAAGGACGAGATGTGCTCGTTCCGGGCCAAGAGGGCGAGCGTGACGTGCGGATCTTGCTGGCGATCCAGCAATCGGCGAAAACAGGCCAACCTGTCGAGCTGGCTTGAGTGCAACTTCACCGCCAGTCGAATAATTTCGAATGCAGCGCACGGCTTTGTCTCGGAGCTCGGAGATCTTCTCTTTGAGGATCAGGACTTCGACGATCCGCTCCAAAAGTTGCGTTTCATACCGGATGAACCCTGCTGCTCGATACTCGACGAGCTATTGCTGTCCGTAAACGGCGAAAGCGACGGACCGGTTCACTTGACTCGGGATGGTGGCCTGAAAACTCCAACTGCTGCCCACGGCCAGGTCGGTCTGAGAACTCGCGTAGCCAAAATCGGTAGGGCGTCCGCCTGAGTCCACGGAGAACAGCGTGACCTCGGGCATCGCGACGGAGGTCGTGCCGCGATTGGTGACGTTCCCGGTGACCACGTTGCCCATCGCGCTGCTGACGATCTTCACTTGCTCAACGGCGAGCGCGGGAAGCTTCGCGGCTTCGGGGGACTGGTAACCACGCCCCTGGTAGGCGACAGCCCGTATTCTCGCGGTGCCTTGGTCGGTGCGGCTGACAAATTGGGCACCCATGCCCGTATCGCCAGGGGCGAGGCAAGGCGCGGGGCTCCCATCTGACTGATACATCGCGCCTTGAACCCTGACCACAGCCTGACCACTGCCGTTGTCTTCGGGGTCAGTCGAAAGGGAAAACGCGGCGTTGACCTGCGGCATGCAAATGGGAACCGTTTCATCGTTCCGAACGGCGATCACCCAAAACTCACCGTCAGTGGGATCTTCGATGAGCGTTGCCGCAATCAGCGTGAGTGCTCTGCCGCCGTCCACGATCTCGTACTTGATGTCGTCGGGGAAGAAAGGCTTTCCGTCACCGACTATAATTCCGGACGAACCTGCCACGGACGAGTTGCCGCCCTTCGCCTCGGTACCTGCGGGGTCGTCCCCGTTGCTGCTGCAGGCGATCAAGAGAAAAGCGAAGGCAAGCGAGAGAGTCAGCTGATTGCTCATGAGTTCGTTCCCGATAAATGTCAAAGGCAGTCTCGCGTTGCGCCTCGACGTCCATGCCATTCTGTTCAATCATAGGGACGTTGGCTGGCCTAGCGACGGACCCGAAGGCCGAGCGCGTGCCGGGGTTACGTTGGCATTTATAACGATCGGAGCGCCAGAATCCACTAGCTTGGAAATGTCGGGGCATCGGGTAGCGTCCCCAAGCGGATCGAACAGTTGTGCAATTCGACGATTGCCGGCCATTCCACTCGCGGTCGTGGCCTAGTCGCCTCTGACCGGTTGGCCCGGGACCGGGCGCTCGGTCTAGGGTCCCGAGTTCTCGGGCGAGCAAGCGATTGCCAGGCGCCCGGCAGGCCCCGGCCCGGGCAGCGCTCCTGGCTGTGCTATCCTGCCTTAACAGGCATGCACATCAAGTCTCGAGATCTGATGGCCCCAGACACAGAGCCGACGGACGAGGAGCTCGCGCTCGTGATGCGGGAAGCAAGAGATCTTGCGGTACAGCGTCGCGCGACGGCTGACGCTTGGGTCACAGCTCGCCTGAAAGAAGCGTCCATTTTCGCTCGTGCAAATACACAGACGCGGCGAACCGACAAATCGCGATGACGCCGGCGCCGGCCTCCCGACCTCGCCTGCTCGTCGTCGCGGGCCCCAACGGTGCAGGAAAGACCACCATCACCGAGCGGGGACTCGCTCACGAGTGGTTTCACGGCTGCGAATACATCAATCCGGACGCGATCGCGCAGGACGAGCTCGGAGACTGGAACGATGCTGAGACCGTCTACGCGCGGCGAAGCTCGCTACCGAGCGGCGTGAAACTTGTTTGAACGAACGGCGGAGCCTTGCGTTCGAAACCGTGTTCTCGGCCACGGACAAACCAGATTTCGTGCGCCGAGCGCTGCACCTTGGTTATTTCGTCCGCATTTTCTTCGTCGGCACGGCTCGGCCGGAAATCAACGCCGCTCGAGTCGCTCGGAGGGTGCTTCAAGGTGGGCACGAGGTTCCAATTCGGAAGATCGTCGATCGTTGGGCCCGCTCGATTGCGAACGCAGCCTCGGTTGCTGCCGAGGTGGACCGTTTTTATGTCTACGACAACTCGGTCGACGATCGGGACGCGCAGCTCGTGCTGCGAGTCGCCGACGGCCGCGTGGTGAAGGCCTATGGGGACGTGCCGGCATGGGCGGGTCCAATTTTGGAGCGTCTCACTCCGCGTGATTCCTAGCTGACCGCATCGCGGCCAGGTGCTTCACGCTGCAGTCCGCACGAACACTGCGCTCTGGCCGCTACACGGCACTGGTCGCGCTGGCGCCGATCCCGTGAAATTGGTCTTCCTCGAGCGCTTGCAACGTCCGCACACACCTACCTTCGGGCTCACGATGCGACTCGGCTCCCGCTGGTTGACGCTCTCCCTGAGCTCATGACGCCGGCTAGTGCGGCTCTGGGAGTGCCGCGCTTGGCTGAACCCGGTGAGGGGGCCAAGGGTGGGCGAGCAAATCAACAATCAGCGGTGTTTCTGGGCGTCCCCAAGGGGAACCGTACAGTTATGCAAGTCGCAGAATTGCCGAGAATTCCCTTTGCGGTGGTGGCCTGAGCGATGGAACGAGGGCTCGAGGCGTCGCAATCGACTCGGTGATTTGGGGTAGATGAAGGTTCCCCAACGCGCCGCTGAGCCTTGTATGGCCGTGGCAGCGCCGCGTGATACAGTGCGGACGTGACCGTTGGTTTGTCCCCCGATGACGCGCGCGAATATCGTCGCAGGTGGGCAGCCGTTGCCGCCCGCGAGCGCGAGGAACAAGCGGCGTCGACCCTGGGACAAAAGCTCGATGAGCTCGAGAGACTGATGCTCTCGGTCGATGATTTCGGTTGGCGTTCATCGCTAGATGACGACGCCCCGGTGCGCGCTCGCTGGGCAAAGCTGCGCGAGCGACTACTCGAGCCGCCAACCTCAATCTAGCTTCATGGCAGTCCCGCGAGTCGCCGGCCCACTGCTTCAGGCTATCGCCGCTACGACTGCGTGGCTCAAGCAGGCCAACATTTCAGCAGCCGTCATCGGCGGCGTCGCGGCCTCTTTGCTCGGGCGTCCTCGTGTTACAAAAGACGTGGACCTAGTCGCGCTCGCCGACGATGGCGACATTCCACGGCTTTTGTCGCTCGGACACGAGCACGGTTTCGCGCCGCGCGTCGCGGATGCAATCGCTTTCGCGAAAATGTCGCGGGTGCTCTTGCTGAAGCACGAGCCGAGCGGCATCGAGATCGACCTTTCCCTTGCAGGCCTTCCTTTCGAAAGAGAAGTCATCGAGCGTGCAGTCGAGCGTTCAGTGCGCGGAGTATCGTTTCGCGTTGCCACGCCAGAAGACATCGTCGTCATGAAGGCGATCGCGATGCGCCCGCGCGACATCGCCGATATTGGAGCAATTTTGGAAGCCGGGCACGAGCTCGACCTGACACGCATCCGCGCGCTGCTGAAGGCGTTCACGGAAGCGTTGGAGAGCGACGACTTCTCTGCAGAGTTCGAACGTCTGCTGACCCACCATCGCCGTGGCTCGTAACAGCGACAAGGCGATACTTACCATCGTACCGGCAGCGGAGGGACGGTCAAGGCCGCTTCGAACGAACGGCGAATCAAGGCCATCGCAACAGTGAGCGCAGTGGATGTTGGCGCCACCACCAGGAAGGGTTGGGACGGCAGGACCCCGTCGGATCAGATCGCGATCCTCGAGTCGGTCGCGAAGCCGCGCACGGCCGAAGCTGCCGGAGCTTCACCGGCATATGTTCCCTATGTGCCCCGGGTCGGCGACAGCAGCGCGCCACGTGACTTGCGCGAAGCCGCGGACTACTACCTGACCTCTCGGGGTCAGCACCCGAACGCCCCCAACAAGATGCTCTTGACCAGCCTCAGTTGCCTGGTGTCGTTTGCGGGGCTCGACCAGCTCGAGGCACTCCTGACGCAGCCCATTCTCTACGACGGCGCCGGCGCGACTCGAGCGATGAACAGGCTCGCACCCTTCTTCAAACGGGAAACGCTCTCCCGCTGGTTGACGCTCTCCCTGAGCTCATGACGCCGGCTAGTGCGGCTCTGGGAGTGCCTGGCTTGGTTGAACCCGGTGAGGGGGGCCAAGGGCGGCGAGCAAATCAACAATCAGCGGTGGTTCTGGGCGTCCCCAAGGGGATTCGATCAGTTGTGCAAGTGAAGATCCGGGCAATTCCGCTGGCTGTCGTGGCGTAGACCAAGCATCGGCGGGGCCGGTGCCAGTTCGTTGGAGGTCCAATCGCGGGGGCGCTTTGTCCGACGTACCACGAGGTTCTTGTTCCTTGCATGTCGAGATCGAGCCCGTGCTGGACCTACGGGCCGGCCTGAGCAGCACCAACACGGCGTTCTCTGAGTGGAGCGAAGTGTTCCCGCATGCTGCCTGCGTCGTCACGCTGGTCGATCGCCTCATTCACCGCGCCGAGGTGATCGACATCGAGGCAGACTGCTACCGGCTCAAGGAGGCCAAGGAACTGACCGCCGCTCGAACAAAACGAACCCTGGTCCGCACTGGGTTGCTCGATGAGCTGCGCCACCGCTTGCTGTCTGACCAGGGAATCGCGTATCCGCCGACCGCTTCGTCACTTCGCTTGCCGGCGAAGGGACGGTCACCGTCATTCGTTCCAGTTCTTCCAGCCGTCCCAATTCTTGAACTTAGTCTGCCAGACACCCATGTTGTTGTAGTCGCCACCGGTGGCGATGAACTCGGCCTTGCGGGCGTTTTCCCCCCCCAGGTGCCAGCGCATCCAAGCAACGTTGGCCCCGGCGCCGTCCCAAGGACCCGAGCCGTGGCCGCCGCCCTTCATCATGCCGAGCCAGACCGGCCCTTTGTTGCCAGCATTGTTGTAGTCACCCTGAGCGTTGGGCGCCTCTTGACCCGTTTCACCGTAGATGATGCCTACAGGGATCTTCAAGTCGACGAGGGCGTTGTGCGCGAAGGAGCCGCTGTTATCGAGCAATGCCGTGGAGACGCGGTCATCGGATTGAGCAGTCGCTTCCGACGAGAGCCCGCCCATCGAGTGCCCGAACACACCAACGCGGTCGAGGATCAAACGGTCGTGCATGGGACTGTTCGGATCCGCTTCTTGGTCCTCTAGCCAATCAATCGCCGCCGACATGAGCACGGCGTCGCCCGTCGATTCTCGAATCCCGACGATGACGAACCCCTGTGAGGCCATACGCGTCAGCAGCTGTAGGTAATCGCGAGGAGGAGTGCCTCCGCCGGGGCCCCAAATCGCCACCGGATGTTTGGTCTTGGGCGCGGTGGTGAGGGTTGTCGGCCTCACCAGAATGTGGCCGCCGCCACTGAAGGCGAGGTCCTGAACGGTGGTCTGAAGCGGCCCGTTAGCGTTCACATTGTCGCCAGCCAGCAAGACGCTGACGTCAGGTGTAGTGGCCTTGCCGCCGCTGCCGCCAGAGCCGGCGGAGCCGCCACCAGAATTCGCGCCGCTACCGCCTAAGCCGGCGGAGCTGCCCCCGGCCGCGATAGAGCTGCCCCCGGCCGCGATAGAGCTGCCCCCGGAGCTCGTAGCACCGCCCGAGTTAGTGCCCGCGCCGCTTCCGCCGGTAGCGCTGCCTCCGGAGCTCGTGGCGCCACCCGAGCTCGAGCTGCTGCCGCCCTTTCCGGAGCCGTCTCCGGGCGCTGGTTCGCTCGAGCATCCAAGAAGCAGAACTATAAGAACAGGAGCTAATTGCCTTGGCCGCATGTGGATCTAACTGCCTCCAGGTCCCTGCCGGGCTTTTCTGATTAGGCCCATGGCGCCGGTTGGCCGCGGGGCACGGGAACGTCAACCTCCAGCAGTGTTGCCGGAGCTCTCGTTTCGGTTCACAATTTTTCGACAGGTCAGGCGTTGGCCTGATTTGGCCGTGCCTTTCGACGAGCTGCGTCGGCTTCGGAAGGCGAATTCGATGGTCAAGACGGGTTGAGCGGGCGCTCGAGAGCGCGCTGATTCCTGCGCCCCGGTCGAGCAACAGCTGTGCGGCCGACATGAAGAGCACACCGCGGCTATGTTCGTCGACGGACTCGCGACGAGGGGTGGCCTCGGCTTCCTCGGTGTCCCTCCGGCCGATGCTGGCGCTGCTCGCAGCCCTGCGGTTCGGAATCGGCCGCCGATCGTGAACACCGAGATCGGCCACGTGAACACCGAGATCGGCCGCGTGAACACCGAGATCGGCCGCGTGAACACCGATGGTGAGCGGGGGACGCGGGAAGGAACGCTGCTGCGTGCGTCGCGAGCGAGCAGGCCGTTATCTCCACCACCGATTGAAGCTCGGGTAGCGTGAGAGCGGCCAAAAACGGCGAGTCTTGGCCATGATAGAGAGGCCAGGCGATGTTCACGAACCGCTCTGCGAATGAGATCAACATCCGCGTGGTCTTCTATGGGCCGGGCCTCGTCGGCAAGACGACCCTGATGCAGCGCATCTACGACACCACGCCGGAGAGCCAAAAGGGGAAGATCGTCTCGCTCCAGACCGAGACCGAACGCACTGTCTTCTACGACCTTCAACGTCCCGACTTCCCAGAGGTCGAAGGCGCTCTTCTGCGGCTGCACCTCTACACGTTGTCGGGGCAGGTCTTCTACGCGGCATCCTCGAAGTTGATCATCAGTCCGAGCCCGTACTCTGTTTCCCCGATCTCCCCAACCGGATGGAGGACGTACGGGTTCACGCACGCCATCACGGGGAACCTGAAGGACTCGGTGGATGTCACGTTCATCCACGTGGTTCCGGTGCTACCCGACGAACTCGAATTTGCGACGAAGGAGGGCACTCCCGCGTTGCTCGAAAAAATGAACCTTGCGAAGCGGGGCAAGGATTTCGGATGGGGTCGTAAGCCTCGGGAGAGCGTGCTGCGCAAGGGGTTCCTCAGCGGGCTCTTCACCTAGACTAGACCACACCGCCACCGCTGCACTGGCATGCGAGATACTCGACAATTTGCGGCAATTGCGGAGGACTGAGTTTCGCTTCTCCGCCGGATTCGCACTCTCCGGCCATTGGGCGCGGATGCATCCTCTGCATTCACCCATCTTTCTCACCACTCCCGCGCTGAGAGCCGGCAGCTCAGCGTCGGGAGTGGGGCGTCGGGTCGCGTCCCCAAGGGGATTCGAACAGTTGTGCAACTCTGGGACTGGGCCGAGATTTCGGTTGCGGTGGTAGCCTAGCGGCTGAGTCGCCGCCGGGCGTAGTACATGAATCGACAAGGACTCTTCAAAGCGCTGCAACCGACCGCCCCCACTGACCGTGCGAACCTCTCGAGCGGGGCAGTCTTGCTCGGCAGCGTTCCAGCTGTCGCGCCGGCTGCCTACTTACACAAGATCTTTCCCCCGCTCGACGAAGCCGGGTGCCTAGCCGCGGAAGACGAAATCGGTTGTTCCATCCCGTCCAGAGCCGCGCCGCCCAAGCTTAGGACCAGCTTGGCCAGGAAGTCGTCGCAGGATACGAGCACCTCGATCAGGGCCGCGGCGCCTGGTTCGCCTTCGACCACCATTCGTGTCCGGCTCGGTCTTGCTCGACTCGAGGGCCGCCACGAGCTCTTTGCCTGCGGCTTCGAGCGTGGCGAGCTCCTCTGGTCCGGCGCCGTCTGCCTGAGGCCAGCAACCGAACCACGACGGGAGCAGGAACCCCCGCTGGATGTGCGATCCTGACGCAGCGCGCATGCACGTCAAGCCTCGAGATCTGATGGCCCCCGACACCGAGCCGACCGATGAAGAGTTGGCGCTAGTGATGCGCGAAGCGAGAGACCTTGCGGTACAGCGCCGCGCCACGGCAGACGCTTGGGTCGCGGCTAGGCTCAAGGAAGCGTCCATTTTCGGGCGCGAAAACACGCAAGCACGGCGGATCGACAAGACTCGATGACTGCAGCGCCCGCCTCGCGCCCGCGCTTGTTGGTCGTCGCTGGGCCGAACGGTGCCGGGAAGACCACCATCACCGAGCGCGGCCTCGCTCACGAGTGGTTTCACGATTGTGAGTACGTAAACCCTGACGCGATTGCGCAGGACGAACTCGGCGATTGGAACGATACCAAGACCGTGCTCCGCGCAGCGCAGCGCAGCTAGCGACGGACCGACGCGAGGCCTGCTTGCTCGAGGGCCGGAGCTTGGCGTTCGAGACCGTGTTCTCGGCAGCGGACAAGCCGGACTTCGTGCGACGCGCCCTCGCCCTCGGGTATTTCGTGCGCATATTTTTCGTGGGCACTGACGGGCCCGAAATCAATGCCGCTCGAGTCGCTCGGAGGGTGATTCAAGGCGGGCACGAGGTACGATCCGGAAGATAGTGGACCGTTGGGCGCGTTCGATCGCGAACGCGGCCTCGGTGGCCGCCGAGGTGGACCGTTTTTACGTCTACGACAACTCTGTCGATGATCGGGATGCGCAGCTCGTACTGCGTGCCGCCGATGGCCGCGTGGCGAAGGCCTACGGCAACGCGCCTGCATGGGCAGGGCCGATTGTAGAACGCCTCGCACCGCGTGAATCTTGAAACGTCCGCGCGCACCCACCTTCGGGCTCACGATGCTACTCGGCTCCCCGCTGGTTGACGCTCTCCCTGAGCTCATGACGCCGGCTAGTGTGGCTCTGGGAGTGCCTTCCTTGACTGAACCCGGTGAGGGGAGCCAAGGGCGGCGAGCAATCAACAATCAGCGGTGGTTCTGGGCTTCCCCAAGGGGAACCATACGGTAGTGAACTTGGCGGAAAAGGCGCGAATCTCGCTATCTGTTGTCGCGTGAGCGGCCAGGACCGCCATCGTTGAGCCTCGGCAATCAAGTAATCGGCCGGGCGCTGCGTCGCGTTCCGGAAGACGATGGTGACGGAATCGTGGCAGCTCATTTTACGGATACATACGGGCACTGCGCTTTCGTCGTTTCGAGGTCGCAGGGCGGATCGCCGATCGGCTTGCAGAACGCTGGACAGCTCGTTTGCTCTTCGCAGCCGCAACCGCACTCATTGACGAACGGATCGGTGCCGTCCGGGCAGACTATGCCCGAGCACGCTTCTGGGGTCACACTGCGGTACTCTCGCCACCATTCAGTTTTTGGATTGCAAACACACGCGGTCTTCGAGCAGGTGGTACTGCCACCGCTGTTGCAGCTGCAACGGTTGCAACCGTCGCGCGCCTCGAAGGAATCACCGGCCTGATACGTGGAACCAGCGTACGTGCAAAAGTTGCAATCCCAGTCTTCACGGCGGATGACGCTCTGCATCGTGCAGGTGCATTCGCTGCACCCTTCATGACTGACGATCGCCCCCCACGGGAAGGACTTGTCGCCGACCTGACAGCCGGGTTGAGCGTGCATGCCATACGGGTCCCCGTGCAAACCTGAGCTGGCGCCCTGCGAGCTCCCGGCCTCGCCTGTGACCGGATTCGAGCCTGCGGAGCCGCCGCTGCCAGCCATCGCGCTGACGGAGGCAGTATCGCTCGGCGCTTGTTCGGATCTCCCGCCACAGGCCAGCAACGCAAAAATCAGGCAGGGATCAAGGGTGCTTTGCAGAGCGTTCAGCAACATTGTCGTGCCCGCTCGTCGCTGATCCGGAGATCCGAGCTCTGGCACAACCTGACCACTGTTAGCGCGGAACATTGTATTTTCGAACATTGGCTTGCTCTCGGCTCAACAAACAGCAAGAGGCGGCCTTGTGACGAAGCAACCCCCGATCGTCAAGAGGGCAGCGGACCTCGGCTCGCCCAGCAGTTCCCGGCCGCCGTTCCGGGGGGCTCTTGGCTGACGACTATGTGCGACACGCTAGTCCCCACCGCCAGCGTCTCTAGCGCCGTCGAATCGAGCTCGACCGCGTCCGTCTGCCCTGAGCGCGCGGCATCTAAGGTCCGCCCTGTCCGGGCACACGCTCTCACCACTCCCGCGCTGAGAGCCGGCAGCTCAGCGTCGGGAGTGGTGCGTCGGGCAGCGTGCCCAAGGGGACCCTTACAGCGCCGGGCCACTTCGCGACGGAGGGCGATGCATATCGGTTCCGCACCGCTCCGCTCAAGATTGGATGCTCACCAAGCTCGGCCCGAGCTACGCCGACCCTTTCATGAGATCCCACCCTACCTTCGCGACCTCGTCGGCAAGCATGCCGTCGTGTACCAACGAACGCGGACGGGGAGGTCTTGATCGTTCGCGTCTTGCACGCGGCCATGCTGCCGAGCGAGTTCGTGTTGCTTTTGAAGACGCCTTGGGGCTTTGTCACTCAGGACGAGGTTCGCTGGAGCTTCCGGAGTTTTGGAGATATTCGATGAACACTTCACCACGGTTGCTTTCTGGCCTGATTCTCAGCTCTCTTTCGCTCGTCAGCCTTGTCGCCTGTGGCAGCGATGACTCGCTCGGTCCTGGGGATGAGTGCGATCCGCATTACTACCTTTGCCAAGAAGGATTCGTTTGCGCGGAGCTGGTCACGGGCGGAAACCGCTGTTTCGGCGAGCTCGCTCTCAGGGGAGAGATCACGAACACGAGCGATGGCTCGGCCGTGGAGGGAGCGCAGGTCATGGTCTTGAACGAGGAAGGGACGGCGGTAGACAAGATGGGGCTCGATTCAACTGCGTAACGATCACATGCTGACGGTTGATTGATTGCGGGGGTTGAGGGCATTTCGAAATTTTCT
>DATEPG010000202.1:0-3448 GCA_035273265.1 Polyangiaceae bacterium
AGCTCGGTGGGACGCAGCGTGTTCCAGCCGTAGAGCGCGATTCCAGCGATACCCGCGGTGATCCCGACCAGCGCGGCGACGCGGACGCGGTTTGCGTGGCGCACTTGCCACGGCGCGCTGCGCTCGGCCGCCGCGCGATGCGCCGCATCGCTCAGGAGCTCTGGCGGAAGCGCGTCGGGCGCCGGCGGCTGGGCGGGCTGCGCGCCGAGCTCGCTGGATTCCTGCGATGGCTTCACGCGCGGCTTCTCGGCCGTCTCACTGGCGAGCAACGGATCCCCTCCCTTGTCGCATTGTCCATCCGGCGCTCAGCCTCGATCAAGGGCAGGTTTTAACTCAGCATAAACAATGGTTTAGGTTGCTGCGCAGTATTGCCTTGGGCCGCAATGCCCGGAAGCGCACGATGGGCTCGTGCCGCCGCGCTGCCTAGTGCCCTTCGTGCTGGCGCTGCTCGCCGCTCCAGCATGGCCCGGCGAGCGTTGCGTCGCGCTCGACGGCAGCACGCTGCGCTGCTACGGCGAGCGCATCAGGATCGAAGACGTGCAGGCGCCGCGGCTCGGCGAGCCCGGCGGAGAAGAAGCGCGCCGGCGCCTCGAGCGCCGCATCCGCTCCGGCGAAGTGGTGATTGCCCGCGGCAACCAGGATCGATACGGCCGCACGCGTGCGCGCGTCTATGTCAATGGCGACCGCATCACGCAGACCGATGTCGGCCCCAGGCCCGCGAGGCAAAGGCGCACGTTCTAAGCCGTTCCGCGAAGTTTCGCTTGACCTGGCATCCGATCGCGCCCATTGTGGGCCGACGGTCGAAGGACGACCGCGCCCTTCCCTACGCGCCGCCAAGCCAGATCCTCTGGCCACTCCGCCCTGGGTTTTCCCGAAGGAGGAGTCCCATGTGGCGCGAACGCCTGCGTTTGCTGTCTCCGGAAAAGCGGGCGGTGCAGCTTCGAGCCCGCTCGCAGGAGCTGATCGGGGGGTGCGCAGAGCTGGCGGAGACGTGCCGGCGCCTGCGAAACGCGTCGCGCGTGCGCAGGAAGTCAGTCGCCGCGGGGGATTAGACCTTTCGCGTTGCGCTCGGGGACGGCGACATTGTTCGCCCGCAGATGCGCGAGCAGCTTGCCCTCGAGCGCCGGCTTCCAGCCTTCGGCGTTGCTCTTGTGGCAGGCCTCGCAGACGAGAAGCTTGTAGCGCGAGATTTGCTTCCCCTGGTAAACGTGCGGCCCGTGCTCGAAAGAAGCTCCGCACATCCGGCAGGTTTCCATGTGCGGCGTGGGATAGGCCATACGCGGCGACATCTTACGCCTGATAACCTCGCTTCCCTCATGCGGCTCGCGATCATTCCGAAGGCGCACTTGTCGTTAGCCCAGCTGCGCGAGGCGACGCAGCGCATCTTCGCGCCAGAGCACGCGGGCGACGTCGGGCCGCGGTATTTCTGGAACCGGCCCGCGCACGACCGCCACCATTTCGCGCTGTTCGATCTCGCGACCGAAGAATTCGTCGGCACGGTGTATTGCGTCATCACGCCGCCGGTGGCGCAGGACTTCACCTGGTGGCTCGACGCGCGCGTGCGCAAGCAGGGCTACTGGCACGCGCTCGCCGACGACCTCGCCGCGTACCTGAAGAAAAGGCACGGCATCCAGAAGGTCGGATTGATCGTCTTCGGCGGCAGCCATCTCGACGCGTCGCGCAAGATCGCGCAGCGTCTGCGCAGTCACTTCGATAGTGCGGCGGCGAGCGGCGAGAAGCGGGCTCGGTCTACCTGACCAGGAGAGATGGGGCGCGGTTTGGCAGCACGTCGATCGCCCGTACCAGCAGCGGGTCGGGAACTTGTATCGAACCGGCCAGAAAGCGTGACAGCAAGGTCGATGTAATGCTGAGTCGGGCAGCCGCGCCTTCGGCCCCGAACTCTTGGACGAGCTTGAGCAGCAGGCGTCGTCCAGTGGAGGGATGAGTCACTTACCGAGTCTGGGGTGCATTCTCCACTTCGACAAGTCAGGCATTCCCTATCAGGGGATACCTTAGTTCTCCTCAGGAAATGGCTCATGGCGAGCACCGTTTCGCAATGCAATTCAATGCAGCGTCGGTGTCGAGCAAGCGGCATCGCTGGCCTTGCAATTGCTTGACGTTAAGTACGCTGAAGAACTCAGTGCGATTTATCTTCAATCCACTTTTCTGGAGGCGCACATGAAACCTCGTATTGCTGTTGTTGCATTGGCGCTCGGCCTGAGCGCCGCGCCGGCTGCGTTTGCCGAACCCCTGAAGATGAGCGACGCCCAGCTCGATAACGTCGCCGCGGGCCAAGG
Source organism: Polyangiaceae bacterium (assembly GCA_035273265.1). Lineage (GTDB taxonomy): Bacteria > Myxococcota_A > Polyangia > Polyangiales > Polyangiaceae > PMG-095. Next base: position 2,298 of record DATEPG010000202.1, read on the forward strand.
CCTCATCAGCGTTTCCGTGACCAACGTGGGCAACCCCAACGTGACGGTCAATCCCACAGTCAATCCGAACGCGCCGGTGAACGTTTCGATCAGCGTGCTGGGCGGCTGAACGATTCAGCGTCCTTATCTTTAATCCACTTCTTTTGGAGGTATCCATGACACGGCGTATTGCTGCCCTTGCGGTTGCGTTTGGAATAGCCGCGGCGCCCGCTGCATTCGCGCAGCCGGTGAAGATGAGCGATGCCCAACTCGATAACGTCGCTGCAGGCCAGGGCCTGATCGACATCGTGGTGATGAACGCGGGGAACGCGAACGTAACCGTCAACCCCAACATCAGCCCGAACGCGCCCGTGACCGTTTCGATCAGCGTGCTGGGCCTGGGCGGTCTCTGAGCGTAGTGCGTAGTAGGCAGTGTGCGAGAAGGTCCGGCGGGAGAGCCGGACCTTCTTTTTCTAAGGATCGGGTATAACGATAGAGAACAAAGCGATAAGAAACGCTTGGTGCCTCGTGGGGAGAGGGAAGACCTGCTTCAGACCATGCTGGCCGGCGTGGCGGATCTCGTTCCTGCGCACACGATGGGCGAGGCTTTCAAGGTCCTGAAGCGCGACCAAATCGATCTCATCGTCTGCACAATCGCTTTCGATGAATCACAAATGATGGAGTTCTTGCAAACAGTCACGAGGTCGAAAGCGGCCAATGTTCCGCCGTTCCTCTGCATACGCGTATTGAAAGGCGTACTTCGTGACCAACTTGTCAGCGCGATGCGCGATGCGTGCAGTGACGGCGTGCCTGGAGCCGAAGTGAAGGCTTGCCGTTCCCACGAGGTTTTGGCGTGATGTAGCGAACTCACGGCCCGCTCGTTGGTCCATGTAAGCGGGCACGCCGCCGCCGGAAAATCGGCTTTCTCCTTTACGTGGGGTGACCGTCCACGGCGGCGGGCCGTGCCCAGTCTAGCTGCCTCTCTCGGTCCGCTCGGACCATCCCGGGAACCGTCTCGTAGACCATCCTGAGCAGATGCCGCTCGCCGGCACGACACGTGGGTATCCCACGCTAACGCGCTGGGACGTCCACGAAAAGGTTGTCTATGAAGCGCTGGATTGCTTTGTTGCTTACGACCCTCGTCATTTCCTGCGGCGGCGGAGGCGACGGCG
>DATEPG010000203.1:0-4235 GCA_035273265.1 Polyangiaceae bacterium
GTTCTGCCGGCACGGCGGGCGGAACGAGCACTGGGGCCTGCAACAATCCGATTGATCTCCCGTCCGCCACTGCCGGAAACAGCGGGAATTTCAACACGACCGGTCCGGTCTGTTTCCGTACCCAGTCCACGTTCAATACCCTCGTCTGCTCGAACTTCACGGGGCGCACCATCAAGGTAAATGGGACGCTCAGCACGTGCGGGGTGAAGACCACATTCGCTCCTGCAATCGACGGCTGGAACTACTTCGACGTGAGCGCGGGCACCTATAGTTATGCCAGCTTCGGCTGGTACACGAGCTGAGGAACGCCGCGCGGGCTGTGCTCGCCCGCCGAGCGTGACGCGGTGCCATCCCCAAGCCGGCAATCTTGTCCGGAAAAGTAGCTTGTCCGTTGGTATGGCAGGTTGCTCACGGGCGCGGTCAGCAGCCCGCGAGGGCCCGCAGCGCGCCGAGAGCCAAGGACAGACCTCGTACAACCTGATGCTCGAGTGCACGACTCGGGGGCGAGGTATCGATGAGTGGCGCCGCGCATGACGGACCCTCGAAGCGTCACCCCGGCACGGCTGGCACGATGTGCGTTTTGTCCGGATCGCCGTCCACGAACAGGATCACCAGCATGGAGTCGAGCGGGTCTCGCGAGGGCGAGCCGCATTCTAAGCGCAGATTCGCGAGCGAAGTGGCGTCGAGTACGATGCCCTGCTGTTCGAGTACTGTAGTGAAGCCGGCAGCACGCTCGCGGAGCAGTTCGATCCGAAAGTTCATCATGATGCCGGAAAACGGATGCTCTTCGAGGACGAAGCCGCACTCGTTCACGGCTGCGCGGACCCGCAGAACGGCTCCGTACCAGTCACCGTGGATGATGCCCTGCAGAAGCAGCATGCCTAGAGAGTGTGCGTCCGGATGTCGCGTTGCGCCACGCTGGCCTCGAAACGTCGTGTCGTCCTCGGGTCTCAGCCACCCATTCGTCGACCGGGAGGGATCGAACGAGTCAGGTGATCTCGCACCGCAGCGCCTGAGACTGGCGGCGCACGGGACCCGCGCGGCACCTTGTTGTTGCGCGGCCAGGCAGTGAGCGGAGAGCTGTGCGCTGACAGCCTACATTCCGTTGGCGCCCGAGGCGCGATACCCTTCGAACATGAGACGACCTTGCCTAGTCTTCGCTGTCTTGCTCACCGTCGCCTGCGGCGGCACAGACTCCGATGAGAATGCCGGCAGCGGGAACATGACGTGCGCGCCGGATGAGCTCGCCATCGAGGGCTCCCTCGACGGCCAAGCTGTTTCGTATCGGGGCGCGCTGAACAGCTACGCCTGGACTCAGCTCGGCAGCGGTAAACTAGACGTTTCGTTCGAAAAGGGCGGAAGCTTTCACGCGCAATGGCCGCAGCTCGTCGCTGACGGTGCCACTTTCTCGGCCACCGGCAGCATCACTTTGCCCACGACCGTGGCCCACTCGGGCGAAACACTCGATTATGGCGAGGGTACGTTCACGAAGCTCGACCGCGGCGTAAGGTTCAATGTGAGCGGGTTCGAGCTGAGCGTGCAATGCATCACGGCCCCGTGTCCGAGCGAAGCTGTCGAGGGCGCGCTGCGAGGCTGCGTCGAGACGGAGGCCCGCTAGCCGCCGCTGTGGGCGGCATCGACCGCGCCGGAGATGCTCGAGCGCGGCTGCGTGCGGGGGCTAGAGATACGAACCCGCCCCCATAGCCCCAGGGGGCAGCCGCAGGGCGGCGCAGACGCACGTGCGCGCTTGGTGTATAGTTGCCAGATGCCGCCGGAACCCGCGTTCGACGAACGCCCTTCACTGGCCGACAAGAACGGCGTCGACCGCGCTCAGATCCGAGAGATGCTGCAGCTTACCCCCGAGCAACGTCTCGCGCGGATCCAGGATTTCGTCGAAGCGGTGCTCGTGATTCGAGAATTGAATGAAGCGCGTCCGCTTCGTTGAAACGCTGCAGGCGCTCTCCCACCAGCAAGTCGAATTTATCGTCGTTGGGATGGCTGCCGGAGTCCTCCAGGGCGTGCCGCTCACGACCCTGGACATCGACATCGCCGCACGCCGGAAAACGTGGCCAGACTTCTGATCGTGCTTTCTGAGCTCAAGGCCACCTACAGAGGCGACCCTCGAAACCTCTCACCCTCGGCGTCTCGTCTTTTGGGCCCCGGGCATCAGCTGCTGACAACGACGAACGGAGACCTCGATTGTCTGGGCTCCGTCGGCGGCGACAAGGACTACGAGGCCCTCTTCGAATTCAGTCGCGAGTTGTTCGTTGGTCAGCAAGCCGTGGTGCGCGTGCTCGAGCTGACGATGTTACTCGAGGCAAAGCGACGCGCAGCGCGCCCAAAAGATCTCGCGGTCCTCCCTTTCTTGGAAGCCACAATCGCCGAGATCGCCAACAAGGGCTGACTTTCGCGCCCGCCGATTCGGTAGCTGTAATTCGAGTCCCTCCGCGCCGGGGCGGTGTGGGATGAGGGCTCCGACACCCTCGAGCAGAGCCGCCGAAGTTAGATATGGATACAACCTTTCCGAGCTGAACGAAGGCGCGCAGCGTTGTCCGTGGCTACCCGAATGTGTCGGAGTTTTCGCATTTCGGGGGCGGCGCGGTGCGGATTTTACCCTGTGTCGCGAGCTGTCGTATTTCGCGACGGATCGTAGCGGGAGTCAACATTGCTTCAACTATGGTGCGACTCAGAACGCAAATATGCGCAGTGATCCTAGCAGCGGGATCGCTGGCGGTGGCGGTCCCCGCCCTGGCAGCACCCGGCCCTGGGCTCGGCAACATCGACTGCAGCGCGGCCGAGAACTTGAAGCCACTCGCCTTCTTCGAGAACACGCAGGGTGGGCCCACCGGTACCAACGTCGTCATCATGACCGGCGGCTACCTGATGCTGAACTACGCCAACGACAGCGGCGGTCCGCCGGGCATCCTGACCTTTTTCGATGTCTCGAACCCGCGCCAGCCGCGCAGCGTCCGGCGCATCGACAGCGCCGACACGCGCCAGTTTCGCGAATCCCACTCATTTCCGGTCGCGATCATCGACGGCAAACACTACGTCGCGATCCAATCGCTCAAGGGCATCCAGTTCTGGGACGTCACGGACGCGGAGACGGCCGCCAAGGTCGGCAACATCGATCTGCCGGGCGTCAACGGCGGCGACTATGAAAATGTCGCCTGGCAGACGAGTTGGCAGGGACGCTACCTGTTCGTCTCCGGCGGCAATCTCGGCGTATTCGTGGTCGACGCCGCCAATCCGGCGCAGCCGAAGCTGGTGAAGACAGTGCCGACCGGTCAGACCGGCGGCTTCCGTGTCGGGCCGATCTATGCGCTCGGCGACTACCTCGTCATCTCGAACATGGATCAGAACGGCGCTCTCGCCGTGCTCGATATCAGCCGGGCGGACGCGCCCTCGTTGCTCACGACCAAGACCGGGCTGCCGCGCATGTACGCGTTCATCGTCGCTGGCGACCGCATCTACGGCGCCGGGCGCGACGGGGACTTCACCATCCACTCCTGGGCCGACCCGACCCGGATCACGGACGTGAAGATCGCTCGCATCGGGGAGGATTCGCTGTACACCGCGGCGCAGGACCATTTTGCGTATTCCGGGCGCCAGTTCAACTTCGTCAAGATCGATCTCACCGACGAGAAGAACCCGAAAGTCGTCGGGCAAGGTACGCTGAACCGCGACCATTCCGACCACGGCCAGGTCACGCCGCTCGGCAACCTGATCTACATCGGCAACGACCACGGCAGCGGCAGTGCCATCTTTTGCCACCAGACCGGCAAGGACGTGACCCCACCCGGCATCTCAAAGGTGTTTCCAGCGAACGGGTCGACTCACCAGCCGCTCACCAGCCGCATCACCCTCTCGTTCTCAGACTACATCGACCTGCGCACCGTCAGCTCGAGCACGATTGCTATCCGTCCGGTGGGCGGTGCCGCTTTGCGCGGCATTTATAGCTTTTCTTTCAACACGTTGTCGTTCGGGCCCGAGCAGCCGTTCGCGCGCGATACGACTTACGAGATCGCGATCAGTGCGGGCGGCGTGAAGGACGTCATGGGCAACGCCGTCGCTTCGGAACGCATCGTGCGCTTCTCGACCGGTGACTCGATCGATTTGACGCCGTCCAACGGGGGGACGGGCGGTTCGGGGGGCACTTCGAGCGGTGGTTCCAGCGCCGCTGGGGCCTCGAGCAGGGGCGGCGCTTCGGGTGGCGGCGGCGCTCCGGGCGGCGG
>DATEPG010000204.1:0-19059 GCA_035273265.1 Polyangiaceae bacterium
CCTGGTCGCATCGTGCTCGACCATGTCTTGCACCTCCCCGACGAGCGCGCTTTGGATCTGCGCACGAACCTCGATTTCGTGGCACAAACGGCGATGCTCTATCGCGCACTGCAACAGCATGGCGCGCTCGACGACGCCCAACGCGGCACATGAAGCGTTCGACATCGAGCGAGCTCTTGCTCTCGGCGCTGCCGCCCGCGCTCACATTCGTGGTCGTGATCGCGCTCTGGGAGGGCATCGTGCGCGCGTTCGCGGTCCCTCGATTTTTGGTTCCGCCGCCGTCCGACGTGCTGATTGCCGCGTGGACGGAGCGAGCATCGTTAGCCGGCGCGCTGCTCACGACGGCACAAGGCGCAGGTCTCGGCTTCTTGCTCAGCGCCAGTTTGGGAACCTCGGTCGGGCTGGCTTTTTCTCTGTCCCCCTGGCTCGAGCGAGGCTTGTATCCGTACGCACTATTTCTGCAAACGGTGCCAATCGTGGCGGTCGCGCCGTTACTCGTGTTGTGGTTTGGCCCCGGGCTCCGCGCGGTGGCCGTGTCGGCGTTCATCGTCTCGGTCTTTCCGATCATCGCCAACACGTTGGCGGGGTTGCGCAGCGTCGACCCCCGCCTCTCGGATCTCTTTCGTCTGTACGGAGCGAAATTGGCCGACACCGTGCTCAAGTTGCGCTTGCCGACAGCCGTGCCCAGCATGATGACGGGCCTCAAGGTGGCGTCGGGCCTGTCGGTGATCGGCGCCATCGTCGGTGAGTTCGTGGCCGGGTTCTCCGAAGGCAACGCCGGGCTCGGCATCATGGTCCTGTCGGCCTATCGGCAGCTCAGAACCGACTTGTTGTTTGCCGCTGTGCTCTTGGCGTCGCTCCTGGGGTTATTGCTATTTGCCCTAGTCAGCACCCTGAGCACGCTTCTTTTGAGGCGCTTGCGCGCCCCCGGCTAGAAGCTATCCCCGAGGCTCGGACGGCGGCGGGCGATCCCTCGTGTCTGTCGCTCGTCTCCCCAGCCAGCCAGTAGTGTAAAAGGACGTGTGCACTTCGTTCGCCGCCTTTCGACGATCTTGCTCGGGCTCACCGTTTGCTTTGCCTCAGGCTGCGGCAAGAGATCGCCGTCCAGTTCGGGCGCTGCTGATGCCGGCGCGCCCACGCAAACCAAAGTCAGCCTGGCGCTCGATTGGGTGCCTGAGCCAGAGTTCGGCGGGTTCTACGCGGCGCGCGAGAGTGGCGCGTACCAGCGACACGGGATCAAGATCGAGATCCAGGGCGGGGGCGCAGGCGTACCGGTCTTGCAGATGGTGGCCACGGGCCGAGCGGATTTCGGCACCGTCGGCGGCGATGAACTGCTGACGGCTCGCGCGCGCGGCGCAGATCTGGTGGCTCTGTTCGCCGTGTTCCAGACCTCGCCGCAGGGCATCATGGTGCACGCCTCGCGCAAGTTGCAAAAGCTCGAGGATGCGTTTCACTCCGGCACGCTAGCACTCGAGACTGGCAAGGCCTACGCCGCGTACTTGAAGAAGAAGTTCGCTTGGGACGGCGTGAAGGTCGTTCCTTACGACGGCGGCGTCGCGCATTTCTTGGCAGATGCGAACTTCGGGCAGCAGTGCTACGTGACCTCTGAACCGATCGCCGCTCGCAAGAAAGGCGCCGAGCCGGCGGTTTTTCTGATCGCCGACTCAGGCTTCAATCCGTACGCCACGGTGGTCGTCACGCGCCGAGAGCTGCTGCAAAAGCAGCCAGAGCTGGTCAAGGCGTTCGTGCTCGCCACGCGTGAAGGTTGGCGTGATTACCTCGACCATCCTGAAGTAACCAATGCGCTGCTCGGAAAATTGAACTCTGCGCTCGATGCTGCCACCCTCAGCGCCGCCGCTGAAGCACAGAAGCCGCTGATCGAGAACAGCGAGAGCAAGCAGCACGGTCTGGGCAGCATGCAGCACGCCCGCTGGCAGACGCTGGCCGACCAATTATTGGATTTGAAATTTTTGGACAAGCCAGTGATCGTTGCAGATTCATTTCAGCAGCTCTGAACTCGGCACTCACATCGGGAGACGCTGCCATGTCATGGCCTATGATCGTTTTGGGGTTCTGTGTCACGCTCGTTCTCGCCGGTTGCGGTCAGCCGCAGGCCCCAGCAACGGACGCTTCGGCTCAGTCGGGAGTTCCACACGAGGACCCCCGTCAGAAGGCCGCCCGTGCTCGGCTGACTGCGGTGATTCGCGATCAGTCATTCCTCGATCATTTGCCTGACACGCAGCGCGTGACCACCATCAGCGAACCGCTTGCGGAGCGCATGGTCATCATGTACTTGGTCGACGATGGCGGCGCCGCGCGCGGCGCTCAAGACTCGGACTTGGCAGAGAGCGGTGTGACCCGCGAGGCGCTGCGTGCCGTCGTCGACTGGAATTTGGCTCGTCTACTCGGCGCCCCGGTCAGCTGCACGAGCCACGCCGTGACCGAGCCTGCTCGCCGAAACTACTACGAATCGAGCCGCTTGTTGCTGAGCAAGCAATGGGCAGATCTCGCGGCCCGCGCGGGTACGCTGGTGGTGGCCGCGCCGAGCAACGACATGCTGGTCGTCGCCTGCAATCCCACGCCGCAAGTTCTGCAGAGGCTATCGGTGATCGTGCAAAACAACTACCCGCAGGCGCCGCGTCCAGTGTCGCCTTCGCTCCTGACGTGGAGCGAAGGCGGCTGGCAAGAACTGCCTGCACCCTGAAGCGGCGGTTCTGAGCGCGAAACGGCCCTGAGCACCAGCATCCGCCAGCGAGGGGCAAAAGCATGCACACTCCAGGCCGCGCCGAGGGCGCCTTTGCTCGGACGGGAGCGCTTCCGTAGGCGTGCGTGCTCCGATGTCTAGACCTTCACTCGGTGAAGGTCGCTTGCGTCCGCGAGTTTCGTCGTCGAGCGTCCGCCTAAGCTGATTCGGCGGCTGAGCGAGCCCGTCTGCGAGCTTCGTCTTAGAGCGTGGAGGACTCAAGATTGACCCACCGTCGCGCCGCTCAGGTGCTGAGCGAAGTGTCTTTTCTCGTCGACTTGCCGTCGGTTTCACGGCTGATGTCCGTACCCGGTGTCGGACCGGTCACGAGCATGCCAGCGCCTGGGTATCACCAAGGCACCTGTTGCGTGCGTGCTCGCAAGTGCGAGCTTCTGAGGACGTGTGCGCGCTCGACTGATCGGCTGGGAAGCTGTCGCGGACTTCACCAGGTGGTCAGAAGTAGGGCGCACAATCGGTTGCATGCTCGAAGCTGCTTCGGCGCGTTGCACGTTGCCGCGAAGACGCGTGCCGTCTTGCGGCGGTCGAGGTCGAGTGAAGCCCTGAGAGGGCATGTTTTTCCGGGAAGAGCTGAAATTCAGGTCTAGTGCTACGCTGCGCGACTAGTGGTCGCACGGCAAAACACACGGGCACTCGGGTTAATGGCGCTTTTTGCTGCTGCTTGGCTGTGCGCCCGGCCTGTTCAGGCCAACGGTGCGTTTCCCGCGGTCAGCCAATTGGTCGCCGATCCATCCGATCAGGCGCACCTCGTGCTGCGCTCCAATTTCGGGCTGTTGATCACTCACGATCACGGTATGAGCTGGGACTTGGTGTGCGAGGCCGGCGTCGGTTACGAGAACCTAGAACCAGCGATTGCGGTCCTGGGTGACGGCACGACGATCGCAGCACTGCCCAACGGGATCGCTCACGGTACGACGGAATGCGCGTTCGGCCTGGCCTCTGGCATCAACGCATACGTTGCGGACGTGGCACGTGTGCCGAGCACGGCGGCACGAGCCGTTGCCGTCAGCGTCGAGATCGAGGCAGGTGTATCGCAGGTCTGGCGCTCGCTCGACGGCGCGCGCTCTTGGCAGCCATGGGGGACCGCATTGCGTGGGTTGAACGCGACCACGCTCGACGTCGCTGGCGACGAGAGCACGCTGTACGTGAGCGGGATTTCGCAGTCCGGCACCGTCAAGGGCGTGCTCGCGCGCAGCCTCGACGGCGGACAAACTTGGAGTCGAACGGAGGTCCCCGGGGCAAACAAGCTGAGCGCGCCATATATCGCAGCGATCGACGCGATCGACGCAGACACGTTATACGTGCGCCTGAGCGGTTCATCCGGGAAGTTGCTCGTGTCCCATGACGGCGGACAGCATTGGTCCGGAGTGCTGCAGTTCACGGGCCCGCTCGACGGCTTCGCGCTCTCACCCGACGGTCGCTACGCGCTAGCCAGCGGACGTCTCGACGGGGTTTGGCGCGCCAGTACCTCGAACCTGGCTTTCGAGCGAGTGTCGTGCATCAAGCTGCGTTGCTTGAGTTGGACGAACGCAGGCCTATTTGCCTGCGCGGATGAATTCCAAGCGGGCTTTTTGGTGGGGGAGTCTGCGGATTTGGGATCCTCGTTCGAACCCCGTTTGCATTTGTCGTGCGTGCGTGGCCCGCTCGCCTGCGAGAGCGATAGCCCGGTAGCGCGAGCTTGCGACGCGAGCTGGCCTGCGCTCTCCGAGGTGTTGGGTAGTGACTGCACCAATGCCGTCTTCACGCCCCGGACCGACTGTTCGAACGGCGGCAACTCGGGCACTGGCCCGGGCGCGAGTGCTGGCGCGGCGACGAGCGGCGAAAGGTCGACGGCTGGACTGCGGCCCGGCGCGGGTTGCTCGCTGAGCACGCCCGCGGATCCGCGGTGCCTCGGACTCAGCGCACTCCTGGCGCTGCTGTGTGCAATGGCGCGGCGCCGGGCCGGCCGCGAGTAGGTGCGCTGGCGGACTCAGCGGTGCAGTCCGGGTTATTTCGCCCCGCGTGGACTTGTGCCCCGACCTTTTTTAGCCTGACTCCAGAGCGAGCGGCTCAGAAGGCTCGGATCTGCCGCCCGCGCCCGCAATCGAGGGTGGCACGCGGCGTGCGTAGCCTGGCGTCACATGCTCGAGCGCTTACTGGATTAGACTGGCTGATCTCGCCTCGTTTGCTGCAGGTGCCCGGTGTAGCAGATGTGGTTTCGTACGGCGGTCTGGTGCGGGAAGTCCACGTCGAACCAGACGTGAGCAAGATCGTCGATCTGGGCGTGAATTTGAACGACGTCTTTGCGGCGCTCAAGAAGGCGAGCTCCAACGCGACCGGCGGCTACGTAGAACGCGGCTCGGAAACGTTCGTCATCCGCAGCCTCGGCATCTTCAGTAGTCTCGACGACCTGCAGCACGTGCGCGTGGGCTTCAACGAAACTCGCCCCGTGGAACGCGCGATGTGGCCAAGGTCAACGAGGGCTACGCCCCGCGCGCCTGCAGCAGCGATTTCGGCGGCGTGCGTGGGCGGAACTGCCGGCCGAGCGAGTCCAGACCGGCATTTGTCGGGGGTTTTCCGGTAACTGCGGCGTTCAGGGCGAGGCCGGTCTAGCCTGATGTCCGCGGCCTTCCGCGGTACGCGCTCGGTATGGACTCAAACACCATCGCCCTTTGGTTCGCCGGGTTTCAGGCGCTGCGCTTGTTCTCACGTAGCGCCCGCTCGTCACGGATAGGCATGGGCTGGACGGCGATCAGCGCGCTGGTGCTGCTCACGGGGGCCATCGGCTGGCTGCGCTTCCGCGAGGTCGTGGGCTACGTGACGTTCGCGTTGACCGCGCTGCTGATCATGCTGCCGTGGTGGGCGCACGGGGTCTCTGTGCGCGCCCTCAGACGCTCACAGTATCGCCGCGCCTACCGATTTTCGAGGCTCGCTGCGCTGCTGCATCCCTTCGATGGCTGGCGTGAATCACCGCAGCTGTTTCGAGCCTTCGAGCTTTCGAGGGCGGGCAAGACCGCCGAAGCGGCGGAACTGCTCGAAGCGCTGGCCCGCGGTGACGGCAGTGTGGCGGGGACGGCTCGCGCGCACCTGCTCAGGATCTTGGAGCGCTGGGACGAGATCAAGGCATTGGCGGAGCGGGCAGGGCTTTTGGCCTTGCGTCGCGATCCGACCCTGCTCATCCTCTACTTGCGAGCGTTGGGCGAGCTCGACGAAAGCCAAACTCTCGCAGAATTCATGCTCACTCAGGAGCGCACTTTGCTCTCCGGCGAGGTCTTGGAGCCCGCCCTCCTGTACTTGTTCGTGTACACCGGCCACGTGGAGTTGGCCCGCCAAGTGCTGGCCTCGACGAACCCGGTGTACGACGAAGAGACGCGCGACACTTGGCTCTCTTTGGCCAGTTTGCACGCTGGCAATTTCGCGCAAGCCCGGCATGGCTTCGCTAAGCTCCAGCAAAGCAAGAGCGCACTCATCCGCCAGAGCGCCAAGCGGCAACTGGACGCCTTGGCACCGGGAAGCCCGTACGTACCGCCCAGCGCCCGCACCGCGCAGATTGTCACGCACTTTGCGCGTCTGTTCGCGAATCGCCAAAACCTGATCTTGAATCGCCCCGTGCGGCACAGCGAGCGCCGAGTGACCTTGACGCTCGTGCTGGTAAACTTGCTGATTTACGCCTGGAGCAGCTATCCGTTGCGGCTGATCGCGACCAGCGAAGAGTTCGGCGAGCGCTGGGCTTTCTTCGCGCCAGACATCCTTTTGGGCGACTGGTGGCGCATGTTCAGCTACCTATTCGTACACGCCAATTGGCTGCACTTGACCATGAATCTGCTCGGGCTGTGGGCGCTCGGGCCGTTCGTCGAACGGGCCTTCGGAAGCGTTCGTTTCAGCCTGATTTATCTATTCTCTGGCTTCACCGGTAGCGTGGTCTATCTGTGTCTCGCCTGGTACCGAGTGGGCGAGCCGCAGGCTTTGGTCGGCGCCTCGGGCTGTATCATGGGCCTCTTGGGCGCTACCGGCGCGGTGATGCTGCGGGCATGGCTCAAACAGCGGGCACCCATGGCCAAACAAATCTTGATCCGCTTATCGGTCGTGGTCGCGTTGCAGGTGACGTTCGATTACAACACCCCGCAGGTAGCCGGGCTGGCGCATGCCTTGGGTTTGCTCGGCGGCTTGATCGCCGGCTTGCTCTTGCACGAAAGCGTGAGCGCACGGCGCTCGGTAGAGGCATTGGCCTAGCTCGGTAGAGGCATTGGCCTAAAGCGAGCGCGGGCATGCGCCGAGGATCCCGGCCGCACTCCGGACCAGCAGCGAAGGCGACACTAGGCGCATTTGTGGGATAGTGGCGTCTTTTGCAACAGGCTGAAAGTCGATTGGGATCGAGCTAGATTGGAACGCAATGCCCGACGCCAAAGACAAGCGGCTCGTCCCGCGCGAGCCCGTGCACCTCGTGACCGAGATCGAGCTCGACGGTCAACAGATTGGCTGCGGAGTTTCGCGCGACGCGAGCGGTGCAGGGCTGCTCTTGTTAACGCACCTGAACCTCGCCCAGGGCAGCCAAATCGCTCTCAGATTGTACGTCCCACCGGAAACCGACGCGCGGCTACTCAAGGCGTCCGTAGTCCGCTGCGAGCGCATCCCCGTCGTCGAAGGGGTAGTGTGGGACTACCGGATCGCAGTCTCATTCCACGAACCGCCCGCCGATCTCCAGCAGCTCGTACGCAGCCTAACCAAGGGGGCCTCGACCGCCCCGCCTAGCGCGGGTGCCTGAATTCAGCGCCTCCCGTAAACGTGCCCGCGCCCGTCTCACGATTGAGCCTTACAGCGGGCACACTCAGTCCTGAGCGCGAGACGGCCCTGCCGACGAAGTGCACCAACGACGTGCGACGACGTGCACCGAGGAACGCTCAGAGCTCCACTTGACCTCGATCGCCGCAAGAACGGGAACGCTTACTCGCGGCTATTTTCGCGGCAACGTGCAACGCGCCGAAGCAGCTTCGAGCATGCAACCAGCTGCGGATGAGACTCCACTTGGCGGAGTGACACCTCGCCAAACGTGGCCCTCAACCGTCGAGTCAGCTAAGGCGAGCGAGCAAGTGATCCGCACAGCAACGCACTCGCCGTCGCCACGCCGCACCAAGTGGTGCATAGGTGGAGGTCCGCTGGCAGGGCGCAATCGGCGATTGCAGGGGGCCGAGCTACCCAGTCGCGAGGTGGTCAAGCGGAATCCAGCTGCGAAATTGGGCATTCACCGCTCCCGTTTTGCTGTTCGGCCACGGGCATGGGCACGTTTATGCGGCAGGGGGTAGGCAGTCGGTGACGAACTCGTGACGAATGACCAAGCTGGCGCACGCATGGCTCGTTTTGACGTAGGTTTCACGCCCCAAGCCTAGCCATGTCAATCGAAGCCAGCCGCGACGAACAGGATCTGCACCACTCCGACCTCTACCTCAATCGCGAGTTGGCTTGGCTCGCGTTCAACGAGCGTGTGCTCGACCAGGCGCGCGACCGCACTTGGCCCGTGCTCGAGCGAATCAAGTTCATTGCCATCTTTGGCTCGAATTTGGACGAGTTTTTCATGATTCGTGTCTCGGGCTTGCACGAGCAACTGCTGTCACAGGCGCCCAGCACGGCTCCGGATGGTTTGTCCGCGGTCGAACAGTTGGCGCGAATCCGCGCGCTGGTCGTGCGCTTGTCGCAGGCCGCCGTATCGCTCTGGTTGAACGAGTTGCTGCCCGAGCTGGCAAAGAAGGAGATCCGTGTGCGAAGCTTCTCCGAGCTCTCGCCGGTCCAGAGCGACTGGGCTCGTGCGTATTTCCGGCGTTCCGTTTTTCCGGTGCTCACACCGCTCGCGGTCGACCCGGCACACCCGTTTCCGTTCCTGTCCAATCTGTCCCTGTCACTCGCGGTGGAGGCGGAGAGTCCGCTCACTTCGGAGCGGCGATTCGTGCGCATCAAAGTCCCGGAGAGTTTACCTCGCTTCATCTTGATTGCTCCGCACGGCGAGGAATCGCCGCGCTCCAGCGACGCCTCTGACTACGTGGCGCTCGAAGAACTGATCGCGGGCAATTTGGCCGACTTGTTCCCGGGTGTGAACGTCGTGGGCTGCTACCCGTTTCGTGTCACTCGCGACATGGATCTCGACATCTTGGAGGACGAAGCCGCCGATCTGCTGGCGACGATCGATCGTGAGCTGCGCAAACGCCGCTTTGGCGCGGCCGTGCGCCTGGAACTCTCGCCGGGCGTTCCGGATCGGATCCGCAAGCTGTTCCTGGAAAAGCTCGAGATCGACGAGGACGACGTGTACGAGACCGCGGGACTGTTGGGCCTCTCGGGGCTCTTGGCATTGGCCCAGATCCCGCGCGCCGAGCTGCACGACGCGCCACTCGTGCCGCGCGTGCCGTACGAATTGAGTGAGGTCGGCGATCCATTTGCGGCCATCCGTCAAGGTGACATCCTGCTGCATCACCCGTACGAGGCGTTTACGCCAGTGCTGACTTTCCTGCGCCGCGCGGCGGAGGATCCCAACGTGCTGGCCATCAAAATGACCTTGTATCGCGCAGGTGCCAACTCGGAAGCCGTGCGCGCGCTGATGCACGCCGCGGAGAACGGCAAGCAAGTCGCTGTCTCGATCGAGCTCAAAGCGCGCTTCGACGAAGAGAACAACATCGGCTGGGCGCGCGCGCTCGAACGCGCTGGCGTGCACGTATTCTACGGCGCTGCCGGTCTGAAGACGCACGCCAAAGTGCTGCTCGTCGTTCGCCGTGAGGGCCACGAACTGCGGCGCTACGTGCATCTCTCTACCGGGAACTACAACGCTGGAACGGCGCGCTTCTATACCGACACGGGCCTGTTCACGATCGACGCCGAGATCGGCGAGGACGCTTCCGAGCTGTTCAACTCGTTGTCGGGTTTCTCGACCAGCTTCAACTATCGGAAGCTCGCGGTGGCGCCAGTCACGCTTCGCCAGACGGTACTTTCACACGTGCGTGAACAGGCGGACCGCGCGCTCGCCGGGAAGCCCGCCCGCATCTATGCCAAGTTGAACGCGCTGGTAGACCCCGGTATCATCAGCGAGCTGTATCGCGCATCGCGGGTCGGCGTCGAAATCGAGCTGGTCGTGCGTGGGGTCTGTTGCTTACGCCCCGGACTGCCGGGCGTGTCCGAGAACATTCGCGTGTATTCGCTGCTGGGACGCTTTTTGGAGCACGAGCGCGTGTTTCTGTTCGGTCCCGTAGGGCACGAGGAGTTCTTCTTGTCGTCCGCCGATTGGATGCCGCGCAATCTCGATCGGCGGGTGGAAGTGCTATTCCCCGTGACGAGCGAGGCTCTTCGTACGCGCATTCGAAACGAGTGCGTCTTGCCGCTCGAAGTCGACAATCAACGCGTGTACGAGATGCAGCCTGATGGCGGATATCGACGTCGGGCGCCCGCCCGGTCCGAGCCGCCGATGGACGCGCAGCTGCACACGTGGGGCATCGTTCAGAAGCTTGCCGGTAGTCATGTCTCTTCGCAGCTCCCGCCAGTCGTCGAGCTGGCGCGTTCCGCCGAGTGAGCGAACGACGCCGGGGGGGTGTTTCCGCTTTGATCCGAGCGGAGCGCGCGCGGCAGCAGCAAGCTCGGGAGCCCTCGGGTACGACACGGTGCTGTGCTTCACCACACCGCAAGCTTGGCCGAAGTGCGATTGCTGTGGCCAGACTGTGCTTCCGGCGCCACAGTAGGACTTACCCTTAACGTTCGGTTTTTTGCTTCGATGACATCCCACGCTGTCTTGCCGCTATTTGCGCTATTTTTAGCGATTTTGCCGGCCTGTGGTTCTTCCGCCGATGAGGGCTCCCCGCCCGGCAGTCTGCCATTCGCCGGAGCATCGGCCTCCAGCGACGAGAGCGCGGGCAGTACCAGCGGAAATGCGCCAGCAGGTGGCAGGGGGTCTGCGCACGCGGTCGTCGCTGGCGCCAGCGGCAGCGCTGGTGGTAGCGGAGTTTCGGACCACGGAACCGCCGGCTCGAGCAGTCTCGGCAGCGCCCCGCCCGTCATCTGGTACAGCGCAAAGTCTGCCAGCATCAGCGAGACACAACTTCAGGCTGGGTACGCCAGTTGGAAAGCGGCGCATGTCGAGGCGTGCGCGAACGGATCGCAGGTCGTGGTCAAAGATGGTGCGGTCGTTTCAGAGGGCATCGCTTACGGCATGTTGCTGGCCGTTGCGATGGCCGATCAAACGCTGTTCGACGGTCTGTGGAAATACTATGGAGACCACCTCGACAAAAACGGCTTGATGAATTGGAAGACCGCCAAGTGTGAAGCACCTGGCAACAACCATGCAAACGCCGCGACGGATGCCGATCTCGACACGGCCATGGCATTGCTCCAAGCCTCCTCACGCTGGCCCGGTGGTTCGGCGGGCTATCTCGCCAAGGCAGAGGCACTGGCGGCCAAGATCGCCCAGTTCGAATCCGACATGTGCGACGGCCGACGCATTCTCCGTCCGGGTGACGCGTTCGGCGGCTGCAGCGACGCCTTCAATCCGCGCATCAATCCGTCGTACTTCTCACCGGGCTACTACAAGGTTTTTGCGCACTACTTCAGCGCACAAGCCGCCACCTGGTCGGCGTTGACCGATGCCTCGTACCAACTGTTCGCAATCTACCAAGCGCGCATGGACAACTTGGTGCCCGATTGGAGCGGCCCCGACGGCAGCGACAACGGTGGCCAGTACTGGTACGACGCCTGTCGCACGCCCTGGAGGGTTGCCGTCGACTATGCTTGGACTGGCGACACGCGCGCCAAGACCTTCATGGAGAACATCGCCAGCTGGGTCGATGCGCACGGCGGGCTGCCCAAGGCGGCACAGCAGCAGAACAGCGCGTTCGTTGGCGCGTTTGCGCTCGCTGGCGGCTACGACCAAGGTAAGCTCGATGGCTACATGGCGGGCTGGCTCGGCGCCCAGTTGGATGACACGCCGTACTACCAAGGCACCCTACGCATGCTCTATCTATTGGTAGCGGCTGGCAAATTCTCCTCGACTCTGTAGCCTCGGAGTTTGCCGAGGCGATCGATCGGCAGCAAAGGCGATCGACTTGGCCATCCGCGCGCCCTAAGCTCGTGGGTTATGAGCCAACACGAATTTGACCCGACCTACGTGTTCGAACACCACTCGCCGACGCCGGAGAAGCGCGTTCACTACGACGCGCTGCATGAAGCGGCGCGTGTCTTCGCACAGGTACTCTTGAAGCACACGCCGCCTTCCGAAGATCAAGCCGCGGCTCTGCGCCTGCTGCGCGAAGCCACGATGACGGCCTGCGCCGCCGTGGCACTCGACGGGCGTTTGAAGTAGCCCGGCCGTCGCGGGCCGATTCGGTCGTCGTCGCTGCGCGACGGGAGCGGGGCGCGTCGCGAGGTGCGATGCGGGATCGCGATCGCCCCTCTCGCAAACGCCAAGTCAGCTCTTTGCGAGCTCGTCTTCGATCGCGCGGACGAGTTCCGGCTGCTCGGGCGTCACGTCTGGCGCAAATCGATCGGCGACCTGCCCGCGCCGGTCGATCAAGAACTTTTCGAAGTTCCACATCACGTCACTCGGTTGCTGGGGGGAGAGTCCGTGCTCGGCCAACTTGGCGCCCAACGTGCCGCCTGCGCTGGCGCGTGCTGCCGGCTTTTGCGCAATCAATTCACGATACAGCGGATGCTGCGCCTCACCCTTGACCGCGATCTTCTCGAACAACGGAAAATCGACGGCGAAGCGAGTCTGACAGAACTCCGCGATCTCTGGATTGCTGCCAGGCTCTTGCGCGCCAAAATCATTGGCCGGAAATCCGAGCACGACCAAGCCCTGGGCCTGGTACTTCTTGAACAGTGCCTCCAGTCCCTCGTACTGCGGAGTGAGGCCGCATTTCGACGCGACGTTCACGATCAGCAGCACGCTCCCGGCGTAGTGTCCCAATGTCGTCGGGCTGCCGTCGATGCGGCGGAGCGGAATGTCCTGGAGCTGGGTCATTTCGCCCAGCTCTACGATTTCAGGTGCTGAGCGAGGTAATGCTCGCGCCCAATGTCTTTGACGATGCTGGCCTGAGTCTCCAACCAATCGATGGAGTCTTCCTCTTCGACCAGAATTTTCTCGAGCAGCTCGCGCGTCCCATGATCGCTCTTACTCAGCATGAGGTTGATGCCGCGGTGCAAACGGTCCACGGCTTCAACCTCGAGGGCCAAGTCGAGCTGGTTCATCTCGATCGGCTCTTCACCCACCCGCACCGGGCTCAGGCGCTGCATGTTCGGGATCCCATCGAGGAACAGGATGCGGTCGATCACGGCCTCCGCGTGCTTCATCTCTTCGATCGACTCGGCACGCTTCTTGTGGGCTAGAGCGCCGTAACCCTGGTTTGCGCACATCTTGTAGTGGATGAAGTACTGATTGATCGCCGTCAGCTCGGAGGTCAAAAGTTCGTTCAGGAAATCGATGACTTCGGGCTCGGCTCGCATCTCATTTCGATACCATCGTCCCGCGCCCTGGCGAACCCCAAACGCCGCCGGTCGCGACTCGGGCCGCTGATTCCGGTCCCCCCTTGGCCGTTCGGCCTACGTTGCAATCTGGCGCCCCGGCCCGATTCAAGACCGAGTCCATGTTGTCTAATTGTTTGTTATCATTGGCATTTTTGGATTCGAGCGAGCTCGCTGAAGTTGAACTTGATTTTCACTATCAGCTGGCTATCTTTCAGTTACTTCTTCGATGCTGGTCTGTCACTGCCACGCCCTCACCGACCGAGATATCCGTCGTGCTGTCCGCACCACCGGCGCCTGTAGCGTGGCTGAGGTGGGGGATCATTGCGGTGCAGCGACCGGTTGCGGCGGCTGCTACGAGATCGTCGACGAGATCGTGACTTGTGAGAAGCGCCGCTTGGTGATGTTCAACCCGGCGGAGGCGCACGAGTCCGGCAATCCGGGGCTCGAGCAGACTTCGTCGGCGCCGCGGCTTGCGCTGACCGGCTGAGCTACCGCACACGCAAACGAGTGCGCTGTGCAGGGCGCACGCTCGAGGCTTGCGTTCGCGGCCGATCGGGGAGAAGCGTGGCGCCGTTGGAAGAGCGCAGCTTTCTCTCTCGGCGCTTGCTGATCAAGACGGTCATTGCCGGAACTGTCGAAGCGTCCGCATTTGGCTGCAAGCACGCCGAACGGACCGCGCCATCGAGGCAAGCCGAACGCGACGCGGCCACCAAGCGCGACGCGTTGCTTGACGGCGAAGCGTTTGCCCAGGGCCACAAGCTCCGCGACGGCGCGGCTTTTGCCCGAGCCGAGGTCACGGAATCATGCGACGTCGTGATCGTCGGCGGTGGCCCGAGTGGCCTGTGCGCCGCGCATCTGCTCGAGGGCCGAGAGCTGATCTTGCTGGAAAAGGAGCCGCAGTTGGGCGGCAATTGCTCCACAGGCCAGTGGCAGGGGGTACCCTTTTCCACGGGCGCTGCCTTCTTTACGGAGGGCGATACCGAGCTCGTCGAGCTGATGAAATCGGTGGGGGCGCCAGGGTTGCCGGTTCAAGGAGGGGATGCCTTGATCGTCGATGGCAAGCCTTACTTCGACTTCTTCGGAGCCGGAGCCGACCACTTGCCCTTCAGCGCCGCCGTGCGCCGCGATTTCGGGGTCTCGGCGCAGCAGGCCGCCGAGCTGCGGCACAAACACTCTTCGGCCGAGCTCGACCAACGCTCGTTTCACGAGTTCTTGAAGCCATTTGCGGGCGAGATCAAAAGGTTTTGGGATCGCTTTGGTGAGTCCAACTGGGGCGGCGCGGCGGAGCACACATCGGCCCGGCTCGGCGTGCAGGCGTACGGCTGGCTCAGCGGAGACGAAAAGCGCCTCACCTACCCGGGCGGGCTGGGCGTGGGCGTTGCAGCACTCGCGCGTCACTTGAGCCTTGCCCATCCGGGGCAGCTGCGAGGCTCGGTGTTCGTGCATCGGATCGAGCTCGAAGCCGGAAGGCCCGATCGAGTGCTGGTCCACACGCTACAGAATGGCGAACCGCACACGATCCGCGCACGGGCTGCGATCGTTGCCGTGCCCAAGTTCTTTGCGTCACGCATCGTGCAGCCGTTGTCCGCCGCGCAAAGGAGCGCCATGCGTGAGTATCGCTACGCGCCCTATCCCGTCTTCAACGTGTGCTTGAAGCAAGCGGGCCCCCAGCCTGCCTACGATAACTGGTTCTTGGACGCTCCGTTTGCGGATTTCGTGACGGCAGACTGGGTCACCCATGCAGGCAAACGGCCGAGCAAGGCGCCCAGCGCGCTCACGGTGTATCACCCGCTGCCCGAGAGCAGGCGAAGCGAGCTGCTCGACGACTCTCGCCTCGTGCATTTGGCCGAAGAAGTCGTGGAGCACCTGCAGCGTCACTTCCCGGGGCTCGAGCAGCAAGTCGCCGAAGTGCGCGTGTTTCGCCGCGGACATGCTTTGGCCATCCCGGCGCCTGGGCAGCTGAACCGCGCGCAGATCGCCTCGCGTTCGCAAGGACGGATTGTCTTTGCGCACAGCGACAGTCGCGGCGATGTCTCTTCGCTCCCGGGTGCGCTGCGCGCCGCGCGGCTTGCCGTGGCTGCCGTGCACAGGCTGGGCTAGCTGAATTCAACGTGGATGGCGCGGGGCGGGCTGTAACGAAAACCGATCCTCCCCAGGCGCGCGTCGCCGCTGCGCTTGTCGCGCGTCTGGGGAGCGATGCGGAACGGGTGAGCGGCGCGGTCGTACTCGCAGCCTCTCGACCCTGATCAATACCGCGTCAGAGCCGGTCAGAATCGATCAGCCGTTTCAGAGAAGTCCGAAGGCAGAGTAGCGTACTCCGCAACCGTCGTTGCTCAGGATCTCGAAGCGACGGGATCGAGTGCTGCCGTATTGATAGTAGTGCCAGTGCGAACCCGGATTCGCAATGCGGTCCACGAGAGTGTACCAGTTGCCGTCGTCATAGTATCGATATCGAAATCGAGTGTAGCAGTTGGTCGCAGACATGGCGCCTTCGAGATACCAGCTAGTGCGCTGCACATAGGGGTTTCCGCCAGTATTTGGCCAGCAATACAGAAAATCCCAGCCCGAGGGGCAATACAGGTTTTGGAACTCTCCAGAGGTCAAAAGCTGCGTGTTGCGCCCGACGCCATCGTTCGTCGAGGGTGATGTTTGACGCACTCCCATGTCGAATTGCGGGACGGAGCCGTCCTTCGAAGCTTGCGACTCGAGCTCCTTCTGTGCTCCTTTGGCGGCGAGCTCTCGATCCGCTGATACGAGGGCTGCTGGCGCCGCCTTTCCGGACAGCTTTTCGTACAGAGCCGAAAGGCTCGGGGTCTTGCTCAGGATACTCGACAGGTCGACTGGCTGATCGGACCCGACTCCTATCGCCACGTCACCCGTGGCGACCTGGAGGAACGAGTATTCCGTGCCATCGCTCGCCTTCAGCTCCGCCAACACGCGGGTCGTGCTTGCTGTGGTTCCTTCACCTGGAATCGATTGACCGTCGCTGCCCGTCCCTTGCTCCGCCGAGCAGCCCACGGCGAAAACGGCAAGTGTTCCCAGAACCGCGCCCGTGGCCGCAAGCCTCCCTACAACACGATGATAGTTCGACATGTGTGTCCCTCGCTTTTGGCACTCCGGCCGCGTGCGTTGGCGCGCGACCGTCGTGCTGGGTTTCAGTTTCGCTCCCGTTGATGACGGAGCGATCCTGTGCGCGTCGCACCGAAAAGACCCTGATCGCACTTTTTCATCGTGCGGAAGACGCTCGCCCCGTGACCGTTGCGCGATTGCGCGCATGAGCGTGACACGCGCGGCAGGCGTGCAACACGCTGCGCCTTTAGAGATTCATGCCCACGCCGACCGCGACGGCTTGCTCGCCGAGCGGGATGCCCTCGGCGAAAACGTTCAGCGCTTTCGAAAGACTTACGGCGAGCCCTGCGCCCAATTGATAGTGACGAGTATCGGTGCCGGTGACTGCTTCTTGCTGATAGCGCCAGAAAATCGGGCCACCGAAGACGCGCGCGGCGAGGTAGGGACGAACGCCGCGCGCGAGTTCGACACCAAACTGCGCACCGAGGCGAACGTCGAACGCTCGATAATTCTGACTCGTCTCGTGCCCCTCGCTCGCTTCGTTCTTGGCGTGCGTGCGCGCACTTGCAACCGAGAGGCCCGACGTCAAAAGCAGGAAGTAGCGCCCGTCGTCGAAGGCGCGAAAATCTGCCCCCAGCGCAGCAACCGGACCGGGCGAGAATAGGTACTCGCCGTCCGGCAAGGTCAATGAACCACCGAACGCGGCGCCGACTCCGACCTGCACGACGAGTGTCGCTGTCGGCAGATAGGCCAACGTGGCCAAAGTCGCATAGCGAACTTGGTCGGCGTGTATCCCGCCGCTAAATCGCAGTCGCGTGGAGGTGTAGAGCCCGCTGGCTGCCACGGCCCAACGCGGTCGTACTGCTTCGTCGTGTTCGGCCAGGCTGCAGGACGCGACCCCCGTCGCCGAGACGCCGCACGCGCGGGCAGGTGCTGTTCCGAGCAAAGACAGGCTGGCGGCGGCCAGGGGCCACAGCATCCGTGCGCCGCGCGCTCCACAGTTCACGCAGCCAACTTTCGCACGAGCGTCACCGCTCGGCAAACGCGCTGCCTGCCGATGTGCCAAGCTAATCGCTCATGACCCAGCAGCCAGCTTCGAAGCGCGTGCGCTTCGTCAATTTGGACGGTTCAGCGCCACAGCCATTTTCGGCTGTCTGGAAATGGGCGGTCGTCGATCGCTTGCTGGGTCGGCGCCGCAACGGCTCGGTCGCCTCACCGGCACCGCGCGTGGCGGTCGACCCTGCGCTGTTGCGTCCGCCCGGCGTGGGCCAGCCGGCGCGCCTCACCTGGATCGGTCACGCCAGCTGGCTCGTGCAGCTCGACGATGTGTCGCTGCTGATCGATCCGATCTTCTCCGAGAGCATCGGACCCGGCGTGAAACGCTTCGTACCGCCGGCGCTAGCGGTGGATGAGTTGCCGCGCATCGACGCTCAGCTGGTTTCGCACAACCATCGCGATCACCTGGACTTGCCTTCGCTGCGCGCGGTAGGCAGCAAGATCGTGGCAGGTCTTGGGCTTGCTCGGTTCTTCGCCAAGAGCCAGCTCCCGTGCACGGAGCTCGAATGGTGGGGTGAGACGCGCATCGGAAATGTGACGATCCGCTTCGTGCCTTCGCAACACTGGAGTCGCCGCAGCCTGAATGATGGGAATGCCACGCTTTGGGGCGGCTTCGTGATCGAAGGCTCGACGGCGCGCTTGTACCACTCCGGCGATACC
This sequence comes from Polyangiaceae bacterium, assembly GCA_035273265.1. Classification (GTDB taxonomy): domain Bacteria; phylum Myxococcota_A; class Polyangia; order Polyangiales; family Polyangiaceae; genus PMG-095. Next base: position 18,014 of record DATEPG010000204.1, read on the forward strand.
GCATATTTCGACGGTTTCTCCGAGATCGGCCGGCGCTCGGGCACGATTGACGCAGCCATGCTGCCGATCGGCGCCTACGATCCCGCGTGGTTCATGAGCAAGCAACACATGAACCCGGAGGAAGCGGTGCGAGCCTTCACGGATTTGGGCGCCCGTCATTTCGTGGCCATGCACTTCGGCACCTTCAAGCTGACCGACGAACCGCTCGACGAACCCCCCGCGCGCCTGGCCAGCGAATGGCAGCGCCGAGCGCTCGAGCCTGCGGCTTGTCACGTGCTGCCGATCGGCGGCTGCTTGACGATCGACCGCGCTAGCTAAAGCGCTAATAGCGCGCACCGGCAGTTGCACCAAAAAAGAACCCGCCTGTCGCACCCAACGTGCGATCGCCCGCGCGCGCGACGAAGCCGGATGCTCGCCCCACGTCCATCGAGAGGGTGGGGGAGAGCACCCAGTGTGGCAGGCTCGTCTCCAGAGCCACGCGTACGTCCGCGTAGAAACCCGTGGCCGGCTCGACCCGCGTAGTCGGCTGCACGGAACTACCGCGGAGCCAAGTCAATCCGGCAGACGCCATCGGGTAACCAGTCAGCCTCAACGCTCCGACCCGCCAGTCAAACAGTCGATAGCCCACACACAACGCAGCTCTGCCGAGCGAAGCCGAACCGAGAGCGTCGCTCGCTGAACTGACCAACACTTCCGCGCGTAGGCTCATCGCTCGGAAGTCTGCGCCCAGATCGCCGCCCAGTAGCACGCTCTGATAGTCGACGAACCAGCGCAAGCGCGTGCTCAAAGCCAGGGTGACGATCGCGGGCGGTCCAGCCACTTCGCTGGCAGGTGCTTCCACGAAGTGGGGGCTGAGCGGGGCGGCTGGTGGCGTAGCCGGGGCGGCTGGTGGCGTAGCCGGGGCGGCTGGTGACGTGGCGGTCCGGGTCCGCTCTCGCTCCCTAACATGCTCAGGCCCCCCCCCCTCCGCGCCCAGGTCGCCGTGTGCGCTTACTGGCTGTTGCCGCTGGTCAGCTGTGTGCGGGAGCGTACTCTGTTCGAGACGG
>DATEPG010000205.1:0-9340 GCA_035273265.1 Polyangiaceae bacterium
TCGATCATCTCCTTGTGTTTCTGTTCTTCGATGACGTTGTCCAGCTCGTCGAAGCGTGAGGCCCAGAGCTGGCGGTACCCTTCGATCCATGCTGTTTCTGACTCCAGTCGGCTCGGGCCGAGCTTGCAGGTCCGCACGCGCCCGACCTTCTCCGTGGCAACGAGGCCGGCTCGCTCCAAGACGCCGACGTGCTTCTTCATGCCCGTCAGGGTCATGTGAAACTTCTCGGCAAGCTCCGTGATCGAGGCGTCTGAGCGTCCGAGCTGCTCCAGAACGCCGCGTCGGGTAGCGTCCGAGAGAGCGGCGAACGAGGCGTCGAGGCGGGCAACCGAATGGCGAACCATGTGGTTCAGTTTCTAGCGCATCGATTCGCCGCGCGCAAGATGACATCGAGGCGCGTGGCTGCTGTCCACCGTCATGAGCGCCTGCCGAGCGGCAGCGCTCGCATTCCTGGCTTCGACGTCGCTGCGCCTCAGCGCGTTTTTTTCACGCGCATGCCTTCATGCCGCATCCGAGCGGCGATACGCTCGGTCAGGCGCATTGCTGCATGCACGTTCGACCCAATGCGAAGCAGAACTGCGGGAGCTGATCAACGCAGTACGGCGGAGGCGGCGTGCAACTGTCGGGCTGACAGCAACCATTGGGGCTGGTGCATACATTCGGGATGCATCCTGAATGTGTGCCGGCGGCACACGCCGCATCGGCCGACGGTTTCGGTGTACAGACGGGGGCCGCGCCACCACAGCAAGTGATGATGCAGTACTGACTCGCCCCGCATGTCTTGGAACCGCAACCAAACGGCCCGCCGACAGCAACGCCACCGCTCCCCCCACCGGAACCCGCCGCCGCGCCTCCCGTTCCGCCACTAGAACCAGCAGAACCCGCGTGCGCGTCGCCGAGGCGAGTGCCGCCCGCGCCCGCAGTCGCGCCGCCAAAGCCCGCGCTCGCACCAGTAGAGCCAGCTCCACCGCCCAACCCCACGTGGCCGGCGGCCCCGCCGCCATCGGCGGTTGAGGCGCTGCACGCAGCAACGAGGTAGCTCGCGAGAACGAGAACAAGGGGCAAGGCTTGTTTCATGTGCCGAACCAGAGCAAAGCTCGTGCCCGAGATCCCTCAGGGTTTGCACGGCTATTTTCGCATGACACTGTGCCAGATTGTGTGCCAACCCCTCGTTGACCCGGCGTCTCGCGTTGCACGCTGGTGTCCAGATTCATGCTCGATGAGCATCGGCGCCGCCAAGCGTGCTCCGTTCGAAGCCTCGGTGACGCAATTGCGATTCGGCCGTAGCTTCGCTCGTCGCGCTGATCCGGTTGGCGCCCTCCTGGACTAATCACCGGAGGTCGGAGGTTCAAAATCCCCCCGCGCAACGACTGAAAAGCCCCGGTATAACGGGGCTTTTCTCTTTTCTCCCCTTGCTGGTGCGATGGAATTTGGGTGAGGACGCGGGCTACTGAGGGGGTGTAGCGCTCAATACTACGGGCGCGCCAAATGGGATGACGACGCCGAAGGTCCGTTCCGAGCTTCTGTCGGCGACGGGGCCCCGATAGGCATGCAGTCGCCGAGCGGCGCACGCCAAGCGCTGCGGCAGCAGGACCTCGCTACTCATGAAGCTCGGTGCGCAGATCCGACCACTCGGCAGAATCCCGATCGTGGCCCACACGACCGACGAGGGCAGCAATGAGGGCCGCAAACACGCGGCCAGCGACGGTCGAATCTCGGTTGCGGCGTAGTCAAGATCGCCAACCGTTCGCATTCGCTCCGTCTTGAAACACATGCCGTCTCCTACATTGCAAACAAAGGCCTGGCGCGGCAGGTCGACCACGCACGCCGGAAACCCAGCAACCACTTGCTTAGTCAGCGGGGGCCGCGAGAACACCGGTGAGCGCGACGCGGAGGCGGACGGCGCGCTCGATGTAGCTACAACATCGGATAGATCGACGTTCGCCCCCAGAACCGGATCTTTGCTGCACGCGAAGTTAGCGAGAGCAAGGAACAGGACCACCGAGGCGCGTCGGATCATTGGCTTCTTCCTGTTACGGCATGGGGCTTGAAATCCTCCGGCCTGCTTTCCAAATTTCACTTGGGCGACGCTGCCCAGTCAGGGTTACGCAACCAGGCGTCGCTCAAACTCCAATGATATCGCGGTATACAGCCCGCGTTGCGCCCCCGCGCAACGAAGAAGAAAAACGCGGAGTTAGCGAAAGCTGACTCCGCGTTTTTGCTTTGTGTTTCTACGCTTCGTCCTCACCCTCGTCCGAGAGATGCAACGCAGGCAGCATGGCCGCGTGCAAGACGCGAACGATCAAGAGCTCGCCGTCCAGGGTCACTCGGTAGAAGACGGCGTGCTTGCCGACGAGCGCGCGAAGGTAGGGAGGGATCTCCAGAAACGGACGGCGTAGCTCCGGCCGATCGACGAGCGTCTGGAGCCCAGCGAAGAGCCCGATCAAGTAGCGCTCAGCCTGATCATCACCCCATCGGTCGGCCGTGAACGCGCCAATGTCGAGCAGATCGACGCGTGCCCGGCGTAGCAGTCGGAAACCAGCCATGGTTCAGCGAGCACGAGAGGCACGGAGCTCGGTGAGGATGCCCTCAAGGCTCGAGTCCTCCGCAATCCCACTCTGCTCACCTTCGACCAGCGCGGCACGGATCGCGTCCATTTGGGGCGCCCGTTCAGCGCCAACATCGCCATCGAGGCTTTCGATCAGCTCATGAGCGATGCGGGCCCGCTGATCGGCCGCCAAGGAAAGCGCTTCTTGCAGAATACTTGCGGCGTCCGCCATGGCTGGAGTCTATCCCGCTCGGGCGGGACGTGCCAGAGCCGGCAGGCGGCCGCTGGCGGCGCGCCTTTAGGCAACAAGGACCTCGATTGGCACCGTAAACCCAGTTGTCCACGTGTGGTTGCGCCCCCGCGCAAGACCGAGTTGAACCTCCGCTCGTCCAGCCCGGTCGGGGGTTCGGTGCTTGGGGTCAAGATTCGCGCGGAGCGAGTCGTTCCAGGATCGGGCCCGTCCATGTCGGGGCGTCGCCGTAGGCCTTCACCACGCGGCCTTCGGCGGCACGCAGCACGAGCTGGGCGTCCCGATCGTCCACCGAGTTGTCGTATACGTAGAAGCGATCGACCTCGCCGGCGACGGAGGCCCCGTTCGCGATCGAATGGCCCCAGCGATCGATGATCTTGCGGATGGGAACCTCGTGGCCGCCTTGAATCACCCTGCGAGCGACTCGGGCGGCGTTGATTCTGGCCGATCGGTGCCGACGAAGAATAGGCGCACGAAGTAGCCAAGGGTGAGCGCACGCCGCACGAACTCCGGCTTGTCTGCTGCCGAGAAAACCGTTTCGAACACCAGGCTCCGCCCCTCCCGCAAGCACGCCTCGCGTCGCTCCGTCGCCAGTTGCGCTGCGCGGAGTACGATCGCCGGATCGTTCCAATCCCCTAACTCATCCTGCGCGATGGTGTCCGGGTTGACGTATTCACAGTCGTGAAGCCACTCGTGCGCGAGGCCCCGCTCGGTGATGGTCGTCTTTCCGGCACCGTTGGGTCCTGCGACGACCAACAAGCGAGGGCGCGAGGCGGCCCCTGCCGTCATCGCGAGCTGCTGGTCCGCCGTGCTTGCGAATTTGTCCGACCAAAAACCGACGCTTCCTTCAGCCGAGCTGCAACCCAGGCGTCGGCTGTGGCGCGACGCTGTACCGCAAGGTCTCGCGCTTCGCGCATCACGAGCGCAAGCTCCTCGTCGGTCGGCTCGGTGTCGGGGGCCATCAGATCTCGAGGCTTGATGTTCATGCTGGCGAAGCCAGGATAGCACGGGCCGCGGGAGGGAGGTTTGAGCCCTACGCCGCGAGCCGCACGCGAATTTGCGAGGAAAGCTCGTGGTACATCGGACGAATCGCCCCCGCGCAACCCAACGCTGGAACGCCATACGTCATTCTGGCGATGAACGAGGCCTGGTTCCCAACGGAGCCGGGTCTCTTTCGTTGGGGGCATGCTCCATGCTCATTCACAGCCAAGGGAGGCGACGGTGGCTTCTCGAGCCGCGGATTACTGGCTCGGATGTCGGACCTCGCGAAGCACGAGCGCGAGCTTTGCTTCGAGATCCTGTTCGCGAGCCTCGCCGCGGGCGGCGATTCGCGCGAGGTGCTCGCGCACGCAACCGACATCGAGCTCGGGCGTGAACTGGAGCAAGAGTGTTGGGCGTCGATCCGATCCTGGAGCCGGGTGTCGGTCATGCTGAGGATCTTCATCGCTAGCAGCTCTTCGGCGTTGGCAAGGCACCGCGCCGGCGTTTCCGAAGTCGAGCAGCATGGCTCGATCCACGATCTCGGGCACGATGCCTGAGCTGACGAACTAGGCGTTACTGGGTCTCGTGCTCAACACGAGCGACTGCGGCGTAAGCTGCTGAACGCAGGTGGTACGAAGTCCACGTCGCGCGGGAATCGAACCTCTGCGCGCACCGAACCGCGGGCTCGCCGACCAGCCCGAAGCGGCGACCAGCCGGACTAGTTCGCGAGCGTCGACAGGCGTGCCGTCCACGTTGAAGTGTTCCGAGCTCAGCACCCGAATTTGCTGCGCCCCGCGCTACCACCTGGCCGAAGAACAGCCTGGCGACGTCGTGCGGCATCAACCGCGCCCGATTTTTGGCAGAACGTGCTGTGAATCAAACGGAAAAGCAGGTTGTCGCACATTGCTCGCAGCACAGCCTTCGCTCCGCACTCCGGGCGGCACCGAATCCCGGCCGCCCGCTACGTACATCCCATCCCGTGTCCATACATCGGCCGACGACTCCGCGATTTCAACAGCCTGCTAGGCGGGCACAAGTATCAGAAAAAATGAACCAGCCGCTCACGTTCGAGGAAACTGCCGTATTGGGTAAGAGGTTCGCCTTGCGCACTGTTTCATCTCGTATGTCCATTCTTTCGCTGGCCGCCCTTGTAGTGGGTTGCAGTTCAACGAGTGGCGACCAGATGGGTGCAGGCGGCTCAGGAGGCCAGGGTGGAAATGGATTGCCCCGCGCAGGCGCGACATCCTCCGGCACGGGCGGCGTTAGCGGATCCGGCGGCGCGAATGTCGGGACCGGTGGCGTGAGCGCCGGGACGGGTAGCACGAGCGCCGGGACGGGTGGCTCGAGCGCCGGGACGGGTGGCTCGAGCGCCGGGAGCGGTGGAAGCTCGTCGGTCCAGGGGGGATCGGGGGGGAGGACCCAGACGGGTGGCTCGGGAGGCGTCGCCAGCGCGGGCGGAAGCGGGGGCTCGGGTGGCAGCGCGGTCGGCGAATGCACGCCGCCACCCACAAGCTACGGAAACCTCTTCGTCACCGTCTCCGGCAAAACCCAGGCGGAGAGCGATCAGAAGGTCGCCACGGCCTGGTCCACGCTCTTCAACCCCAGCGGCTCGGGGACGATCTACTTCAACGGGCCCGGCGCAGACGAATCGTACGTCAAGGACATCTATAACAACGATGTCCGCTCCGAGGGTATGTCCTACGGCATGATCGCGGCGGTTCAGCTGAACCACCAGACCGAGTTCGACCGCCTTTGGACCTGGGTCAAGAACCACATGGCGAATGGGACGGGCGAGATCCGATGGTCGTGCAAGACCACGGGCTCGGGGTGCGCCGGCGGTGGAGCGCCTGACGGCGAGGAGTACATGGCGACCGCCCTCATCTTCGCCTCGCACCGCTGGGGCGACTCGACCGGGCCCGCCAAGATCGCCTACTCGACCGAGGCCAAGTGGGTCCTCGACGTGGTGCGGACCAAGTATTTCAACGCGCAATACCACCTGGTCAAGTTTGTCTCGAACTCGAACAACACTGACCCTTCGTACATCCTTCCGGCCTTCTATGAGGTGTGGGCCTGCTTCGACACCGCGAACGCGGCGTTCTGGAAGGAAGCGGCGACCGCGGGGCGCGCATACATGCAGAAGGTGGTGGACGGCAACGGCGTATGTCCCTACCAAGCCAGCTTCACGGCTACAAACCCGCAGGCTGCTAACTCCGACTCACTCCGATGCGTCATGAACCTCATGATGGACTGGTACCTGTACGGCAAAGATCCCTGGCAGAAAGACACGTATGCGCCCAAGTTCGGCACCTACTCGAGCTCACGCAACAACGGCGGCGCAACGATAGGGTGCAACTCGACCCTGGGCTTTGCCTTGCCGGCATCCTCGGGCAAGCCCTTCGTGGACAAGCTCTGGTCGACCGGCGTCCCCTCCAGTAACTACTGGGACGGGGTGCTCTACATGCTCGGCATGCTCCACGTCAGCGGCAACTTCCGCATCTGGTAGCCAACGCGAGCGACCTCGTGTTGCCGCATTGTCCAGCGTGCGTATCGCTCCCGCGCAGCCAATGCCCGCGGAATCGAGAAGACTCGATTCCGCGGTATCCGACACGGCTTTGCGCGTCCGTCAGCGCCCTGACGCTCGACGAAAACATCTTGGACGCGCTTACTCTCGAGCTCACGATGCAGCGATTGTAGCCCAGGCAACGGTTTGGCGCGCGCCTTGCTCCAGCGCGGCGCACAAGCGTGCTAGGCTCGCGGCGCATAAAGAGCAAGAGTAACTGACCTAGTGCAGCAGGTCCGACAGGCTCACACCAGTACCTGCCGCGCAAGCGCCTCTAGATCCGCGCGCGGCCCGCCGCCGGTAGGTTCGCATCTTCGACGAGTCGTTCAGGTAGCGCCGGTGCGTCCAGGCTGGCGTGACCGGCCAGAGTCGGCGCCTGCTGTACCGAAGCACCCTCCTTTGCACAACTGTGCAGCAAGCCCTGATCAATTGCGACAGTCGTTCGCGTTGTTGCAATTGGGCTTGCAACTCTCGACCTGCATGTTCACGCTGGCAGGCAAGCTGGCGCTCGCCGGGAACGTCAACTGCAGGTCGGTGCTCACGCTCTTGCCGCCTGTTGTGACGGTAAACGTGCCACTGACTGCGGTCGCGGCAACACTGACAGCTGGCAGCTGCAGTGCACGGCAAGCCGCGAGGTCAGTGCTCACGCTCGCTTCAGACAAGCACCACGTGCCGCTGATCAATCCCAGGTGGCAAGTCGGAGTGTCTTGCAAAACGAGCGTCGTGCAATGCCCAGCCGCCGCATCAATGCGCTGCACGCGGATCCGATCGATGGCGGTTGGCACGAGACAAGCGAGAAATTGCAAACCCCCGCTGTTACCGCCGGCACTAGCACCACCGTTGCCCGCGCCAGCACCACCGTTGCCCACGCCAGCACCGCCGTTGCCCGCGCCAGCACCACCGTTGCCCACGCCAGCACCACCGTTGCCCACGCCAGCACCACCGGCTGCGCCAGCCCCCCCCGAACCGCCGCTCACTGAGCCACTGCTGCCACTGCTGCCACCGCCAGCGGCACCACTCCTGCCGCCACTCGCTGAACCTGCGTTGCTGCTCAGCCCCGCGTCCCCGTTAGCTCCTGCCGCTAGAGCGCCACCGGAACCGTTGCCCCCGATGCCACCGTTCTCGCTCATTCCGGCTTCACCAGTACGCCCGCCGCTATTGCCGAGCGGGGAACCGCCAGCTCCGGACTTGCCCGCTGCCATGCCGCCCGCGGCCGCACCCGCGGAGCCACCGTTCCCACTGGTGCCGCCACACGCAAAACCCACGAGGCTCGTGCCCACCACGACCCCACTGAGAATTCGAGATCGGATCATCATGCTGAAGCCGACGTTTAGGTTACTACTCGGATCAAAAAGTGCCAGACGCACTCGTGATGGTTGGTAGAATACCACTACCCCACAGCGCGCGGTTTGCGCAGAAGCCTATCGAGCTATCGGTCGCCCCGGGCGCTATCACCTTGTTCCAGGTGAAACTAGGTCTTGCTGTCAAATTTCCACTGGAGCCGGAGAACGTGCCGTTCCAGCTCGTGTAGAGGGTTGACTGGTTCGTGTTCAAATTGACGGTGAAATTGCTGGTCGGCAGAGTCGAGTTATTGCGAACGAGCAAACTGACACAGTAACCACCAGGCCAATCGCTGGTCACTGTGCGCGTCGCAGTCACACTGCCGAGTGCTGGCTGGCAGATCGAGTTGGCGCAAATGCCGCTCGCGCAATCACTTGCGGTCGTGCAGCCCTGGCCCGCGAGACAATCGACACAGATCGGGCCGCCGCAATCCACCGCTGTCTCGCTGCCGTTGCGGGTGCCGTCACTACACGTGGGCGCCGACGGCGCACCCAGCCCCGGACCGTCGTTGCAGACGAGCGTCGCGTCATTGCGCAGGCTGATGATTCGCGCAAAGAACGCACCAGAAAAACTAGTGGCACTGCTGGTTCCCAGTATCACGCGCGCGTTCGGCGCGACCAGTGTGCCTTGAAACGCAGCTTCCACCGGCAGGTCGCTCGTGCCTGCGAACCCGAGGAGGACCGATTCCAACGTGTTGCCCGGACTGACGAATGAGCTACGGACGGCGAGGGCATTTAGCACGAAGAGGCGTGTGCGAGGCGTCACCTCGACGCGTGAGTTGGAGTTGATGGTAAGTGTACGAAAGAAGTAATCGCCCGCCGCGAGCTTGAGAAAACCACCGTTCACGTTGACCGACACCCGCGAGCCGGGTGCCAGGGAGACCGCAGGCCCTGGGTTTACGTTGACCATGCCACTCGCGGCCGGAAAGGCCGGCAGCACCGGTGGCGCCGGCAGAGAGACGGGACGCAACGCGGATCGCACGCCCGTCACGACCGCCGTGGGCAAGACGTGGATTGTGCCCGACGAAACGACATCACCTCGCACGACCCCGCGCTCCAAGATCTCGACATTGCCGACGCTCACGATGCCGTCCGCAATGGCATTGCGGCCCAGTTGGCTGATTCCGCTGCCCGCATTGTAGATGGCGGCGACGCCGGTTGGAGTGGTAACTTTCGCCCGGTCCCCAACCACGAAGCTTTCACTGGTCTGACAGCGCGGTGGGCTCGCTTCTGCGTCGTCTGCGAAGGCAATGTCCGAAACTAGAATCGTCGCGGCCGGGGTTTGATCGTAGCGCAACGTGAGCCGTCGCACATCGGCGAGGTCGATGCCGGTAAACAAATTCAGCGGAATTCGCACCGTATTCATCACGGTCGACGGTTCGTACACGCCGGTCGGGAAAAATAGCTCGTGGTTCCCCAAATCCGCGCCAGTCAGAACGGTCGCCGAACGTGAGCCATCACTCAACGTCACCGACAACGACGTTAGCGAAGAAACGGGCGCCCTCGTGTCAGTGTAGTCTACCCCTGCCCGGAATTGCAGCGTGTCGAAGCGACGTACGTCTCGAGCACCGACGGGGAAGTCGTTGCTGAACGTAGCAGTCGGTCCGCTCCAAGCATTTCTGAGCCGACTCAGCCCGGGGTCCAGAGAAGCGATGTTGCTC
>DATEPG010000206.1:0-17657 GCA_035273265.1 Polyangiaceae bacterium
GAAACGCACGCGCTCCGGATTGCTCTCCAGGCGAGCGCCCGCCGCGGCAGGCTGGGTCGCGGTCGTAGGCGACACGGTCGCCGTCGCCGCGGCCACCGTTGAAGGGCTGAACAAAGCGTAGCTGCGTTGGGGGGGCGCGGCTCCGAGCTGGTTGCCCTGCGGAATCAGTTCGTCGTGGCCATCACCGTCGACATCGGCCCGAATCCAAGCGAGCTGCAAAGCCTTGTTGTAGCTACCGTCACCCACCATGCTCGCAATCGCGTCGTTGAAGCGATCGATGATCCGTTGTGCGTCCGGCAGATCCTTACGCAAAACGAAATGCAGCGTGCGCGTGACGAGCGGTCGCGTGCCCACCTCCAGCCGCCCGGACGCTTCCTTTTCGTGCTGCTCGAACAGGTACGCGACGACCAGGTCATCGAGCAGCACGTAATCGACCTTGCCCGCCAGCAGCGCCTGCACGTTGTCTCGCGAGCTCGCACCGCGGACGAAGCGCGTGTCGGCGGCTGAATCGACCGCTTCACCGTAGGCGTAGCCGTCGACGAGGGCGACCTTCTTGCCCTTCAGCTCGGCGAGCGAACGGGCAGACACATCGCTCCCCTTGCGCGCCACGAGCACGAGACGATTCTCGAGATAGGCCTTCGAATAAAGCAGGTACTGCTCACGCTCCGCGCTCCGCCAGAGCGCGGCCGAACCGTCGTACTCTCCGTGCTCGATCTTTGGCGTGAGCTGTCCGTCCGGGACGAAGACCGTTATGGAGTCATAGCCCGCCCGCTGAAGCGCGCTCTCCGTCACGGACAGCGCGACCCGCGGCTCGCCCTCGGCGCCAGTAAAGGGCAACCACTTGGTAGACGCCAATCGGAGCGTCGTCGTTCGTGCGGCAGGCGCCGCAGGCGCCGGCGCGCTCCCTCCGCAGCCCGCAGTCACCACAAGCGTCAGGACCAGAAAACCGGCCAGCCAACCAGCGCGGGCTACGAGGTTACGCATTGGTTTCCAAGTAGACGAACCCGGACGTCGGGGCAAGCGGTGCGCCCCATCGTGGCTGTTCTGCCCAAACCGCGCTTCGGCGACTTCGGGCATCACGCGGCGGACCTCCACTCTCCAGACTGACAGCGGCAGCGCGAAGTCGCTGCGCAGACGCTCACGCAGATAACCCTACTGGGTTACTAACAGTACCAGCAGCAGCGCGGCAAAGGTAGCCGCGCGGCGCGAACGCTTGACGCGTGCGACATATTCACGACGCTTTTCAGCGAGCAGGCGTTGCGTCTTCAAAGTAAACATACACGACACGGGTACGACATCTGCGACCCAGTAAGTGTAGTGCACGATCACTTCACCGAAGGATCAACGAGCGGCGTCGACGTCCGCTCCTGTTCCAAGACGCGTTCGCTTTGAACTTCGATTCGCAGCCGCAAAAGCCGAGTGATCTGCCGAACGTTGCTGCAATCAGCGGTTCGTTACTCCCGCGCTATTCGTGAGACAACCGGCTCGATCGCGCGGACACCGCGTTCGAGACTCCCTTTGATAATGGAGACACCCATGCAGTCAGTCTTTTCCAATCGTAGTCGCGGCTATCGCGGCGCATTGTTGCGGATCCTACCCGGCGCCGTTTTGTGCGCCGCGCTAGCGAACGGCGCATGCAACAAATCCTCGAGCGCTTCGACGTCTACCGACTCGTCCGCAAAGGTCGCGAAGGTCGCGGCGCCCGTAGCCACCGAACGCTCGACCGAGGCCACCGGCGCGGCGGTCCTACTGCCGCCCGGTATCGAGAAATCGAGCGCGAAAGCCGCCGATTTCCCGACGGCAAAGATCATGACGACGGGTCTGAAGGTCGACGACGACAGCGTGACGGTCGGCATTCTGCACTCCACGACCGGCACGATGGCCATCAGCGAGACCGGCTCGGTGCAGGCCGAGAAGCTCGCGATCGCCCAGATCAACGCGCTGGGCGGCATCCTCGGACGTCAGATCAAGGTGATTCAAGAAGACGGCGCGAGTGACTGGCCGACCTTCGCCGAGAAGGCGCGCAAGCTGCTGGTGAACGACAAAGTCGCCGCCGTCATGGGCTGCTGGACGTCTGCCTCGCGCAAAGCCGTGCTGCCGGTGTTCGAGAAGGAAAACGGCCTCCTCTACTACCCGACCTTCTACGAAGGCCTGGAGCAGTCGAAGAACGTATTTTACACCGGTCAGGAAGCCACTCAGCAGATTTTGGCCAGCCTCGACTGGGTGCACAAAGAGAAGGGGAAGAAGAGCTTTTACCTGATCGGCTCGGACTACATTTGGCCGCGCACCTCGATGAAAATTGCGCGAAAGCACATCGAGAACGTGCTCAAAGGCACGGTCGTGGGTGAGGAGTTCGCGCCCCTGGGCAACACCCAATTCGGCTCGATCATCAACAAGATCAAGCTCAAGAAGCCGGACGTGATCTTCGCCGCCGTGGTCGGCGGCAGCAACGTGGCTTGGTTCAAACAGCTGAATGCGGCCGGCGTTACCGCGGCCAATCAAACGCTACTCACCATTTCCGTGACCGAAGACGAAGTGCTCGGCATTGGCGGCGAGAATTTGACCGGGTTCTTCTCCTCGATGAAATACTTTCAGAGCCAGGACAACTCGAACAACAAGTCGTTCGTCGAAGCCTTCAAGAAGATGTGGGGTGAAAAGAGCGTGATCGGGGACGTGACCCAAGCCGGCTACCTCGGCCCCTGGATCTGGAAGGCGGCCGTCGAAAAGGCCGGCAGCTTCGACGTCGACAAGGTCGTCGCCGCCTCGCCGGAGATCGAGATCAAGATCGCTCCCGAGGGCTACGTCAAAGTGCATGCAAACCACCATTTGTGGAGCAAAGCGCGCATCGGCAAAGCCAAGCCCGACGGCCAATTCGAGGTCGTTCACGAGTCGGAACTGATCGAGCCGAACCCGTTTCCCAAAGGCTATCAGTGAGCTGAGCGGGCCTCTGGATTACCAACTACCTGAAGAAGGATTGCGATGAACCTGAACGAGATTGGTTCGATGGTAGCGATGCAGGGCTTCTCCGGCCTGAGTCTGTTTACCGTGCTGCTCTTGATGGCGCTCGGGCTCGCAATCATCTTCGGTCAAATGGGCGTCATCAACATGGCACATGGCGAGTTCATGGCCATCGGGGCCTACGTCGTGTACCTGTTTTCGCAGCTCACCCAGAACTTCGCGCCCGGGTTGCGTGAGGTGTACTTCGTGCCGGCGGTCGTCGCGGCGTTCTTCGTCGCGGCGGGCTTCGGCTACGTCGTCGAGATTTCGTTGATTCGGCGCTTGTACAAGCGACCGCTCGATACGTTGCTCGCCACCTGGGGCCTCAGCCTGGCGATGCAGCAGTTTTTCCGCTCCTTCATCAATCCCAAGGAAGTGAGCGCTGAGTTGCCCGAATGGCTGCTCGGCGCGTTCAACCCGACACCCTCCATCCAGGTGCCAAAAAACGGCATCTTCGTGATGGGCTTGACGATTCTAGTGTCCGCCGGGGTGTACCTGTTGATGCTCAAATCTCGCTGGGGCATCCGTATTCGAGCGACGACGCAGAATCGCATCATGAGCTCGGCGGTGGGCATCAATACAGACCGAGTGGATCGCTTCACGTTCGCGTTGGGTTGTGGCATCGCGGGCTTGGCCGGCGCGGCGTTCACCACGATCGGCTCCACCGGTCCGACCAGTGGCTCGCTGTACATCGTCGACACCTTCCTGGTCGTAGTGTTCGGCGGCGCGGCGAACCTAATCGGCACGATTGCCTCTGCGTTTTCGATCGCTCAGGCGCAGTCGCTACTCGAGTTCTTCCTCACCAGCGCGATGGCCAAGGTGCTGACGCTGCTGACCATCATCATCATCCTGATGATCCGCCCTCAAGGGCTGTTCACCACCAAGGTCCGGACCTGACTTCGGCAGGAATCATGAACCTTCTAAACAAGAAACTAGGCAAGACGGATCTGCTCGGGGTCGTCGTGTTGTCGGCAGTGATCCTGGTGCTCTTCCCGGTGATTTTCAGCATTTTCCGTCTGAATTTGATCGGCAAATACCTGACCTATGCGTTCGTGGGCGTGAGCCTGGTGCTGCTCTGGGGCAACGGCGGCATCCTGAGCTTGGGCCAAGGCGTGTTCTTCGGCCTCGGCGGCTATTGCATGGCCATGTTCCTCAAGCTGGAGGCTTCCGACCCAATCGCCACCAAGATCCAAACCACGCCCGGCATTCCTGATTTCATGGACTGGAATCAGATCACCGCCCTCCCACTGTTTTGGGTGCCGTTCAAGAGCCTGACCTTCACCGTCCTGGCGATTCTGATCATACCGGCGTTCTTTGCGTTCATCATCGGGGTCGCGATGTTCAAGCGCCGCGTAGGCGGCGTCTACTTCGCGATCATTACCCAGGCGGTGGCGTTGATCCTGTCGGTGCTAATCGTCGGTCAACAGGGCCTTACGGGCGGCATCAACGGCATCACCGATTTGAAGACCATGCACGGCTGGGATATCCGGAGCGACTCGGCCAAATACGTCTTGTACTACGTGAACGGTGTGCTCCTGATCGGCTGCGTGGTCGTCACCCGCTGGGTGCTTTCCACGAAATTCGGCATGCTCTTGCTGGCATTGCGGGAGAAAGAGGACCGCGTACGCTTCTCCGGCTATGACGTAGCCAATTTCAAGACGCTCGCCTTCTGCATGTCGGCCGTCATGTGTGCCATCGGCGGAGCGATGTTCACGCTGCAGGTCGGCTTCATGTCGCCCTCGTTCGTCGGCATCACGCCCTCGATCGAGATGGTGATCTACACCGCCGTGGGCGGGCGAATGTCGGTGGTCGGCGCGGTCTTCGGCACCTTACTGGTGAACTTTGCGAAAACCTTCTTCTCCGAACAGTATCCGGATTTGTGGCTGTTCCTGATGGGCGGCACGTTCATCGGCGTGGTGCTCTTGTTCCCGGACGGCGTGGCGGGCCTGTACCTGCGTTTCGGCAAGCCGTTCCTGGCGCGCCTGATGTCCGGCAAGAGCTCAGCGAAAAAGAACGACGAACCGACGGTAGCAGTCGCTGCCGCACTCGAAGGTGGAGGCAAGCATGGGTAGCCACGAGATGCTCACGATTCAGGGCCTCGGCGTATCGTTCGACGGCTTCAAGGCCGTCGATGACTTGAACTTCATCGTCGACCGCAACGAGTTGCGCGTGGTGATCGGCCCGAACGGCGCCGGCAAGACTACGCTCTTGGACCTGATCTGCGGCAAGACCAAGTCGACCGAGGGCACGATCATGTTCAAGACCATGGATCTGACCCAGATGAAGGAGCACGCCATCGTACGAGCCGGCGTCGGGCGCAAGTTTCAGACCCCTTCGATCTACGAGAATTTGACGGTATCCGAGAACCTAGAGGTCTCGTTTCCACGCGGCCGCACCGCCTTCGGCGCGCTGTTCTTCCGCCGCACCCAGGACGTAGCCGAGCGCGTGAAGAAGGTGGCCGAGGAAGTACTGCTCAGTGAAAAGCTCGACCAACAGGCGGCGCTGCTCAGCCACGGCCAGAAACAGTGGCTGGAGATTGGCATGCTCTTGATGCAAGACCCAGAGCTCTTGATGCTCGATGAACCGGTGGCCGGCATGACGGTCAACGAACGTGAGCAAACCGCCGAGCTGTTGAACCGCATCAGCAAGAACCGCTCGGTGATCGTGATCGAACACGACATGGAGTTCGTGCGCAAGATCGCCCACAAGGTGACCGTGTTGCACCAGGGCAAAGTGATCGCCGAAGGCTCGATGGACAAGGTGACGGCGGATCCGCGCGTGATCGAAGTCTACCTCGGGCACTAAACAGCACACGAACGCTCAACGCCAACCACAAGGGATCGGGAAGTTCATGCTCGAAATCAAGGATCTGCACGTCAGCTACGGGCAGAGTGAAGTGATCCACGGCGTCAATTTGCAAGCCAAGGCCGGCCAGATCGTGGCGGTCATGGGCCGGAACGGCATGGGCAAAACCACGCTGTTCAAATCGTTGATGGGCGTGATTCGCAGCAGCTCCGGCACGATCGAGATCAACGGCGTCGACGTAACCAAGATGCCCAGCTACAAGCGGGTCAAACAGGGCATCGCCTACGTGCCGCAAGGGCGGATGATTTTTCCGAGCCTCACGGTCTGGGAGAACCTGCTCACCGGGCTGGAGGGGTCACCGACCGGTAAGTTGCCACCGGACATCTTCAGCCTCTTTCCCGTGTTGGCCGAGATGAAGACGCGCCGCGGCGGCAACCTCTCCGGCGGCCAGCAGCAGCAGCTCGCCATCGCGCGCGCGCTTGCGGCAGAGCCCAAGGTGCTCTTGCTCGACGAGCCGACGGAAGGCATCCAACCCTCCGTGATCAAGGACATCGCTCAGGTTCTGCTCAAAGTGCGCGATTCTCGCAATCTGACGATCATCGTCTCCGAACAAGTCCTCAGCTTCACGATGGAGATTTTGGATCGACTGTTGGTGATCGAAGGCGGCCGATTCACCGCTGACGAGCCGCGCGAAAAGGTAGACGTCGGGGAAGTGCGTCGCTTGCTCGCCGTCTGAAGGCCACAAACTCAGCCAGGAGACGACATGATTCATGGTGACATCTCGAGCAGCAAAGACACGGTGGGCGTCGCGGTCGTCAACTACAAGATGCCGCGCCTGCACACCCGGGCGGAGGTCCTAGCCAACGCCAAGAAGATCGCCGACATGCTGCAGGGCATGAAGATCGGGCTGCCCGGGATGGATTTGGTGATCTTTCCCGAATACAGCACGCACGGCATCATGTACGACAAGCAGGAGATGTACGAGACCGCCTCGGCCATCCCCGGCGAGGAGACCGCCATCTTCTCCGCCGCATGCAAGGCAGCCAAAGTTTGGGGCGTATTCTCGCTCACCGGGGAGCGACACGAAGAGCACCCCAACAAGGCCCCGTACAACACCTTGATCCTGATCGATGATCGCGGCGAGATCGTGCAAAAGTACCGTAAGATCATGCCCTGGGTGCCGATCGAAGGCTGGTACCCGGGCAACTGCACGTACGTTTCTACCGGTCCCAAGGGCCTGAAGCTCTCGCTCATCATCTGCGACGACGGGAACTACCCGGAGATCTGGCGTGATTGCGCGATGAAGGGCGCCGAGTTGATCGTGCGCTGCCAAGGCTACATGTACCCGGCCAAAGATCAGCAGGTGTTGATGGCCAAGGCGATGGCCTGGGCCAACAACGTCTACGTCGCCGTGGCCAATGCCTCGGGCTTCGACGGCGTGTATTCCTACTTCGGTCACTCGGCAATCATCGGCTTCGATGGCCGAACTTTGGGCGAGTGTGGCGAAGAGGACTACGGCGTGCAATACGCGCAGCTTTCGACCTCGTTGATCCGAGATGCACGCAAGAACATGCAATCGGAGAACCACCTCTTCAAGTTGGTTCACCGTGGCTACACCGGCATGATCAACTCACGCGAGGGAGATCGCGGCGTCGCGGCTTGCCCGTACGATTTTTACAAGAGGTGGGTGGAAGATCCAGAGGGCACTCGAGACATGGTCGAGTCCTTCACCAGGCCCGCGGTGGGCACGGAGGAGTGTCCGATCCCCGGTATTCCGACCACGCGCGAGCCCTCGCATCGCTGATGTCTGCGGGGCCGCTCGACGCATTTCGCATTCGAGAAGAGCCCTATTATTTGGCTCTAGCCGCCGAGGTCAGCCTGTTCGAGGCGGCCTACGCCGCGCGCTTGCCGGTGATGCTGAAAGGTCCAACGGGCTGTGGCAAGACGCGTTTCGTGCAGCACATGGCCTGGCGCTTGCGCCGGCCGCTGATCACCGTCGCCTGCAACGAAGAGCTGAGCGCTTCGGATCTTCTGGGGCGCTACCTGCTTGAAGACGGCGCTACGCGCTGGCAAGACGGGCCGCTGACGATCGCCGCGCGCATGGGGGCCATCTGCTACTTGGATGAAGTCGTGGAGGCCCGCCAAGACACGTTGGTCGTGATTCATCCGCTGACCGACGACCGCCGCTTGCTCTCACTGCCAGCCAGAAGTGAAGCCGTGCAGGCGCATCCCGAGTTTCACCTGGTCGTGTCGCACAACCCCGGCTACCAGAGCGCACTCAAGGACTTGAAGCCGTCCACGAAGCAACGCTTCGGGGCAATCGACTTCGATTACCCGGCGCGCGCTCAGGAGATCGAAATTTTGGTGCACGAAACGGCCCTGGCCGAAGATCTCGCGGGACGCTTGGTGTCAGTCGCCGAGGCCGCACGCCGGCTCAAGGGCCATGGGCTCGACGAGGGCATCTCGACGCGCATGCTCGTGCACGCGGGCTCGCTGATTCGCCACGGCATTGGCGCGGAAGCGGCCTGCCAGATGGCGCTCGTGCGCCCGCTGACCGATGACCCGGATCTGATTTTGGCGCTCGACGCAAGCGTGCGAGCTTGCCTATGAATAGCTCGCACTGCGAGACCCATCAGCAAGAGCTACCCGACGGCGCCAGCTTTCTGCGAGCACTTTGGGGCTTCGAAGTCAGGGTGCGCGCGCTGCCAGCGGCTGCGAACGAATACATGCCACGCAGGCCGCGCTTCATGACTTCGAACCTGTGGCTGCCAGCGTCGCCGCTGTCGGGCGTGCCCGGCAGCTTCAATGACTACTGTTTTGCAGCGTGCGCCCACATCTCGGCTCACCTCCGGTTCGGGGCGCCGCGCTTTCCGATCGGGTCGCTCAAGCCGGCACAAATAGCCATCGTCTCGCTACTCGAGGACGCGCGCGTCGAGCGCTTGGCGAGCGCGCACTACCCCGGTCTCCAAAGGCTGTGGGCGCCCTATCACGAGCACGAGCCGCGCGCAGCCCCCGTCAAGACCAGCTCGTCACTCTTTGCCAGGCTCGCGCGTGCGCTGCACGACGATAGCTATGTCGATGACGACTCCTGGGTGAAGAAGGGACGTCAGCTGTTCTTGCAGGGGCGCGCCGAGTGGCACGATGCCAACCTGAGCCGCCGCATCGGTAGCGCGCTGGGCAACGACCTCGGGCAAATGCGTGTGCAGTTCAACAGCAAGGAGTACGCGGTGCAGCCTGCCTACCGCGACGACAACGGCGGGCTGTGGCAGTTCGAGCGAGAGCAAAGCGAAGACGGCACTCAGCTCGAAGCCGAAGCTGAAGCAGGGCGGCGCGTCGAAAGCGACATGCCCGCGGCGCAGCAGCGCGAGCGCGGGGAGCCAAAAACGAGCCAGGTGCTCGATGCCTCGGCCAGCGAGCGAGCCTCGGGCGGCCGAGCTGCCTCGATAGAGGTTCATTCGGGCACGCGCCACCCGGAATGGGATTACGTGATCCAGCGTGAACGACCGGGCTTCTGCACGGTGCTCGAGCGCCCGGTCGCGGACGGCCCCGCAGCGCGCGTCATGGCAACGCTTTCAGGCAATGCGCCCGCGCGGAAGCGCCTCGAGCGCGCCGCGTTGCAGCTGGCCAATCGTCGGCAACTGAGAGTGCGCCGCCTACTGGACGGTGATCGCTTGGATCTGCCGGCCGCGGTCGCAACCATCGTGGCGCGTGCCAGCGGCGCACCCCCGGACCCACGCGTGTACCGCCGAGTTCGCTTCCAGCGCGACCCGCCGTCACTACTCCTGCTACTCGACCTGTCGGAGTCGCTCAACGCCTTTCTACCGGGCACGCGCAGCACGTTGCTGGAACTCGCGTACCGTGCGAGCGCGCTCCTGGCGACTTCACTCGCCAGCGTGGCGGGCGACTTGGCGATTCATGGTTTCTCTTCCAACGGACGCCACGACGTCGGCTACTACCGCTTCAAGGACTTCGACCAGCCGTACGACGATCGCGCCTGCGCGCGTCTAGCCGGCATGCATGCCCATTTGTCGACCCGGCTCGGCAGCGCGCTGCGCCACGCGGGCCAAACGCTTGCCCGGCGCAGCTCGGCGCGCAAGCTGCTCTTGGTCGTCACCGACGGCGAACCCTCGGACATCGACGTGCATGACCCGAAATACCTGCTTTTTGACGCCAAACAGGCGGCGTTTTGCAATCGGCGTCTGGGCGTGACGAGTTTCTGTATTGGCTTGGACCCGAACGCGAAGGAGAGCGTGCAGCGCATCTTCGGCGACGGCAACTACTCGCTGCTCGATCAGCTCGAACGCCTGCCCGAGCGGCTCACGCAGCTGTATCTACGATTGTCGAGTGTCACACTGAGCTAGTGGCCGATCGCCCAGGGATAGCCACCGTGTGCCGAATGCACGGTGCGCTTGGCGGGTTCGCCGTTCGAGCGCGGTGCCTCGCGTTGGACGATGCGTGGCTCGTGCTGGCTGCGTTCGTTGACTGCCGCTACTTTGCGGCCGATGGCCGATCCAGTGGCCAGGTTTGGGGCGCTGAGTAAGCGCCTGCCAAGCTCTCCGCACTCCGGACAAAACGCAGGAGCGCGCACTTCTGCCATCGGCCGCGTCAGCTCGAAACAACCGTGTGCCGTGCACTCGAATTCGTAGATTGGCATGATGAACTAGCTTTCGTCTCCGTGCGTTCTTCCGCGCAATGAATAAGGCCGGCGCAAACGGAGACTCCCGTTTGCGCCGGCTAAGCCGGTGACGCGACCCGCCTCAGGTCACGACAGCCAAGTCCGACCCTGGAGGCACGGAAGTAGCGGAAGGACCGTCTGCACTGGGCGTAATGTCGAAGTTGAAGATCGCGGTCGGAATGGCCAAAGTGGCGCAAGCATTGGGGATATCCACGATGCCGCTGATCCGACCTTCGACCGGCGCCGTGCCCAAGATCGCGTATGCCTGGGCGCCCGTGTAACCGAACTTCTTCAGGTATTCGATGGCGTTCAAGCAGGCGCGCCGGTAGGCGACGTGCACGTCCAAATAGTGCTGCTTGCCGTCTTCGTCGACCGAAATGCCCTCGAAGATCATGTACGAAGAGTAGTTGGGTTCGAGCGGACTCGATTTGAACACGGGGTTGGTGATGCCGTATTTGGCGATGCCGCCCTTGATGATCTTCACTCGTAGATCGAGGTAGCCGGCCATCTCGATCGCGCCGCAGAAGGTGATCTCACCGTCGCCTTGGGAGAAATGGATGTCACCCATGGAGAGTCCGCCACCTTTGACGTACACGGGGAAGTAGCACGTCGAACCCTTGGTCAGGTTCTTGATGTCACAATTGCCACCGTGCTCACGGGGGGGGACCGTGCGTGCCGCCTCGGCGGCGGCTGCGGCAACGCTGCCCTTGGGCATACGCCCGAGATGGGCGGTGGCAGCGAATGGGAGCGTGGCCAACGCGGGCACGCGCTCTGGATCGGTGTCGAACAGCGCCTTCTCGCGCTTGTTCCAGGTTGCCAGCAAATCGTGCGAGGGTAAGCAACCGATCAGGCCCGGGTGCATGATGCCCGCAAACTCGACACCGGGAATGTGGCGCGAATTGGCGTAAATGCCGCTAAAATCCCAGCACGCCTTGCGCGCTTCTGGATAAGCATTGGTGAGGAAGCCGCCGCCATTTTCCTTGGCGAAAATACCGGTAAAGCCCCATTGGTAGTCGGGCAAGACGCCGACATCCAAGATGTCGACCACGAGCAGATCACCCGGTTCTGCGCCCGTGACGCCGATCGGCCCGCTCAGGTAGTGAACTTTACTCAGGTCGACGATTTTGACGTCGGTCGCCGAGTTGTTATTTTTGATCTGCCCCCCGGTCCAGTCGATGCATTCGACGCGGAACTGCGCGCCCGGTTCGACCCAACTCACGATGGGAATGTCGGGATGCCAGCGGTTGTGGATAACGTCGTGATCCGTTGCGGGCGCCGCGAGGTCAACCTTGATGAGCGTATCCATGGATTCTCCTTAGCCGTGTATCCGTAACGAAGGCGCACGCGAGTCTCGATCGACAAACATCAACGCGCCCTGGCTTGGGTGGTGCCGGTACACTAGAAGTGCCCTGTTTCTGGCCGAGCACGCCGTCGTTTCCCCTCATGGAAAAGTGATCGCATCCGCCTCGGGCGTCCGGCTTCGCGCCAAGCAGCACAACGCGCGTCGGTCCCCGGCGTTTCTGGCTAGGGCGGGCCGGCAGGAGCTCCCGGTGCGTATGAGGTTTCGAGCCAGTCTTTCTCGCCGGCGCCAACGGCCAACTCGGGCAAAGCAGGGCGAGACTTTCTGCGCGACCCGGGATCAGTGTCGCCGGTTCCGGGAATTCAAGACACGTTCGAACGAGGGGGGCTTTCTCAATCCTCATGCGGACTGGAGGTGGGTAATGGACAAGCGGCGCGTACACATTTCTCGTGGGCAAGAACTCCGACCACGCGAGCGCGCGGGCAATCAGGGGCATTGATGGTTCAGGACGACTGAACTCGCACGTAGGCCGCCACGAATCGCATTGCCCAGTGCGATCCCGGGGAAATCGCGCTACCTTCGATACGATGGGCAGTTGGGGATGGCTGAGCGGAGTCTTTTTGGTGGCCAGCGTTGCGGGCTGCGACGCGCAGGCGCCTTCGTCGGACGCAGCGAGCGGCGGCGCGGCGGGTGTCGGTTCGGCGCCCTGGTGGACTTTGCCCCCGGGTAGTCGCTATCTCGCAAAGGATGGACGCCAGGCTCCGCTGCTGCTCCGGAACTTAACGGCGGCGAGCGCGGCCGCTTTCGTGCCGCTATTGGAAGCGGCACACGCGGCCGGTGCCGATGCCGTGCGCGTTCAGCTCACCCAAGGTTTCGGTTACGACACCTTGGGGATTGATAGCCAAGGAGCCGTACTCTCCAGTTGGGCGGCGTCTTGGGACGCGGTGTTCAGCGCCGCCGAAAAGGAGCAACTCGCCGTGATCCCCGTGTTCGGAATTTGGGGCGATTGGAACTCCGGGGTACCCGATCACGGTTGGACGCATTTCGCAGCCAATCCACTCAGCCGTGCAAACGGCGGCCCGGCCAGCTCCCCCGTGGAGCTATTGACGGACAGCGAAACCCGCCGCCTCTGGTTGAGTTGGTTGGCGACGTTGATCGAGCGCTGGCACCACTACCCAAACATCATTGCCTGGGAAACCTTTTCCGAACTGGATCTGGTGACCGGTGCCAACGAGACGAATGCGACGGACTTTGCGGGACGCGCTCGTGACGTCATCCGCACGCACGACCCTCACTCGCGCCCCGTGATTGCGTCGACCTCAGACCTGCCACTGATCCACGGTCAGCCTGGCTCTGCCTGGGTTGGACGCGGCAGCGATCTCGCGTCGATTCATCCGTACGACGCGAACCTCGCTGCCACGGTGGCTGCGCGCGTTCGAATGGTGACTGACACGACCTCCAAGCCGGTCATCATCGGCGAATCCGGGCTAGACGCCGCGCCGCCCGATGGCACCACATTGACCAGCAGCCCCGCAGCGCGCGACGGCCTGCAGCAGGCCATCTGGACTGAGCTCGTTTCCGGCGCGGCCAGCGCGCGTGCGTTCTACTGGGAGGACGGCTACGCGACCTACTATCCGCAGACCGGTAGCGCGTTCGTGCGCGCCATGAACGATCTCGATTCGGTCGCCGCACAGTGGCTGAAAGGCGCAGACTATACAGGCCTCGTTCCCGGGACGCTCGAGTCCCCCGAGTCGATGCCGTACGCGGTCTCCTACGTCGCTGGCGAGAACCAAGTCAGGGGTTACGCGCGAAGCCAGGCCCTGATTGCGCCGAATTGGAGCGCGCCTCCGCTGCCGAGCATCTCGCTCAGCCTCGCCTTTCCCGAGCAAGCGAGCGACGGTCAGTGGTCGGTCGTCTTTACGACCAGGACTGGAGAGGCGCTTCCACCGGTGCAGGGCACCTCGAGTGGCAACGCGCTCACTTTCAGCGTGCCCGGTGGGTTCACCAGCCTGGCGTTCGTCGCGACGCGAGTGCGTTGAGAGCACCCTGGCCTGCTAGCGGCATTCGCGGCTGTGCCGTCAGGGCGAACTCAGGGCTGCACGGGGATGACGAACGTACTGATGCTCTGCGCCGGAACGGTCACGTTGGCGAAGGAACCGCCGCTCGGCGCGCTGCCCAGGCTAACCAGATCCTCGTCCGCAGAGGTGCGGTAGCTGGACACTGCACCCAGCGTGCCGGCATCGAGCTCGATCGCAAACGTGGTCTCGGCTGAACCTCGGTTGATGGCGACGAGCGTTAGCTCGCTGCTCGCCGCGTCCTTGAAGGCGGCGAGCAGCAGATCTTTGCCCAGGCTGCCCGGGGCCTCGACTCGTGAAGAACCCGGACGAACGAAGCGGCTGAATTGCCCAAGGGCCCACAGATTCTTGTTCGGTAGGCCAGCCTGGTCGACCAAGTCCGTGTGCCACCAGTGAACGTAGGCGCTCACGCTCGCTGCAGTCATATCGGCCTGGATCATGCGGGCCAGGAGCAGCGCCCGCGACAGCGGTGTCTGGTCCTTGAACGCGCTGGTGTTCCACTCCGTAACCCAAACCTTCTTGCCGGCCGCGAGTGACGCGCTGAGCGGCTTCGGCGCGTAGCTCGCGACGTTCCAGGGACCGAACTCGTACTGGTGAGCGCCCACGATACCGATCAGCGAAGCCGTATTTTCGTCTGCCAGGCTTGGCAGGATCAGACTCTCCTTGAAATTCGCGTCCTCCGGCGCCATGAGCGTGAACCCCGGCAGCGCGCTGAACACCCCCTTCTTGCTGAACTCGCTCTTCAACACGCCGAGAAAGCTGTGAAATTGCTGGGCGGACCAGTCGCACGACTCGTAGCTCACCTTGAAGTTCGGCTCGTTTTGCAGTGAAAGCGCGGCCAGCGGCGCGCCCATGTTGCTGGCAAAGCCAAGCACGTAGTCCGCGAGCAGGTCGGCGTAGTCTTGGTAGTGCGCCGGATCCAGGTAGCCACCCACCTGCGGATCGCTGGCGTAGTCGGCCACGCCCAGCTTCCAACGCGAGGTATCGTTGTTTGGCGGCGTCCAGGGCGTACTAAAAAAAGTGGGCACCTGGTAGTCCGGATTGGCTTTCAGTTTGGCGATCAGCTTGCGCGTCGCGGACAGATCCCAATTCTTCCAGTTCAGCGTGAAGGTCTTGTACGCGTCGGCATCGGTTCCGGTGGTCGTGTAGTTGTAGCTACCGCCGCCCATGAAGTTGTCGTCGTTGGCGGGAGCCTCGCGAAACGGAATGCGGTTCCGCAAGATCGACAAGCCCGCGCCCTTGCTGACACTGAAAAACGCGTCCAACTGCTCGTCGGCAGGCAGCACGCCCCAAGCCGTAGCGACTCCAAAGCCGTCGATTTTCTGCTGCTCGGTGCCGAAGCTCACCTTCAATACCGTTTCAGCGCGGCTGGCCCCGCCTGCGCTGCCCGGAGCGGCACCGGCTTCACCCTGGGGGTCTGCGTTGCCCGCACGGCCCGCGCTTCCGAAATCGCCGCCACTGGACGCTCCGTCATCGGAGCCAGCCGCAGCGGCGGATTCGCCGGCGTCAGCTTCGCCTACATCGACGCTGGAGCCGCCGCTGCCGCTCATAGCGGAGCCGCCATCGCCACTGACCGGGTCAGCTTCGACAGCCCCCGCGCTTCCACTCTCGTTCGATGCGCCCTGCAGTCGAGTCTTCGGACTGTCGACACAACCAAAGCAAACCGCCAGCAACGTCAGACTAAAACCGTACCGCGTGGCGCGGCGTGCGAATCGAGAGCGTGAGGGCGATGGAGTGGTCAATTGGCAATTCCGCACGAGGATCGTTGAATCAACACGGCGCTGACCCTCACGAGTTAAGGATTGGCGCGCGGTTTCCGCTCCGCAATCGACAGCCGCCACGGCAACCGCACCGCTTGCTCGAAAACCGAAAGGCGCGCGCGCGTGCAGCGTCTCATCGTGAGCTCGGGGGTGAAGGCTGGCACCGTCTCAGAGCAGGACGGTGCAGACAGCCCGCAGCGCATCGCTCGCGGCAGCTTCGATGCTCGGCGAACACGGCGCCAGCATTCCGAACAGCTCGTTTTTCTGCAGCGCTGGCACGAAGGAATACGTCAGATTCTATATCGCGCTGGACAGCGGTGCGACCTGGCTCGACCAAGGAGTGGCCAACCTGACTGCCAACGACGTCCCGACCAGCGCTACCGGAGGACGGCGACTCGAATACGCGGTCAGCGTGCCCTGTTCACCACCGCGCCGCTGGTGCAAGTTCCCGAACGTCATCTTGGCACGCGCGATCCTGTCCTGGAACCACATTCCACCAGCAAATTCTGCCAACTACGTGCCGGTGGGGCAATATCCACGACACCCACATTCAAGTCAACGCGACCTGGTCGCTCAAATGGCTCGACGTCCTCAAGCTCGCGGATATTCAGCTGGGGGAGAGTCTCGCTGAAACCATCGATCTGGAGCAGACGGTCGCCCCGGCGCCGAAGCAGGCGCTCGGATTCGCCGAGTTGCGCGAGCTGTATAGCGGCAAGGGGGTCGAGCCACACCGGTACGCGATGGCCGAGCTGAAGCAGCTGATCGCACAACCCGAGCTTGCTGCGCTCGGCACGCATCCGCTGCAATTCACATCGGCAGCAAAGCTCGGTATCGACTTGACGGACATCATCGCAAAGCTGGCCGCGACAGACGGCAGCACCGTGTACGAAGAGCTCGATTGCGTGGGCCTCCAACGGCAGCCGCGAATACGTGACGTTTTGGGCTGACATCTCGATCACCGGATACACGGACGCAAGCATCCGCTATCACTTCCCAGGGCCGGGTGCGCAGCTTCGGATCGATGCCCGTGACGCGAACGTACTGGACGTAATTCGTGGTCTGCGACGCATCGATAGCGAGTGACCTTCCAAACGGAGAGCGGTGTGGCGAAGGCCGTGCCACGCCCGCAATGCGTTCGGCGCATTGCTTGCTTCATGCCGCGCTATGGACGCAACTCTGCGACGAACATTGCATGGCGCACTAGGTGGCGCAATCGGTGCTGCTTGCATGACCGTGGTCCGAATGCTCGCGCGGCGAGCCCGGGCGATTGACCAAATGGTGCCGCAAGCGGTAGAAACGTGGCTCAAACACCAAGCTCCGATTTCGCTGCCCGCGCTGCCCTCGCAACGCGCGCTGCACCACGTTGCCGACCAGCTGATGCATTTGGGCTATGGCTCGAGCCTGGGCGCGGTTTACGGGCTGACACTGGGCAAGGGCAGCGCGACAGCCCAAAAGACGATTGGTTTTGGCTTGGGCGTGTGGGTCTTTGGCTCGTTCGTACTGCTCCCGGCGCTGAAAATCATGCGCCCGGAATGGCGCGCGAAGCCAGTCGAGGTGGCCGTCAATCTCGGTGCGCACCTAGTTTATTCAGGTGCGCTCGCCCTGCTCACCGAAGAGTTCGAACGACAGTCGTTCGTGCAGCCCTTGCAATACCCGCTCTCGCTCGTGGCAAAGACCGGCTGAACGGCTGCGCGCGCCGCGTGTCGAAATGTCGCTTTTGGCTCAACTGCCACAGCACGACCGCCCCGGCGCACGCCCCGCAAAGACGGCTCAACGAGACATCTTTACCAGCAGCCGAGGGATCTCGGGAAGTAGTTCGCGCGCCAAGAAACCGAGCGCGCCAATTCGACGGGCCAAGAGCTCGCCGGCCTTCGCATGCAGGTAGACTCCCCAAACTGCGGCTTGCAAAGCCGTGGCGCCGCGCGCGCTGAGACCCGCGATCACCCCTGACAGCGCGTCGCCCGACCCAGAAGTGCCCAGGCCAACGTTGCCGGCAGTGTTGCGGTACGCAACCCCGTCTGGCGCCACGATCAACGTTTGCGGTC
>DATEPG010000207.1:0-29247 GCA_035273265.1 Polyangiaceae bacterium
CCGACCCGGGCGAACCATGCCTCTCGGTTCGCGTGTTCATCGAACCAGAAGCCCGCACAGCGGGCGCGTTTCGATTACCTCCTCAGCCGAGTGCCGTCAGGGTTCACGGCTTCCTCGTCTTTGAGCGTCGGGTAGTACTGCCGTTTCTTAGCCAACTCATAAAATAGGATGCCGTGAATGCCCATTGCTTTTGCCTTCTGGATGCGACGGCTCCAGAGCCGCTCGAGCGCTGCTTTCACACGGTCCACATCCGAGCGACGCGCCAGGTCCTCGGCAAAGGCGATGTCCGTACCGTTTGGGAAGAGCAACGCATGGTCGTCATCCGACGCGGCAAATATGTCGTAAACGCAGTTGAGTGCGCCATCGATCACCTGGATGTTTTTCATCACGCTTCAGGATTGGTAACGTACCGCCGTTGACCGCGTACCGCATCAGCGAAAGCTCAAACGAAGAGCAACGACGAGAGGCTACGGTGCCGGCCACGACCAGGCCCGAGCGTTTGCTTCGACTGCTTTTGTCAGCCGGCGAGGGGGATCTCACGCGGCAGCGAGCGCTCGGCAGCGGCCAACGTACCCGCGGTCCCCTCGAGTTGTCGGCGAGGAACGCCGCCCTGGCGGCGCAGACGCTCGAGCTGCGTCGCCGTTTCGATGCAACGGAAGCAGTCGACTTCTGCCACGCAGCTTCGAAGTGTTGCTCTTGCGCATGGGCCTGGATGACGACGAGGCGCTCACCGCTATCGGGGATAGCCGTCCACGACATCAACCTCACGGACGAGAAGTTCGCCCGGCCCGAGACGGCCGGCATTGCCAGCACGGTCCTCGGCATTTGCAGCTCGGTACGGGATGATGAGAGGCGCATCGCCGCCGCCTCGCCACTGCTCAACGGCTTGTGCCGCCTTCTTTCGGCGGCCAAGCGGAAAGTGAGAAATTCATGACCAATCGACTTCACCTCGGTTCTGCGATTCTGATCCCGGTAATCAGCATCCTGACTGCCTGCGCTGGTAACCAAGGCGCGCCGCCGACCGCGCCAACCGCGCCAACCGCGCCAACCGCGCCGGCTGCGCCGACGGCCGAGGCTGCGCCGCTCGCGGGGCCGGGAGCTCCTGCTGCACTCGCCGCGCCGCCAATCGAAAAGCAGACGAAGCTGCCCCCGGCTTCAGCCGGAGAACCGGCACTCTCGGCACGCGCCAAGCTCGATCCAGACGAACTGAACGCCCCGCTCTGCTCGTTCACGATTCCAGCCGCCTGAACGCCGGAATGGCGGCCCCGCGGCCATAAGATGGGCTCCGCACAGCGCTTACCTCGCTCTGCGTCACCTGCATCGAAGCCGCCCCTGAACATGCCGGAGTCGAGCGGCGGGCGGTCGAGATGCTGCGAGTGCTGAGCAGGCAAGCTCAAAGGTTTGCTGTTGGTCGCGTTCAGTCGCCCTGTACCAGGAAGCTGAACTGAACCTGGGGACTCTAGCCACAAGAGCAACTCTATCTTGCGGATTAGCCCTGCGGCGACAAACGGCCGCGTGATTCCTCGCCAGCATCAAACTTCAGGGGCTGCCGAGGCTCCGACACTTGCGTAGCCCAAACTGTCCTTTGCTAGTAGACTGGCAAACATGCTTCAGGTCGACAGCGACGGCGTCACGGACGCCACTCAGCTGGACGTCTTTTGCTCCCGTCAGGAAGACGCTTGGCGAACCTATGTTTGGCCAGGCTGGAGACCTCGCTACTTGCGACAGCATCTCGATGAGGAGGGCGAGGCGTTTCCCGCGCATTTCGATTTCGACGACCTTGATCGTCACATGCTCGAGCAGCACGCAGTGCTGGAGAAGCAAGTGTCCGCCATTGGCGATGTTCGACTCGTCGCGCATGGACGCGCCGCCGAAGCGCTGGCCTTGTGGCTCGCTGGCGTGTTCGGGACCGCGATGCGATCGCGCGGGTCGGCGCCCGGCGAAACTGAGTGACGCAAAAAGCCCGTGGCCACGCCTAGCTGGCGTTGCGGACCCGCTTCATCAACCGCACCATGGCGCGGGCGTGCAGGCGACTGGCCCATGATTTGCTGTACTTCATGTCCTCGGCAACCTTGTCGAAGCGTTCGTCCTCAAGGTAGTGACGCCGAATGAGCACGGCTTCGGCGCGAGGGAGTTCGTCGACGAATCGGACAACGAGCGCCTTGAGCTGAGCGTCCGAAACCTGTTGTTCTGGATTCGAGTGGTCGACGCTGACCAGTTCGCCATCGTTCTGGGTGGCTACGTCGGCAATAACGCCGAGGGCCACCGCGGTGCTCATAGCAGCCATGGTTTCAGCGAGCTTGTGAGCCATGCTTGGCGGAGATGCACCGGCCTCCGCGGCAAGCGTGTGTGCAGCCAGTCCCTCCCCTACGCGTGTGGCGGCGTCGGCAGCGCGAACTCGTTCGTACGTGCGGCGCGGCAGCGCCATGCCGCGCACGGCGTCGATGAATGCCCGGCGGATACGAAAGAAGGCGAACGGTTCAAACGGGATCCCGAGGCTCGGATCGAAACGTCGAGCGGCATCAAGTGCCGCGACGCGAGCGTACCCAACGAGATCTTCGGTCTCGACGACGCCTCTGAGCGATCGCGCCAGCGGCTCCCGCGCCACTTGATCCACAATCGCGAGCGCGACACGCACCCGCTCGAGGACCTCTGGCGAATCAGTTACGTCCACAGGTGGGACTGTAGCCCACACCCGCAATGGGAGGCCATAGTGTCCCTCACCCTAGCGGGTTCCGGGCTCAGCCAACGCGCCAATTGCATCCCGCACCATCTTGACGAGGATCGGGTTCGTTTCGACTTCTTCGCGCATGCGCTCGCGAACGACCTCGAGTTGCTCTGGCGTCATCCGGTTGCGCAAGTGAGCAAGCCCGAGCTCCACCGTCGCGTCATAGTATCCCTCCAGATTGATTTCTCCGGCGCGGAGCTTTCGCGCCAGTTCCTCTTGCTCACTGAGGGGGGCGTCCGCAACGGCGGTCGAAGTACCAATTGAACGGAGTCGGCCCATGGCCATGGGGCTGATACTATCAGATCGCCCCCGCCCCTGCCCTCGCGAATTTTGGGACGAATTCCGCCTCGGATCCTTGTTGCCCATGGCGTCAGTCGATCCGAACGGGGATGTGCTTGGGCGGTGACGAGATCCGCCGCCGTGCGGACTTTGGGGCGATAGAGAACTTCTGCTCAAGCGTGACAATATCGTCCCCCGGCGCCACTTCGCACGCGCGGCCCGGATTCCTTGGGAGCAGCTCCGGTCGGTTGCTCGTGTCGAAGGCGACGTGGAGTTGAGCGATGTTCGCGTCGAGCCGAACCAATGCCTGAGCGTTGCCGTCTGCATCCGTCAGCGCAACCTGCCTGCCCTCCACGGTGATCGGAATACCGGACAACTTTTCGGCACGCGCAATGATCACTACATTGCGCTGCCTCCTTACGCACAACACCTCGTAAGGGATGCCTGGCAGTTCTTGCCCGCTCACGATGCGACGCGTGCTCGCGAGCCTCACCGGGGGCGGTTGCTCGGGGCTCCGATAGTCAGCGCCGCACTGGATGCTGACCGGAACCGCTTCTCCCTCGGAGCCATGCATTTTAGCGACGAGCTCTCCTCGCTCGGTCGTCTTGCCCACGTGGCGTCCATGCGCCCCGATGACCACGTCGGCAAGCGCGGTTCCATCATCGGACACGGCGCGAAATCGGACGCTGAAATCTGGTGGCGGTACAGGAGTACCACATCCGCTCGACCCGCAACCCAGCGCAATTGGCAGGGCGATTTTTAGAAGGAACCAGCGGTTCATGGCAGTGCCTTTCCACAGTCAATCTCGATGCCCTGCTGGCAAGCCGGATTGAGCCGGCGACGTAGGACCTTCACCGTCGCGGCGTAGACAGGCTCGCTCGGATAGCGACCCGCGAGCGCCGCGTACACACCTGCCGCCTCAGCCTCGCGCCCGCGCAACAGATGATTCACCGCTTGGCCAACGAGCGGGTCACCCGCGCTCGTTGGCCGCTCGCTGGGAAGTGCTTCTGGTGCGCTTGACGCCAGATCGGGGCCGCCGTTCACAAGCCCGGGCCCGGTGTTCGACGGCAGTCGCGGATGCGCCACTCGCTCGACGGCGTGGGGCCCGTTGCCGCCAACGACGGGGTGATCCACGAAGTAGGGCCACCCGCGCACCGTCTGGGCCACCACGGCGACCAGCGAAAGCGCCGCGTAGACCCCGATCGCGGCGACGACCCGTGGATCCCGTCCTGGCCCGACCGCGAATTGCTGTCGGAGCGTAGCGAAGCGACAGACAGGACGACCGGATGGCGCTTTTCGCGAAGGCTCCGCGGTGCGTAGGTCCGCAATGGGTTGGCCGACCGTCGTGAAACCACCAGGATCATTGGTCACTCTTGGGGGATCAAACAGTGGAAGAAGGGGCGGCGCGCTAGCCTCGCGATACGGCTGCTCTGCTGCCGTGATCGCGGGGGCCGATACGAGCCGATTCCGCGCTTCGATCAGGATGCACGGAGACGGCTTTACGGGTTCCACAATGGGCGGCGCCGTCGTCGGGGCGCTGCATCGGATGGGTTCGGTCGTGATCTGGGTCGAGTCGGCGCAGGATTTGGCGAGGACGGCAGACCGAGGGATTCGAACAGAGTCGACGACCGGAGGGACGTCAGAGGTAGAGGATGCGGAAGTCGACACCGCACCGCTGAGCGAGCGTCCGTCTGTCACCGAAGAGCCGATTTCCAGCTCGCTGTTGCCTTGCCAGGCGGTTGACGTAGCGCGCGATTCGTCGGGGGCCAAGTTCTGCCAAGCCGTTGTTGGCAAATCGCCGAGCACAACGTGCGCGTCTACAGAAATGGTCTCGAAGAAGTCAGCCGCAACACGGACCGCTCGCACATCGATCACTTCCGTGCCGAACGGCCCATGGGAAGGCGAATCCTCATCTTCTTCGAGTACAACCACCAGCAACCGAGCGTCGCCCACTTCCAGAATGCACCGGCAGCCCAGCTTCGTCCGCCCACGGATGGGTTGGTAGTTCACCTTGATCAGGGCCTCGCTTTTGGCTGCCGACAACCAAATGGCGTCGTGTTCACGCTCGAAGTAGCAGTGAACGGGCAAAACGCCGGCATCAACCAGCATAATGTCCGAGTTCGGCGCGCGTCCGACAACGCGCGCGCGGTCATGCCCCGCGTGGAACTCGAGCACGCGTTCGGACTCGCTCCCCTTGGAGAGACGAACGGTCAATCGCTTGCTTGAATCCGCCTCCGCTAATTTGTTCGACGCAGAATTCATTGCGACCTCACAGCGTTCCTCGGCCTGAGGCTGCTCGGGCGGCTTGGTACACCGCCGCCGGCAGATCGCGACCAATGCTCTTCACCGCTTCGACACAGGTTGGAATGACACCCGTCGGAACGAGTTCAGTGACACCCGTCCCGTCAGGCTTGCGTTCACGTTCGACACGCAGGAACAAGTCCTTCAGAATAGGTCCGCGCTGAGGGTCGCTCCCGCAGGCCTCAGTGATGTGCGTCACGCAGCGCTTTCCGTCGCGAAGTCGTGCGGTCTGAACAATAATGTCCACAGCTGATCCAAGCTGACTGCGCAAGGCGACGAGCGGGAGCTCGACCCCGCCCATCAGAGCCATAGTCTCGAGGCGATTCAACGTGTCGATGGGGTAAGTCGCATGAACGGTCGTGAGGCAGCCGCCGTGCCCCGAAGTCATTGCCTGAATCAGGTCGAGGGCTTCGCCACCGCGAATTTCGCCCAGAACGATGCGGTC
This sequence comes from Polyangiaceae bacterium, assembly GCA_035273265.1. Lineage (GTDB taxonomy): Bacteria > Myxococcota_A > Polyangia > Polyangiales > Polyangiaceae > PMG-095. Next base: position 5,754 of record DATEPG010000207.1, read on the forward strand.
CGGACGCATGCGCAGGCTGGCTTTGAACAGGTCGCGAATCGTCACCGCGCCCTTGCCGCGCGAGTCCGGCGGCCGCGCTTCGAGCTGCACAACGTGTTCGCGTTGCAACTGCAGCTCCCGAGCGTCCTCGATCACGAGTATCCGCTCGCCCTCAGGAATGAAGCTCGACAAGGCGTTAAGCATCGAGGTTTTGCCAGAGCCGGTGCCGCCAGCCACGACGACATTGCGTTTCGATTCGACTAGCACGCGCAACGTCGCCGCCGCGTCTTCGGTGAGCGCACCGAATCCGAGGAGACTATCGATCGTCAAGCGCTCTTTGGAAAAACGACGAATCGCCACGGCAGGCCCGTCCGGAGCGATCGGCGGGAGCATGGCTTCGAGGCGAGAACCATCGGGCAGTCGCGCTTCGAGGATCGGGTGGAGCGCGTCGAAAGGGCGTCCAACGTATTGCGCCACAACGCGCAAAGCGGACAGGAGCACGTCACTGGATGCAAATTTGGCCTCTGTCCGCGTGATCTGCCCGCCGCGTTCCACGAACACTTCCGACGCCCCGTTGATCATGAGTTCGGTGACACGTGGATCGTCGAGCAGCGAGAGAACTGGAGCGAGAAACCCGCGCAAGGTGCTCTCGAAAACGGGTGCTGGGATCACCGCCAACCTCCACCCTTGTCGTCGGGTTGAATGGCCGACGGCGGATCCATCAGCACTGTCGCGACCCCGGCGGGCGGCACAAAGGGAACGTAACGAGGCATGCGGTTGTCGTCCGACCCTTGTGCCGCGGTGCTAGTCGCAACCGCCATTCGCGCATCGATCTCACTGAGACGATTCTGAACTTCCGGCGCGTGCGCTCCCCTTGGCGCTTTACTCAGGTAGCGCTGAAAGTATCCGCGTGCCAAAGCTGGCTCCCCGAAGTCGTCTGCTTCGATCACACCCAGCAGGTAAAGCGCTGCGCTTTGGTTGGGATGCGATCGCAAGAGTTGCTCGAGTTCCCCGCGAGCCTCATCGCGCTGTCCCAAGCCCAGGTGGATCGACGCGACCAGGTAGCGCAGCTCGGCATCATCGGGACGCAGCCGAAGCTCGGGTTCGGCATAGTTCAACGCTGCGCGCAAGCGCCCGCTCGACAGACACACACTGAGCAACACCGGTAAGGCGCGACGGCGATCGTACCCCTTGTCGATCGCCAACTGGAGGTACTGTTCGGCGCGCACGGTGTCTCCGCGCGCTGCACTCTGCTCCCCTCGCTCGAAGAGAGCCTCGGGCGGCTGGCGCTGAAGCGGGTCGACGTCGCCTGACGAACCAGCAGCGGCGGCCGGTGGCCGAGTTGTTGCGCAGCCGACGCAGGCTAGGAACAGCGCCAGCGCAGGGAATTTTCGCGAGGTCATGGGAATTTTCGGGAGGGTTTCTCCGTACCTTTCACTTGGTCCCTCGGACGCGATCGGATGCGGTTGCGTAGTTTTTCCGAGATTACAAAAAAGGCGAATTTTCTAGCAATATTGAGGATCTGGGGACCTTCGGATGGCGACGCGAAGGCAGTGGCTTTCAGCCTTGCACGAAGATACGCACCAATGGGAGTGGGCACACCAGGATCGCAGGCGAGCAGTAGATCGAGGCGCTGGTCACCCATCGCCGAGCGTGACGAGTTGCGCTTCAGGATCACCAGCAACCTGTTCTTCGGCGAGTGGGATCTCCATTAAGGGCCTTTCGACGTAGCGCCGCGGGAAAGGCTAGCTGAGCCATCCCTGGGCCTTCCATTCTCACGGTGGGATTCAGGGGTGACAGCTGGTGATCGTCGCGAGGTGCACAGCAAAAACGAGCTCGATCTACGACATGGGTGCGTATGCGAACTGACGCGCGTCAGACTTTACGTGCCTGAGCGAGGGCTGTATGTTCTCGTCGAATTGGGCGGATGACATATGGCAGCTAAGAAACTCGAGCCACAGATCGTGAAGCTGGTGCAGCAACCGGACAGGAAGAACCTTGTCGAGCTGGGCCATGTGCCCCCGCCGCGCCCCAGAACCCAGGCCGCCGCACCAGTCGTGCCGCCAGCGCCGAAGAAGAAGAAATAGATGTCTAACAAGCAACCACCGGTGCCCCTTCAGAAGGGCCATGTCTCGCCCCCGAAGCCGGCTGCTCTCTCGAACATCCCGAAACCCGGAGCGGGTCACGTAGCCCCACCGCGACCTCCTTCCCCTTCGCCGGCCAACCCTGGCCCCACTCCCAAGAAGTGAGTCGCCGAAAAACCCGTCCCCCCGTCCCCAACCCAAGCGCCCAATCCGGACTTCCGTTACGACGGGTTCACGGCGCCGCCGATGCCGAAAGCTCAGCAGCCGGCGCCACCACCGCCATCACCGACTCCGCCAACGACTCCGAAAAAATAGTCGAAGTAAATGTAGTCGACTCGCCGGAGACGAACGTCCACGTCGATGTTGATCGCGACAAGACGATCGACATTTTCAAGCAGGCGATGGATGTCTTCGACAGGACGATGGTCACCGTGTCTGGCGGCGCCCTGGCAGTGTCGATCTCATTCCTTCACGATATTGCGCCCAACCCAAGCCGACTATCGTTGATTCCGCTGGTGTTGGGTTGGGGCGGCCTACTCGTGAGTCTGGGCACAATCATCATTTCGATGCCGGTTGGCCAGAAATCCATCAAGGTCCGACTGAGGGGCGAGGATGATGCAAAGCTGGCCGAGCTAACGACCAAATTGAACCACGCCTCTGTGTACGGGTTGCTCATCGGCATTGCGTCTTTGGCCGTATTCGCTGCGGTAAACATGTACGCAGAAAAGCCCAAGCCAGCGGTCCCGCAGCCAGTGCTGGTGCAGTGCGTTTCGCCGCTGTCGGCAACCGCGACAACGTCGGCGGCGGTGTCGACTGCGGTCCCGCCACCTCCGGGGGCACCGAGGAAACCAGCCGCGGCCCCTTCGGTACCTTAGTCGGGCGTGAGAGAAACCGGCTGGGCACGGTGCCGGCGCTTCGCGCGCCCCGCCACAGACCACAGGCCGCTTGCCCGCCCCGCGTTCAGAGGCTTCGCTACGCCCGCCAAAACGGTGTACTGGCCCTGGCGGCGTGACCCGTGGACGGATTCACTACTGCTCCGGAGTTGCAAGCTTTGCCGCTCAGCATGGATGCCGGGCGCGCCGCTCATCTATGCTGCGATACCTCGCAAACGTAGTCACGTCGGGCGGCAGCTAAGGCGACCTCTCCACGGCCCGACCACCAGTCACTACCAGCAGGATCAAACTCCCGACCCGGCTGTCCTGCCCAGCCAGAGATAGGTCCATCGTATTCCACGATCCGAGCCAGCAGCGCCACCAATGCAGTGCGCACAATTGCTACGCGCCTGACGTATGGATCCGCGCTGCCTTGCGGTTCCTCGAACATTGTCGCCTGGTGAATCATTGCACCTCTACCGTCCGAGATCTCGTCGACAATCTCGGACGGTAGAGGTGTGGACAGAAGCTGGAATGCCTTCGCGACGTTTCTTCCCGAGGCGTGACGCCGTGCGTTTTGCACATTTTTGAATAGGACTTCTCCCATGTCTACAAGTGCGAGTCCTCGCAGCTCGCCAGCATGTTCCTTCGTCCACGCTCGCCAGACGGCGTGATCGACGACTTCGACTTCATTAACGCCTTTGCTCTTGAGGTACCAGAACGCAAGCGCTTCCGTGGCAATCTGCAAAAGCAGGTAGCGCAGTTCGAGCAGCGGCGTGTAGATAGCCGCGACGTAGAAGGAAAGCGGGATACGAAGGCGCAGTTCAGGGTGCGCTTGGTCGACTGTGCATATCCGCTCGCAGAACGGCGCGCTCCAGGTTTCAAGCTGGTGGACGCTTGGTACCGGCCACTGGACTCGTGCTCCCGTACTCACAGAGCCCAACGCGTAGCTCGCAACTCCGACGACCTTTCCACGAAGATCAACGCCGACCAGAGAAGTGATCCTGATGCCAGTTCCTAGAACGAACTGAATCGCCTGAAGGTCTGATCGGAGCGCAACAAAGTCGAGCGACTTGTGCGCGCCTGCATCGATCAGAATTCGAACACTTCCTCGTTCGAGTTTGAGGATGAACAAGTCGTGACGTGCGCGCAGAAAAAAGTGTCCCCTTGTTCCTTCGACTCGCTTTGATTTGCTTCGACGCACAATCACGTTAAGGTTTCCGGGTGCGGGGGGCAGGGAGCAATCAGCCTCACAAACCCAGAAGCGAGCGGGGTGCTTAACCCTGACCGCGCTCCACTGCCTGCACCGCAAAGTCGTTAGATTTCGTCTTGAAGCCCAACCCGATGCGAGAGCGTACTCGGATTCCAAACGCCAGCCCGACCCGCGCGCGCTGAGCGACTGCGCTACTCCGCCAACCTGGAGCAGCGAGTCTACTGAAAGCACGAGCTTGCCGTCTTTAAAGTTCGTATCTTCGACGGATACCGCAGCGTCACCGACGACCGCCTTCTTGAACCGCAGACGCGGCACGCGGGGAACCCCCCGGTGAAGCAACCTTGCAACGCCGGCAGCCAATTGAGGATCCAGCTCCACTTTGTCGTAAGGAGGCGACGGCACGGTCCGTGGCTCCGATAGGTCCTGTCCCGCGATTAGCTCTGTCATGTTGTGAAGCGAATAGCGTCCAAAAGCGCACCCCGTCAAGGCTACGCTTTCGCTGTGATTACTTCTTGAAGGCGGCATCGAACATAGCCAGCTAGATCGGACGCTCGATACGCGGCGGCAACGGAGGGGAGTTGAGCATGCACGCGGCGCTAACGAGGCTTCGCGACTACCTTCCGTTCAAGCTGGTGCCGCAACCCCATCAGCCAGTTTGTGTACGGCTCCTTCGTGTCGCCAACAAGCAGACCTTGAATGCACTCGACAGCTTCGAGAGCCTCGCTCCACCGCTGGTGGTCAAGCGCTAGGCGAAGCCGCAGTCGCGCGGCCGCGTACTCTTCGTTCATCTGGCTGGTCCATCGGGCCAGTTCGGCTTTCATGCGCTTGGAATCCGCGACTTTCCCAGCCAAGCGATAGCAAGCCTCCGATTCGCTGAGCAGCGCCAACGCCTGCGCGCCGTCGGCGACGATGAAGGCGGAACGCTCCTCCTTCGCAAGGGCAATCCGCTCGGAGTTCGCGGCCGCGGCATCAACACGAGCCGGGTCGCTCTCTGGGCACTGGCCGGAGTTCCGGAGCAAGGCCGGCGGCTCAAGCTCGCGCCTCGACACGCCTTCAGCGTCCGACGAATGAGCGAAGATCACCGCGGTCAGGGTCACCACGACTGCCGCAACCGCCAGGAATACGGGACTTGGGCGTCTGGACTGCCCGGCTTCACGTAGAAACGTGAACCGTGTGCCTTCGAGGAAGGCCTCATCGCCCCAGGGCACAACGAAATCGGACTGGTGAACGCCCGCGCATATCAGCGTGCCGCCGACTCCCGGCATCAACTCCACGCGGCAACCAGCATCGGAGGGCAGCAACCGAACGTGCTCCGCCTTAAATGCCGCCGCGTGATAGGGACGGATAGAACAACTGGCCCCGCTCCCGATTCGGGCTTCTGCGCCCACGATTTCGTGGCGTTCCGTGGCGCTGCCAGGGGCGTGTATCTCTACGAAAAGTTTCAAGCTCACCACCCAATTCCCTTGACCACGAACGGGCCCATCAAGACCAGCATGATGCAACCAAGCAGCAGCACCATCGGTGCGATCATCAAGACGCCTGCACGGGCCGCGGCCTCCTCGGCAGCCACGCTCCGTCTCATGTTCAGCATACGACCTTGCACTTGAAGCACGCGCGAGAGCGGATTGCCTCTTTGGTCAGCCTGAATGACCGCATGCGTGAAGTCCTGAATGGCGCGGGTTGGCACACGTTCGGCAAGGTTCTCGAGCGCCTCTTTTCGCGTGTGCCCGAGTTCGAGCTCCTCCAGGAGAGCGGACAGTTCACGGGCGAGGGCGTCCGGTTTGCCATTCCTCGGTTTGGATACGAGCCGCAGAGCGCCTGGAAAGTCGAGACCCGCCCCCATACACATGGCGGCAATCTCGATCGCGTGGGGAAGACCGCGGGTGATCTCCTTGAAGCGCGAGCGAACAATCTCCTGCACCTGCAAATAGGGCAGTGCAAGCCCGAAAACCGCACCTGGCAGGGCGAGCGACGGGCTGTATCCCGCGGCGTACGACGCCGCACCAATCAAAGCGCCCAGCACGCCTGCCGAGAGCAGCGAGAGCGCCGTGTACTCGTCAGCGCTGAGTCCGAGCGGGTAGTCCGCGCGTCTGAGCTGTGACTCCTGCCCTGCGCGTAGCCTTGCGCGTTGAAGGGGGCCGACCAGCGCTGCTAGGAAGCGTAGCGCCGGCTCAGTCGCGCCGAAATGGGCACTCGCGTCTATTGCGATTTTCCGCTTCGCGCCGCGAACGCCTAGCCGCGGAGACGGTGGCACCTGAACGGTTGCGAGAACGTAGGTCAGCGCGCCAAACGATAGCGCCGTGGATGCGCAGGCTGCAATCCTGATGGCCAAGATCATGATGCGCTTCCTTCAGATATCGACATCTAGTATCTTTCTCGACAACACTATCGCCGAAACCCAGAGTACCGCTATCGCCGCCAGAATGAGGTGCCCGGTGAAGGTCTGTAGCAACGGATCGAGATAGGTTGGCTCGAGCCAATTGAGCGCGAGCACCAGAGGCGCTGGGATCATGCCGATCACGAACGCCTGTGCCTTCCCCTCGGCAGTCTTCGTGCGAACAACGCCTTCGAGCCGAGCCATCTCGCGCAGCGCGCTCGCGGCGCTTTCGAGCATTTCGGGCAGGTTGCCTCCACTGCGACGCGCGATGGTCAGTGCGAGCACGCAGCCGCCAAGGGTGCGCGAATTCATGCGATTGGCGAAGTTATCGAGCGCCCGGTCTAGGGGCGTCCCAAGTTCGTATTCTTTGATCACCACGTCGACCTCCTGACTCATCGGGGCGCCCACAAGGGTCGCACTCGCCGCGATGGCTTCGCCTAGGGAGGGGCTGGCTTTCAGTGCGTTGGCGATCGCGTTCAACCACGGTTCGATCTGCTCCTCGAGCGCGGCAATCCGTCGAGCAACGCGCGTGCTGAGTAACGCATTTGGGAGGAACGCGAGCGCCGGCAGGAGAACAACTAAGAACGGTTGCGCATAAACGACCGCTGCGCACAGACACGCCGCTGCTGCGGTCGCTTGCAATGCCGCGATCAGTTCTCCTCGAGACGGAATACGCAGAAACTTGAGCCGCTGATTCAGCCCGGCAATGTACCTACCGAGTGCAAGCCGACCGCCGGCCTCGGGCGAGCCCAACAGTTCTAGCGCGGCGATCATTGCGACGGCCACGAACAGTGCGGCTGCTAGCCGACCGAGCAGCATCGTCGGAGTAGTCATAGGTACGCGCCGTCAGTGACGAGCCCATGCGCAATGAATTGATCGAGAAACGAGGGCAGGTACCCGGTCGCGCTGAATTCGCCCTCGATTTTGCCCCCACTACCCACCCGGACCACCTTGAACCCAAATATTTCCCGTAGTTCAACCTCACCGTCGTCGTCGATGCCAACAACCTCCGCAATGCTCGTGATTCGGCGAGACCCGTCCGAGAAGCGGCTCTGCTGGAGAATGACGTGCACGCTGGAGGCGATCTGCTGGCGAATGGCGCGGATCGGCAAGTCCAAGCCGGCCATGAGGCACAACGTTTCGATGCGAGCGACGGCTTCGCGCGGACTGTTGGCATGGGTGGTCGTCATGCTCCCCTCGTGGCCGGTGTTCATGGCCTGAAGCATGTCGATGGCTTCACCACCTCGGCACTCACCGACCACGATCCGGTCCGGTCGCATGCGCAGCGCGTTCTTCACCAGGTCGCGAATCGAATACTCGCCCTTGCCCTCGAGGTTTGGCGGACGAGCCTCGAGCGAGACCACGTGTGGCTGCGCAAGTTGCAACTCGGCAGCGTCTTCAACAGTAACGATCCGTTCGTGCGATGGAACCGACGCCGAGAGCACGTTGAGCAGCGTCGTCTTGCCGCTGCCCGTGCCACCTGAGATCACTATGTTTTTTCGTATCTTCACAGCCCGTTCGAGGAATGCCGCCATTTGAGTGGTCATCGACTCGAAGCGCGTCAGGTCCGCCATCGTCAGCGGATCCTTCGCGAACTTCCGGATCGTGATGCACGGACCTTTGATTGCCAACGGAGGGATGACCGCGTTCACGCGAGAACCATCCCGAAGTCGGGCATCGACCAAGGGAGACGATTCATCAATGCGACGGCCCAGCGGCGTCACGATGCGCTCGATCACCGCGCGCACCGAATCATCATCGGTGAACCTGAACCCGGTGTGCTCGATGCGCCCGCGGCGTTCTGCAAAGATGGTGTGCGCATCTACAACCATGATTTCACTGACGTCCGGATCCGCAAGCAGGCGCTCGAGCGGCCCTAGCCCCAGGGCCTCGTCGCAGAGTTCTTGGACTAGGCCCTCCTGCGCTTCGCCCACGGGAAACTCGCTGCCCATCTCCGATACGATCCGGCGTAGAGCCGAAAGCACCTTCGGGCGCATCACCACCGGATCCATCTTCGAGCGATCAAGGCTGGCGAGATCGAGCTGCTCCAGCAATCGGCGGTGTATCTGCCGACGTGCGCCCACGCCGCATGCGACCAACCGCGGCTCGCTGTTAGGTTCGGGACTCGAAGGCTCGGTTTCCGCGCCAAGTTTGGCCGGAATCGGAGTCAACGGCCTGCTAGCGGAGGCCCCGCCTGGCAGTGCGCGAAGCGCAGGCGGCGGAGGCGCGGTCGGCCGCTGCTGATGCCCCAAGGGAGCGCTGCCCCGGCGAATCGTTATCAGATGAGATCCGACTCCGAGAACGCAGCCATGCTCTGGAACAATCCGCACGCCGCGCCGCAACGCGAGGTCATTGACGAATGTGCCGTTCGAAGATGCATCCGTTATCTTCAGCCCTTCAGGGCACAGCTCAATCGAGGCATGCCATCTCGAGATGTTGGGCGCGAAGATTGCGATTTGACACCCGCACTCCCGCCCTATCCAGAGCAGGCCTGGGCTGTCGAAGGAAAGGTGCCGGATGCTCCCGAATGGGTCGCGGATCTCGACGTGAACCTCTTCTGTCATGACTAGCGCTTCCCCTGAGTTGCCGGAACGGACGTACCGAGCTTGGGCTCTGGCACAAGCTTCAAATCTGAAAACTTTCCGGAAAATTCCTGATACTGCCGCAGTCCCTCGGCGATGCGCTCGCGTGCTTGCATCGAGACCGCATCCACGACCGATGGCACGATCAAGACCACGTTTTCGGTCTCTTCTTCAGCATGAGCGTGCGAGCCGAATAGGACGCCAATCAGCGGGATCTGGCTCAGTCCGGGCAAACCTGTCTTTGAGCTACGTTCACTCTTGGCGGTAAGGCCAGCCAAAATGATCGACTGGCCGAGCTCGAGATTGACCACGGTATCTAGCGCGGAGGTAAGACGGCCAGGCACGCCCGTCGGCCCCTCGCCTTGAAGCTCAGCAATATCGGCGTGAAGCTGAAGCTCGATCCGACCGCTCTTGGCATCGTAGTTGGGCTGCACCTCGATCACCGAGCCGAACTGGATCTTCTGGACGCCTGTATTTAGTGCGGTCTGCACGAGCACGTTGACCTCGCCGCCTCCGGAGAACGACGCTTTCTCGCCGTTAGCCGCGACCACCGCCGCTTGTCGCATCACCTTCGCCCAGCCGGTGCTCTGACCGATGTCCAACCGGGGAAGTGCCAGGCCCGTGACCACGGCCGTTGCGCTGTCGAGGCCCCCCGCCTTGACGTTGTACACCGCAGAAAACGACGGCGCGATGACGCCCGGCCAACCAATACCGATCTGGTGGCTGTACGTCTTGTTCAGCTGAACGAAGTAGAAGTCCAGCCGAATATTTTCGCGAGCCTCGACGTTTCCCTGTGATTTACCGCCTCGTCTGCCGTCCGGATCTACGACTGAAACCTTGTATTGCTGTTGCGCCCCGTCGGTCATCAGCAAGAGCAACGTCGTTGTGCCCGGTGCCAGGGCAACGACCACGAACTGCGATGAATCCTTGGTGAGGCGCACATCGATCACGCCCTTGACGCCTTCGGAGTAGCTCTGAACATTCTTCGTCGGTAAGACCTTCTGCTCGCCGACTTGAAGCGCGAGTTCCTGCATCGCTTGAGCCGCAGGATCCATGCTCGCGCCCATCCTGCTGGGGGCGCTCTCAGCAACGGCAGTCGGGCAGGTGGCGGTGACGGCCAGCGCGCACGCTGCGGCAATCACGGGAATCCTACCGAACATGATCAATCACCTTGCCCGTTGCGCTGGCGGGTTTTCGCCATTCGAGCCGGTCCTTCGCCGCCAACACATCCTTCGCGCCCGTTTGTGGAACGCCCTCGACCAGCTGAATATCTTCGGGATTGCGCAGCGTTAGGCCCAGCTTTCCCCGTTCTTTTGCCTGAGTAAGGAGCTGCGCTTGCTCGAGCGTCGCACTCAGCGTCACTGAGCCTGCCCGCCCGGCAACCGCCGGTTCGTCTTTGTCCTTGGCCGCATCATCCCGCTTGCCGAGATCCATCCCGACCGATAGCACCAGCAGATTTTGAAGCAGCGTCGTGGTCACCCCACCGTCGGCGTCCTTGCTCGGCGTAGTGAACAGGACATCGACTCGATCTCCCGGCCTGAGCAACCCATCGAAGTCCGCTGCGCGCGCATCGACCGTGACCGCGCGCAAGCCATTTTGAACGAGACCAGACAGCACGCGGGCGTGCTCGCTGAACTTGCTGAGGTCGCTCCACAGCACCGCTTCGTTGGCGCGGAGACCGCCCGCGATGCGCACGCCGGTCACCTTCTTGGCGTCGGATGCCCGAACATTCCGCTCTTCAACGTACGCTTGCGGCACATCCCGAATCGCCAGCTTGTCCTCCGTCAGCACGGCGCCGATGGGCATGTCTTCCGAGACGACCAGGACCGAGACCTTCGGACCGCCTGAAACCTCGGCTTCGAGGCGCTTCAGGTAGAGGTGGGATAGGCCGAGGCCGGCCAGCGCAGCCACGCCAGCCACGATGAGAACGGGCTTCTTCACGAGCATTCCTTTCGACTACGCCCATGGCCTCGGCCGAAGTCGGCGCCAGTTGCGTGAAAAGAATGCCCTCCCCCTCTGCAGAACGCCCATTTTCAATCGAGGACGGACACCGAGACGGCCGCCGATCCGTGACTATCCCGTCCAATGCGCACCATGACCGTCTGCGCGCCGCGCCGCGCGACGATCGAACTGGCTTCTGGCGAGGCACCAAGCGGTTTCGCGTCCACCGCCCAGCCCGCACCGCGCAGCCTGTCTCCGTAGAAGCCCGCCAAGGTCGCCGGGCTCTCGGCTTCCGCCGTGTAGACCGTCATCGAATACGGCTCGCCGTTTTCCCAGGTAGACAGCAGCCGGCGCATGTTGGGAGCGCGAGGCACATCGTGCGGATCCCGACCGGGCGCGTCGCCGGTCGGAGGGAACATGCGAAGCAGCGGCGTTTGACCTTCGGTCCACATCGTCAGCACCACGGTTTTGTCGCCAACGCGCCGCGCGAGTGCGTAACGGAGATCACCGATTGCGTCGAGATCGCCCGTTCTTGTGAATTCTTGGAGCCGGGTCGTGAGTTCTGCGATGGATAGTTTGGTGCCGGTGTCGATGCAGGCGACGGCGCCTTCAGTCGGGGACTCGACACGGATCACGCCGTCGAGGAGCGCGGAATTGCGTGTGGGCATCGAAGTACCGGCGCGGAGCTTGTCGAGGACTGCTTCGGGCGCTTGCACTCCGGTTTGGTCTCGGCAAATCGCTTGGAAACGGCCTAACACGGCACCTACGTCTTGCTCGGTCGTCGCGGTCCGAAGATGGACGGTCACGCCGTTCAAGAAGAGCGAGCGCGGCTCCTTGCTCCCGTTTCCGTCCTCGAGCTTCATCAGCCCCGCACCGATGCTGAGTAGCGTCTCTCCGATGCGCGCGTGTGCAGCTCTTGCCCATAGGGCGAATCCAACGAGCTGCACGACGCCAAACAGGGCGAAAACGCGGAGCGCCCCGACGATTGGGAATTTTGAGCAACGAATTCGGCCGAGCATCTTCAGCCAGCTTTCTTCGGCGTGGTTCATTCGATGAGCTTGCTCCAGACATCGTCCACGACATCTTCAGGAGTTGTCGGATGTAGATTGCAGGCTAAGTGGTACCGGCCTTCGACAACGGTCTGTCCGCCACCGAAGAGGCCTGGGCGAGTCACGTTGCGGTTGGCTGATCCCGCCAGGTATCGGCCGAAAAGAGCATCAATGGCGGGGCCCAAGAGTGCGACCGCGACCTTTTCGATGACCCCCTTCGCATCACCGCCTGCGAGCACTTGCGACTTCGCATCGCGGAGAACGTCGTCAACCTGGGTGGCGGGACGTGGTGCCGTGCCGGGCCTCAGCACGCCCTCGCACCCGCTCGGGATACTGGTGCAGTCGCTCGCGGAATACAGCCAAGCGCAGCTTCGAGCCTGGTTTTCCGCGGCCTGAATCGCGAGCTGCCGATCTCGAACGAGCGTCACCCCCGCCAAAATGAGGATGAAGAACGGAAGCGCTACGAGCGCTTCGTAGCTCGCCACGCCACGCGATAGGCGTCGCGCTCTGCGCAAGCGCACGCGTCCGGAGATTACAGTGGGTTGGACGTGGTGCATGGACGCCTTCAATGCGCGAACAACGGACCGTATTTTTGCAACTGACCGATTGCGTCGCGACAAGGACCGTTGCAATGCGCCATCGCGCTGTCCTCGCTCGGAATCCGAAACGGAGTGAGCCTCGCGCGCCACTTCATCTGCCACATCCACTCCCCTCGCCCCTCGTCCCCGTCGTAAAAATACTCCGACTGAGCCACAGATAGCCGTCCAAGCGAGCGCTCGGCCTCCAAATCGTCAGCCGGCGCGGCCGCATTCCAAACCGCCAGGCGCACGATGCCCTCCGCACGCCCTCTCGGAGGTTCACCTTGGACGATCACGCGGAGCTGGAAGTTCGCGTCTCCAAGCGTTGCCGCGCCGAGCACCATTTTCGGCGACTTCGAGGAACCGCCGCTATCGCTTTTCGCGTTCGTGACATTGGGAGGACTTCCCGTCTTTTCTTCCACTTTCGTGCAGCCAAGGATGTGCACCACTTCCGCGAATCGCACCTGGATTTTGTCACCCAAGGATGGCCCTTGCGGCCAGCCAGCATCGCGCGTGGCGTCTCCGAGCTGCACTTGAACTCGGTCGCTCGTACCTGGTGGATCCGATGGCCAGGAAGCGCCCACCTCGTTCGAACACACCGGGAGGATCTCATTGACGTCGCCACGCGGGTGCACGTTCTGGTTGTAGCCAATCGCCACGGTTGGCCGCCGCTCCTTTCGCCCGCACGGCGGCGCGGCGGCCTTCACCACCAGAACAGGCGTTTGATAGAAGCGTTCGAGCTGTTTCCAACCCATTCGCGTCCACACGTACGAAGCGGTGCCAGCGCGGCTCTGGTAGGTGTAGTCCTTCGGACTCGGAGCGCCGTCCGGATCGCATTGGCCGATGGCGATGGCTGCTCTAATCTCATACGCGCCTGCTCCGCCACAGTCGACCCCCGCGGCGCATTGCCCAGTCGCGGCATCTGGCTTTGCATCCGTCGCTTCCCTTTCGCTGCGGTCGCAGGCCGGCGTCGTCGCGCCGGGATCATGCGAAGAAACCGCAGTGTTGTCGGAGGCGCAGGCTCTGGCCGCGTCAGTCTGCGGGTACACTGTTTCCACGCGCGGCTTCTTCGCGACCGGCGGCGGGTCCCCCGAATCGCCGCAGAACCAGCTTGAAAGGGACTTAGTAAAGCTCCCGATTGCCTCGTCGATGCCCAGACCTCCAATGAGCGGATTCAGCGGCTTCGTGACGACGCCACCAGCGAGACTGCCTGCCTTGCCGCATAGCGTATCGAAGCCATCGTCTTCCACTGGCAGTTCCTGTTGCGGACGTAGCAGGAGCTCCTGCGCGTCGGGCAATCCGTGTTCGCCTCTCTCTGCCTTCACAATGCCTTCCGCCGCGTCGGGCACCAGCCCTTTCACGGTGTCGGCCGTTTGGTGCAAGATCTCGAGCGCCTGAAAAACAGGGGGCCTTACGGAGTCATAGGCGCTGTTCATGCTCTGCCGCAATCCGTTGAGCGGAGGGATTAGAGCAGCCGAGGACCCGCCGGTGATCCACGCCAGGGCGAGCGCAACCGCGATGCCGAGGATCGCGAGCCCCTCGACGGCTTTTAGCGCAACAAGGACGGCCAGCAGCGCCGCCATCACGATGTTGATCAAGACCAAGAAGTTCATGCCACGTGCGTGCATGATGGCGCCGGAAAGCGCGCCAGCATCTGAGGCGTCTTGCATGCGCTCGCGCAACAGAATCGCCTGCCCGATCCCCATCGCGTAGTATAGAATCGCAACTAGAAATACGGCCATAAAGACCGTGATCACCATAATCGCGCCGCGGTTGTCAGCTCGGAGCGGAACGGTAGAATTGCGGAAGAAAGCTTTCATGGCACCCGCTCAGATCAGTAGTAGCCAGCCCCCTGATTCGGCAGCGTTGTCTCGGCCGTAAGCACGACGAAACGCGCGCCCGCCACATCCAGACGCGCGAGCGACATCGGATCTTCGGCGAGCGCTAGAATCGTCGCAAGACGCTTTTGCGGCGGGGTTCGGGCGCTACCGTGCTCGGTCAGGGCGAACGGACCGGCGGGGGCGCTCGGCTTCTCGCCCGTTAGCTCCTCGATCGACTTGCAACCAAACGCTCGAACGACTGGGATCGAGCAATAGTAAAGATAGGTCACCCGCACCGTCACCGGCGCTTTGCGACCAATGGGTTCCGGTGCAAGCTCGTCCACGAGTGGGCCTGCCTGAAGCGTAACTACCGCTCCAGCGCGATTGTATGGGAGTGCGGCGACCGCCCGGGAATGCATGCCCACGGCTAGCGCATCACCGAGGCTTCCCTGCTGACCCCGAGGCTCAAGCCATGCTGCAGGCGGCGCCAACACAGACAGCGGCATGTAGGCTGCAAGGCGAATGGGGGCTATGCGCCCGCCCTGTTGCCGAGGGCCGGTCCCGGTCGAGACCCAGCCGCGCGCTACCCCGCCGAAATCAGCCGGGCTGCTTTCGAGCATGACCACGGCAGAGCGCGCAGCGCGGTTGGCCGCGTGCTGAACCACGAAGCGCGCAGTGCTCAGCAGCGCGATCTGGCAAATCCCGAGAAACAAGATGAACACCGGAAGGAACGCGACCAGGAATTCAACGTAGACGGCTCCCCGCTCGTCTAAGACGAACAGCGGCCGAGTCAGGCGAGCCATGGCAACCACCGCGCCATGTGCTCGCTGGCCAGCACGACCACCACACCGAGCGCGATGCCCGGCCCCATGCGCATCTCCGTGAGGCTCTCTGGGGCGATCGCTTTGCGACGCGCCCGTGGGCGGAGCGGATTCGTCAGCAAGCAGAGCACGTTGCCTAGGACGCGAAGCAGCTTCCCTTCGTAGGTGATCCGCGCGAGAGCGAGAAATGCGAGAGCAAGCAAAGCCGCGAACTCGATCTGGAGGCCCTGCATCGGTCCCGACAGCGCGCCGATGGCAGCGGCAAGCTTCACGTCGCCGCCGCCGATCGCCTGACCCCGCGAGCCTTGGTAGAGGGCCCACGGCACGAATGCCGTCAAAAACAACCCCAACAGCGAGAGTCCGAGCGCACTTCGTCCATGAGCGATGCCGTGCCCGACGAGCCCGCACAACATCGCAGGCAGCGTGAGCCAGTTCGGGATGCGGCCGGTGCGGGCGTCGACGACTGCGGCCCCGCACGAGACCGCGATCACAACTCCAACCACGAACGTGGGGAATGAACAAACCATTTCAACCTCTCGACCCTCGGTCCGGCTCTCGCCTCTTCGTCAATTCAAGGTCTCGATCCCGGTCGTGGCCGTGTTGACCTTGCCTTGGACGGTGGTACCAAACTGGCGCCAGGTACCGATGGCCAGAAAGGCAATGAGGACCAAAATGATCACGTACTCGACGGTGGAAAGGCCCCGTGTGTCGCGCAGCAGCGAGAGGGCCTGACCGGGACGACGACGAATGAATTGAAGAATGTTGTTCATGATGACAAGTTCCTGTTTCTGAGTTGGTGGACTTGGAGATGCCTATTCCGAGGCCTGCATCAGGGCCCTCGGACGCCCTTTTCAGAAGTTGCTAAAAAAAGATCACGAACCTCCGGGCAGTGACGAGTTGCCTCGCCCGGTCGGCAGACTCGACGGTCGGCGGATTGCGGCGATGTTCCACTCCGTCACGGCACTGCGCATTGCGCGAAAAGCTGCCAGTATCTGGGCGGCGCTCGCGTTCAACCTCCCGGCACGGTCCTGAACCGCGCTGAGGCGCTCGACACTCTCGTCGTCCGTGGCCGCAAGACTTCGCACCGCAGCGTGGAGCTCTTGGGAGGCGGCGGCGTGCGTCTCGAAGCAACGCAGAAACTCATCCAGTGCGTAGTCGAATTCCAACAGCTCAAGCACAGCCTCACTATCTTCGCTGTGCAACCGACGCACGACTTCGCGCATGTCTGCTTCCGCCATCGCTACTGTCTCCCGTTCAGAAAATTGGTTGAGCGGAGCCTTCCGGCGCTTTGCTCGGAGCTCCTCTCTGATGGCCCTCGGACGCGATGGCCGTCAGTTGACGAAAATCGTCACGGCATCGGCAACAGCAGCCAGGCCCGATGCGCCAGGTACATCCTTAGGAGCGGCGCGCCGAGTCCAGCAATCGCCAGCGCGCAACCGACCGCGACGGTTGTGAGCAGCACCGCATACTCGACCGTGATCGAGCCGCGCACGTCGGCCCACAGACCTACAGGGACTCGCGAAGAGGTACTAGTTTTCGCCACGCACTAATGCCATCGGACAAACGCGGCTCAGTTGCGTGAAAAGAAAGAAAAAGAGGCGCGTGCCCCGAAAGCGCAGCTCAATCGATAATCGGACTGCCCGGCGGCAGAGGAAATGACTGGCACCCGGGACGCGGAGGGTAGGACTTTCCCGCGGTCGACTTCGGCTTCAGCCTCAGGCCCTCCCGCCCATGGGCAGCCGAGGGGTACGGCGTCTCGCGTCTACGTGTTGCCCTTGGTAGCTTTGACCATCCCACGAGCACGCGGGTCGAACTTGTCAGGAAATATCGTCGACTCGTCGTACAAGGCACCCTCAAAAGACGCGCCGAGGACCGACGCCCCGCTGAGGTCGGCACCTTGCAACTGCGTTCGACCTCCGACGTTGTCGAGCCCCAGATTCGCGCCGTCGAGTGTCGCATCGCGGAACACCGCGTTTTTCAGGACTGCACCCCTAAAGTCCGCTCCTCGCAGGTTGGCGCGTGATAGATCAGCGTCCATACAATCTGCCCAGTAGAAGTTGGCATTTTGAAGGCCCGCATCTTGCAGCTTCGCTCCTCCGAGCTCCGCGCCCGCCAACCCCATGCCATCCAGAACTGCACCAGCCAGATCTGCTTCGTAGAGGAACGCTCCGGTGAGGTTGCCCACGCGATCTACCTTCAACTCTGCACAGAGTGAACCATCGCGTCGCAATATCCGCATCGACCTACTCATGGTACCGGCACCGCGTTGCGCAGGGGGATCAGGCGCGACCCCTCCGACACTACCAAGTAAGCGACCAAGTACCATCCCGTAAGCCCGGTTACTTCCTCCCAAAACTTGCGATCAAAGTAGCGTGACCCGAGCGGGGGCTGACCCCCGGGCGGATTGCCGCCGCATTTCGAGAGGTACAGTGCTTTCAGTGCGGCTATATTCGCCTTGTGAAGGCTGAGCATCACGCGGTGGCCGCGCACGCTGAGGCTCGGATTCGCATCATCGCCGGGGGCCGTTTCCGGTAACTTGAGCTTGTCTTCGTGAAGCTCGCCGATGCGCTTGTCGATCTCGTGCTGAATGTTGTCGATTTTTCGTTTCAGGCTTTGACATTGTTGACTGGAGGGGTCGAGTCCCGTGCTATCGACGAAATTGATCGGGTCGCCGGCAGCGTACTGATACGCATTCGTGCCGCCCGCAAAGCCGATCGGATCCTTGGCGACCCATCGGCCAATCTCCGCGTCGTAATCTCGTGCCCCAAAACGCACGAGCCCCGTGATCGGGTCGTACAGTCCGCCCGCGAACCCGAACGGCTGGAAGCCGGGGTTGCTGTCGCTGACCACCACTCCGAACTCGTCGTACTCGAGCTTTTGCGCGACGACGCCGGTCTTCGCGTTGATGACCAGACGCACGCTGCCGAGGTGATCCTTGATTACGCGATAGGGCACGCCGTCTTGCAAGATGGCATCGGGAGCGCTCTCTTCGTTGGTGTACACGAAGTGCGAGAAAGTCCCGGCGGAATCAATTTCAGCGACAGGTCGAAATTGATCTCGGTAAAGAAGTGCGCGATCGAATTTGCCGTTGATCTTGCGGGCAATTCGACGCCCCGTCCCATCGACGACGTAATCGATAGTCGTCGCCTTCTTGCCGGTGACTACGTTGGTTGTGACTAGGTTGCCGAGCTCGTCATAGGTGAGCTCAAGCGAGTGCGTGCCATCGCTTTTCTGGAGCACATCGCCTGTCTCTGTCGCTTGGAATGTTTCGCTGCCGTGAGTGAGGATGCGTTCCTGCTCGTCGAACGTTGCAGCGACGGTCTGCACGCCATCGACGCTCACCGAGATGCGGTTGCCGTTCGAGTCATAGCCGTAGACGGTGACCGAGCCGTCGCGCGTGACCTGCGTTAGCTGCCCGAGGTTATCGTACACATAGTCAAGCTCGTGGCTGGCCGTGCCCACGGTTTCGGAGATGTGCGAGATCCGTCCGAGGTTATCGCGCTGAAAGGTCTGGCTGAACCCTATTTGCTTTTGAAACTTCGCACTGAGGGCAGCTACTTCGCCGAAGCCGTTGTAGCTCTGGCTCGACGTGACCGTACCGAGGGTGGCGCCAGTCAGAAAACCGGTATCAGGCGCGCGATCAAGCGCGAGCGTACCCGCGGCGCTGCTGGCCCGTGTGATGAGTCCGTCGTCGTCATACGAAAAATTGACAGTGCTTGCCTCGTTGACGGTGAGCGATGCAAGCCAGAAGTTCTTGTCGTAGTCAGCGGTAACCTTGCCAGTAATTGCGCCACTCCAGCTGGTTCCGGTCCAGAGCGATCCATCGTAGGTCATGTCGACGCGAGCGCTATCGGAACGATTGATGGAGGTGAGCGTGCCGTTGGGGTCGTAGCCGAACGAAATGTTGGGGCCGGACTTCAGACCAACCGTCTTAAGTCTGCCGCTTGCTTGCTCGTAGCCAAGGCTCAGGTCGTAGCCATCGGAACGGCGAATCCTTAGCAGTTGGTCGTCGTCACCGTAATCGTACTTTGTTTCACCGAGGACCGTGCCTGGCACCCCTTTGGCACCGGTGCTGACACCGGGCGGGGTGCTCGATATGAGTAAGTCGGTTCCGTCTTGGTAGTTGAACTGATACGGGCTTCGGCCGGGTGGGGTCTCTGTGAGAACGTGGTCGTCGTCATCGAAGGTCCAGAAGATTTGGCTTTTGTCTGATCGAGTGAGGTCGTGAAGGCGGCCTACGAAATCTCGATTGAATGTGGTGATCTCCCCGATACTGTTGACGGCCTGTTCCATGAAGCCGTCGGCTGAGTCGTAAGTGAAGGACTCGGCTCGAGTAGTTCCGTCTGCAGTGCTAGAGATCGAAGTGGGGCGACCGAACCGGTCATAGTTCCAGTGGATTACCGGGGAGCCTGCAGCAACGAAGTCCGTCGGTCGGCCCTGCGCATCGAGCGTCGTGGTCGTGGTGCGGCCCATCGCCGAAATGGTCGTGCGGGTCTGGGTAAGTCGAGAGTATTCCGTGGTGAACTTGCGCTCATTGGTGGTGGAGGTTTCACTCCAAACGTCGGTGCTGAGCGCGTTTCTCGGATCGGTGCGGTGGTAGGCTTGGTTCGTATCGGTGGTGAGCGTGCGACCGCCAGGGGTGGTGATGGTGCTGCGCGCGGGAAGGAGTGCTTGTGCGCCAAAGAACTCGTCTGGAAGGAACTCGTTGTGAAATCGCGTGCCGTCCGCCGCGGTCAGCGGTTGCGCGATTCCCTTGTCGTCCCACTGGACGTGGGAGTTGTCAGGGGCGCGAATGTCGCGCCGGATTGCGCTCCCGACAAGCGTGTTGGCGTAGCGAGTGCTGTGGTTTTCTCTGGTCGTGACGTCGAAGGTCGCCGATTGGACGCCCAACGACGCAGCGAATGTTTCCTTGTAGCCCGTGGGACCGGTGACGGACTTGACGCGCCCCAAGGCGTCATACTCGAAGTCGGTCGACTTTCCGTTCGCGCTGATGGAAGAGCTCATCAGGCCCAATTGCGTGTCGTCGTACGCAAACGAGGCTTGTCGACTCTTCGCTGCATCCAGCGGGTTGGTGACGGTGATGATGCGATCCTGAGCGTCCACCCTGAACGTCGTTCTCTGCCCGAATTGCGCCTGAATCGCAGCGAGTTGCCCCTTCGAGTCGCGCTGAATGCTAGTGGTGACGGAGTTGTTGTCTTTGATCGCATTCAGAAGGCCTGCGTTGTCGTACTGAAATTGGAGCAGCGAGACGCCCGTCACGGCATCGATTGTTTCCAGGTGCTTTCCACGTGAGTCGAAGCGGAACAGCGCGAGCCCGTCGGTTGAAGGGATGAGACTGTCCTTGCTATCGGCCAACGGTTGCGGCAACCCTGGCGCTGCGCGGTACATCGTCGTCGACGTCGCGACGAGCAACGCACCGTCGCTCGCCACGGACACCCCATTCGGGTCCGACAAGAGTATCTTCTGCGCCAGCTGACCGTCCCTAAGGACTGCATCGCCACCGCCCACGACCGTCTCGATGAGCCCATCGGGAGTGATGCGTCGAATGCGCTTGTTGAGTTGGTCGGCGATGTACAGCGCGCCATCCTGGCCGAGCGAGAGGCCTCGGGGGCCACTCAGCTGAGCGCTTGCCGAATCGAGCCCGTCACCGGAAAAACCGGGCGTTTGGCTGCTGCCGGCAAGCGTGTGGATGACACCGTCCACGCCGATCTTGCGGATACGGTGACCGCCTGCCGAAGGTGCGTCGAAGGGGTTTGGCGGAGGAGTGCCGCGTTCCGAGACGAAAACCGTGCCGTCGGGAGCAACAGCGACTCCACTAGCGCCAACCAAGAGCACCTGATCTGCTTGGACTTCGTCGGCGTCGGCGGTTCCGCCCCCTGCGAACGTGGTGAGCTGACCGCCTTCGAACTTCGTCAGCTGATCGCCGCTGGCCACGTAGAGCTCGCCGCGAGGGCCAAAGGCAACGCCATCGATCGCGGAAAGAGTGGCTTGGACGATTGGGTTGTCGGTCGCGAGGGGGCTGATCAACGTTTGCACTGAGCCGTCGGGTGCCACGCTGCGCACTGCACTTTTCGAAGAATCCGCAAAAACGATGCTGCCGTCGCTGCCCATTGCAACGCCTTCTGCGGAGCCAATGAACAGCCGACCTGCGGCACCAGCCGCGCCAGGGCCCGCGACCACAGTCATGGTCTGATCGGGCGCGACGCTCAAAATGCGACCAGATACACCGGTTTGCTTGCTCGAAACGAGCACGCTGCCATCGGAGGCCGCGAACGTATTGATCGGCAAGCCGAGGTTCACGTTGTCGCCGAAGCGCGAGACCGAAAGGGCAACGTTTTGCGCGGTACGATCCAGGCCGCTACCGAAGTAGATGGTTTGGGTCGAGGGGTCGTATGCATGCAGGGCATCGAGCCCGAACCCGCCGAGCTCGAAGCCCGCCGCATCGAAGGTACCGACCGGAACCTCGAAATCTTGCCACAGCGCGGTCTCCTGCTTACCCGCATCGTCTTGAAACGGAAGTTGCTGGCCGGGGATCCCGAACACCCGGCTCGGCGCGACGGAACCCGCAAACAAGTACGCAATCGACACGTGGGCGATCTGCCTCCCCTGCATCGTCCGTCCGAAGGCGTCTTTGCCGTCCCATTCGACGACGTGCTGCTGTCCCTTCTTCACCTCGAAGGCTTGGTCGAACTGTCGCCCAGCAATCGACACGTATGAGAAAACTTCCTTCAGCCCACGTGGGATGCTCTTGCCGATCAAGGGCACTGTGATCTCGAACCCGCTCTTGAAACGCGCGGTGCGGTCTGTCTGGTAGTGGAGTGAAAATGGAGTACCGGGAAGCGCGATGTTTTGCGCGACTGCCTGCTTCTCGATCAATACTGGCCCTCGAATCGAAGGGTCGTCGATTGGTCGCACCACCGGAGGCGCGCCCGGCGCGAGAGCGGCCGACGCGGTCACGGGGAAGAGGTAGTTCCATGTCGAAAAATGCGACACCCGCGTGCGAAACAGCGATTGCCCGACCTCGTACCTGTCCGCGAGCTCGGTCAGCTCGTCATCGGTTACGCCCAGATCTTCGAGGCCGTGTCCGCTGTCGACCTTGCCGTCGCCATCGATGTCGAGCGACGCTTTTCCTCGGGCTTCATCGACGATGCGGACGACGACGCCACTCTTCGCGCCCGCGTCCCAATGGCTCGATCCGCGATCATAGTACCCGAGTGGAACCGGCGAACCCGCAGGCAATCCCAGGAAGTTCTCGACGTAAACCGTAACCGGCTTGCTGAACGCAACGCTCGTCGCGCCGAGTTTCTCAGCTTCGTCGACCGTGAAGTCGAGCGAATAGTTGACATTACCCGACGCGGGCAGCGAGCCCGGGGCAAAGCGCTGCGTGCGCGTTGGCATTTCCGGCGAAAGATCGAGCGGATATTCGGTGACGTGAACGCTGAGGTTCGAAAGGGGCTGCGTCGATCCGTCCGGCAGCTTCGCGTCCGCCGTCGTGCCCGGCGCGAACAGCACCAGCGGTTGGCGTGTGCCGTGCCCATCGGTCGTCGGCTCTGCGCTCGCGACTTGCTGGGCGCTAGCGTCCGCGCTGATTTGGCTCGACTTGCCCGCAAGCGTGACCAAACCGACTTCGGGTGCGTTCAGGTAACGCTGCCAACCCGGCGTCAGCGTGCGCTGAGTCGAGATGTAGCCGTCCTTCGCGTACGCGAAAACCAGGTGCGAGCCACCGTTCACAGCCATATCGAACAAGCCGTCTGCACGCGTCAGCGTCCAGCCGAGCTCGGCGTGGCCCACTACCGAGATCTTCACGCCTGAGGCCACCTCACCTGCGCCATCGGTGACCTTGCCGCGCACGATCGCAACGCGTTTCGGGTCGAGCGCGTCCTTCGCCACGTCTTTCTGCAGCGAATTGGGCCCGGTGTAGAGGAATTTCGCCGCTTCGGCGATCGTCGTGATCACCGTGCGGTCGAGGGGCGGCGCCGCTGGGCAGCTGCCTCCTCCGCCAACAGGGCAACCGTTGGCGCCGTCTTCGGAGTGTTTCCCACCGCCGCAGCCCACGCTCGCCAGCGCCGTCAGCGCCAATATCCATGCTCTTCGCATTGCTCGGTCCTTCGCCTGAGGTTCGTTCTGGTGAAGACCGCACTCGGCCTTCATTCGAGCCCTCGGACTGATCCGGCCCTG
>DATEPG010000208.1:0-10972 GCA_035273265.1 Polyangiaceae bacterium
TGCGGATCCCCTGCCCCATCTCCGACCGATGACACACAATCGTCACCGTACCGTCCGGGGCCACGTGAACGAATACGTTTGGGTTCAGGCCGGGCGCCTTCGACTCGATCGCTTGCGAGGCCACCGCGGGCTTCGATTTGGGCGCCTCACTCGGTTCATTGGTCGGCTTCTTTGCCGCTGCTGGCAGGCAGTAGCCCAGAGCTAGGCCTCCGATGGCTAGGTTCATCCCGCGCAAAAACGCGCGCCGCGGGATGACGAGCTGTCCGACGCTCACGGCTTGTCCCCTGCAGCTTGTTTGATCGCACTGCGAATGCGCGGGTAAGTGCCACAGCGACACAGATTGCCGGCCATCGATTGATCGATCTGCTCGTCACTCGGACGGGGATGCTTCTTCAAAAGCCCCGCCGCGGTCATGATTTGTCCCGCTTGGCAGAAACCGCATTGCGGCACGGCGAGCTCGACCCACGCCTTCTGTAGCGGATGGGTGCCGTCCGGCGACAGCCCTTCGATAGTCACCACGTTCGCCCCCGCAGCGCGACGGATGGGCGTCACGCACGAGCGGACGACTCGCTCGTTCACATGCACGGTACACGCACCGCATAAAGCCTCACCGCACCCGTACTTGGTGCCGGTCAGGTGCAACACATCGCGAAGCACCCACAGCAGCGGCATTTCAGGATCGACCTCGAGGCGGTGCTCGCTGCCATTGACGCGGACCGTGATGCTCATGGCTTGTCTCCTTCCGAGGGGCACTCGGCCCCCGTCTTCACCCAGGCCTCGATCAAGGCCCCAAACTGCGCCTGCGTGCCGGGCGCGGGCTCGCGATCATGCCCCGGATCCCAACCCCAGCCGACCAGCTCGTCGTGCGCATTGTGCTCCACGATCTGCGCTAGTGACTTCCCGCCATTCCGCTTCGAATCCTTCATCTGCTCACAGATGTGATGCGGCGTCTGACCCACCCAGGCCATCTCACGCGGGGCCAAATGCCAGTTCGGCGCGCCCGGAACGCACGCATGCTCTAGGTTCCGATCTTGATGGCAGCTCGAACACTCCATGCCCACCACGCCGGAGTCTTTGGGGCCACGGACCACCGGCGGCTGATGCGGCTGCATATCCATTCCCTGCAGCGGCACGTCCCCATTCGGGTGACAGTTCGCGCAGCGCGGATGCAAGAGCACGCGGCTTGCTTCCAAAAACAAGGCCCGCGAACGCTGGCCCGGGTCCGCAATGACCGAAAAGGCCGCCACGTCCCGCAACTGATTGCGTGCCACCAGCGGCAACTTCGCTGGCTCGCGGTTGGCCGCGCAAGCCAGCGCAACGGCAATTACGCTCACCATGACTAGCAACCGCACTTTGCTCATCGTCTTTGCTGACTCCTCGGCGTGAAGCAGCGTATCAGACGCAGGTTTCAGAATCGGAGCCGGCTGGCAATAAACGCACGGACGATTGACTTCGTCCGTGCCGGGGAGCCCGAGCCGCGAGCCGGCTGTGGCTATAATGCTACGTGGCCCGCTGCCACTCAGTTCAATCCGCGTCGTCGGGAGTGCCGGCGAGTAGGCCGTTTAGGTTGAGCACCACCTTGGGTTCGATCACCTGTTGTCGGCTGAACATCAGCAGCTGGCGCGTCGGATCCGCGGCGCGATTTCCCGACTGCTGGCCAATCGCGCCCATTTTTTTGCGATTGTCGCAATTGCTCTTCCAGCCGGCGGCGCTCACTCACGTCTGGATCCACGCTGAACACGTAGCGTTCCTCTCCAACCTCGACTTGCGTGCTCGTAAACTCCACCTGCACCACGCTGCCGTCGGGACGAGCGATGTCCAGCGCGGGCAGGAACGCCGTGCCCTGACCGAACGGCGCGCTCGGGCACTGATGACGCCTTGCGTTCGCCGGGTTACGGATCGGCCAGGCATTTGCCGATACTTTCGTCACGTGGCACGCCGAGGAGCTGTTCCATACGCAGACCAGCGCCCGAAATGCGAGGGGCCCGGTTGGCACGACGGCAAAGACAACGACGAAGATGGCACCGCCGACTGCGATGACGACGACTGCGGCTGCTAGCGTCCGCACCCGGCGCACACGACGCTCAGCCCAGCGTCGGGCGGTCCTGCCTTGCCCTGGAGCTGCTCAAGCTGTTCGAGCTTGCTCCTATTGAGCGCAACGAGTAACGTCGCGCGTGGCCAGGGGACAGTGGACAGACGATCGGCGGCGCGAGGCATGGTCACGCAATGACTTGGAATACCGTTTGGCTTAGCCAATTGCGCGCCGCGTTCAATACCGCATTCCTGATCGTCGCCTGTCACGGACCCAGCCAGAAGCGCCCAGACTCACGGCCAACGCCGCTCGTCACACCATCAACGGAGTCTTCTGCGGGGCGGCCCGCGCTGCCGCTGCCGCTGCCGCCGACACCATCAGCGGAGGCGTCTGCGGGGCCGCCCGCGCTGCCGACGCCGCCTCTGGTCATCACCAATCGAGTCCCAGGGCAATTCGACATTCGCGCGAATGCGCAGCTCGAACTGTCGACGCGAGCGAAAATCGAGGTACAGGCGCCGAATGGGCGCTGGACCGCGTATTCGGATCTCGACGGAGGTCGCGGCTACTCCCTGCGGGAGACCTGTTCAGCCACACCCATCCCCAAGTGTCGAAAGCTGGCTGCGGACGAGCGATTGAGCCTTGCCGCATGGACGGGGTCGAGCTGCAGCGCGCAGTGCGCGGCTGAGTGTCCGATAGATCGATTTCGTTCGGGCGTTCATCGACTCGTCTTGCATGCTTGCGGCAGTCCGAGCGCGCGCTACGAAGGTCCGCCGTTCGAGATGGCCGCGTCGGAGCGAGAGCTGTGGCGTTGGCGGGCGAGCGCGGGCATTCAGCGCGGTGAAGTGTCTCGACTCGATCCCGAGGGCGTGAGCCGCAACAAAGCAGATGGTCCGCCCGAGTACATAGCGGGCTTCCGTGTAGTGAAAGCCAGCGCGCGGCCTTTGGCGCCCGAGCTGCTCGCTGCCGTGGCGGAGTGGCTCCGTTTTCGAAATGGCTTCTTGCAATACGAACTGAACAAACGCTGCTTCCAAGGGCACCTAGTCGGGTTGTTTCTCGAGCTGGCAGCGCCGCGCGCGGAGGAGCGTACCGTCGAGATAGCTCTCAATCTGGCGTGCAACTCGGCTTTCATCACCACGGGCGATGGTCGAGGGCGAACCACCACGGTATCGCACTTCGACCCTTCTTGGGCGCAGGTCGTCTCGATCGTGCGCCGAGCGTTGCCTCAGGATTCCGAGCTCGCCGACTTGCGCGAGAGCCCCAGCACCTTTCCAACAACCCTCGACCAACAATCACCATGAGGAGCAAACTTGGGCATTCAACTCAATTTCGGCGACCATGTCGCACCGTACAAGGAATTGACCGCGATTCCAGGCCCATACCGAGCTGACGCGCGGTGGGCTCGGGCGCAGGCCAAGGCCATCGCCAATACCAATAGAGGCGCCAACGCTCACTTTCGATCGCTGGGTGCTGGACGAACTCTGAGCTCGTTGTTGGACGACGGGCGGATCTGGGTGAACTACGTCACGCTCGTGGTAGATGGCATTCGCTCGAAAAATGAAATCGGCATTGGCTACCTTCCGTTCAATAGGGGCAGAATTCATGTGCTCGCCGTTCTGATTCACGAGCTAGCGCACGTCGCCGGCGCAAAGGAAGACACGACCAAGGCCGAAGAGGCACTCGTGCACTGCGGCCTTGGCAGCCAGCGCGAACTCGACACCGGCATCGACGATCCGAACACTCCCTACATACCAGGATTCAAGGGCTGAGTGCGGCGCGCATTCGGCCCCTCCCTGTCCGGCGGCAGCGCGCGGCATGATCCAGATCGCCGCTCCCCCTAGAGACGGAAAGGCCAGCCGGGGCTCGGTCCCCGTCGCGTTCTCCTATGGCAATGGCGCTTTCTGGATCAGCAACGAAAACCACTGGGACTTTTCGGCATGGGCGCAGTGGCCGAACGCGAAGCCGATCGTCGGCGACTTCAACGGCGACGGGCGCGACGACATCGCCCTCCTCGGTTCCGAGAGCTTTGGCTCGATCCCCGTTGCCTTGTCCAACGGCAATGGCACCTTCAACGTCTCCGCTCCGCCCCTCGATTCCTTCCCCGGGTGGGCCTCGGCTCCCGGTGTCGTCGCGCTGTCGGGTCGCAAGAGCCAGTGAGCGCGGTTGAGCGACGCGCGGATGAACGCGAATGGCGCTGTCGATGTCTCGCGCGATGAGCACAGCGTCGAGCCTGAGCACCCGGTACCCAGCGCGAGCCAGCACCGAGTCACGACGCTTGTGTCAGCATCTCGCATTCGCCGGCGGCGTCTCGGCGTGGTCTTCCACCGGCAAAGTGCCGCTGCTCGGGGCCGAGCGGCCTGCCAGAGCGGCCTTTAGTGCCACGGATCACAGAAGGTCCACGGTCTTTGTTGCTTCTCGAGCGGCGCATGCTGTAAATCCGGCTGGTTCGGGTCGAAAGCGAGCAGTGAACGCGGACAATTTCGTCGTGGCTACAGAAGAGCGCATCGTTTCGACCACTTACGAACTGGAACTGGTTCCAGTCGTGCTAATCCAGCAAGGCCTTGCAAGGCGGCCAGCGATTTCAGAGCTAGACATCGAGCCCTGTACAACGCGCCTTCTCGCCAGGCGCAGCTTCGAAATCTCGAATAGAAGTATGGGAGCACTGCTAGCTTCCCGCGTAGAAAGGTTCTGACCCACCGATGACAACTTCGCTCGTTCACACTTCGCTCACGTCCATCCTCGCACTGGGCGCGGCTCTGGCCGTCGCGACCGCTTGCGGCTCCGACCCCGTGAAATCTCCATCTTCCGCTGCGTCGCAATCCAACTCGCAGCCTGATCATAACGCGCCGATCAGCGATCCTCCCGTTCCGCCGCCGGTAACCGCCAACCCGCTCAAGGGCGCTAAGCTCTTCGTCGATCCGGAGGCGAACGTGATGTTGAAGGCGAACTACCTGCGCAAGACGGAACCGGAAAAAGCCGCGCAGCTCGACAAGATCGCCAAGCAACCGCAAGCCCTTTGGATGGGTGAGTGGAACTCGAACATCTTTCGCGCGGCCCAGCACTTCGTGGATCGCGCGCAGAAGGACGGAAGCGTCGCCGTAATCATCGCCTACAACATTCCCCATCGTGACGCGGCAGCAGAAGCGGAAGGCGTTGGTGCCTCGGCTGGTGGTCTCGCCTCGAAAGAAAGTTATCAGCGCTGGATTCGCGACGTTCACAAGGGCGTCGGTAACCGCCCCGTCGCGATCATCCTGGAACCGGACGCACTACCGGGCGTCACGAGCCTGCCACCGAATCAGCAAGAGGAGCGCTACTTCCTCTTCAACGATGCGGTGAAGGTGCTACGTCAGAACCCAGAAGCCGCCGTCTACATCGACGCCGGTCACGCCAAGTGGGTTCCCGCCAAGGAAATGGCCGAACGTTTGAAGAAGGCAGGCGTCGAGCACGCGAGTGGCTTCTCCGTCAACACCTCGAACTATCGCACGACCGAGGAGTGCGTCGCCTACGGCAAAGAAATCTCCGGGCTGATCGGCGGCAAGCACTTCATCGTCGACACCAGCCGCAACGGCGCCGGCCCGTACGAGGCCGCAAAGAACGAACTCGAGACGTGGTGTAACCCTCCGGGCCGTAAGATCGGCCGTCCGCCAACCACCGATACCGGCGAGCCCCTCGTCGACGGCTATCTCTGGCTCAAGCGCCCCGGCGAGTCTGACGGTGACTGCAAGCGCAACGAGCCGAAGGCTGGCGTCTTTTGGCTGGAGCAAGCGCTCGAATACACGAAGTGACCCCTGGCGGCGCCTGCAGCGCTGCTTCCTTCTAGAGCCCGCACGTCGAGAGAGATGTGCGGGCTCGGCTTTTGGTGAGTCTGCCAAGCCGTCCGAAGGCCCAACGAGATATGCCCGGGGGACACGCGCAAAGTACGGCAGGACCCTGGCAGCCGAACCCGGGGTTTCGCTTTTGTCGACTGGTGACTACCATTCGGGATGGGCAGGGCGCTACTGGCAGCGATCAGTGCGGCCCCAGAAGATTACTCTAGCGTCAGTGCGTCGATCAGTAGCGCACCCGGCGGAGCTCCCGGGCCGGGCGGCATAGTCTTGGCAGCGATCAGTACGCCGATGTCGTTGCCCGCCTCATTGAGTACAATTTGAGCAACGTAGGCGGGCGAGGCATCGATCCAGATCGGGTGCGTCGTGGGAAGCGGATCGTCCGAAATTGCATGGCCATCCCATCCACGCCGCCCACCTCCAATCACTGCCGCCCGAAAGTCGATCATGGGCCACCACTCTTCTTCGGACTTTAGCTCGACGAAGTGCGCAGAGATCGTGCTCTTCGATGCGCTCGCAGCGGTTCGCTTGATGTGAAAAGTGGCAGAACTGCCCGGCGGCAACAACAGCGCATGGCTTCCGCTCGGGATCGGCAAGCCACTGCTCGCATCGACCACTGCGGCCGCGC
Organism: Polyangiaceae bacterium; assembly: GCA_035273265.1. Classification (GTDB taxonomy): domain Bacteria; phylum Myxococcota_A; class Polyangia; order Polyangiales; family Polyangiaceae; genus PMG-095. Next base: position 6,482 of record DATEPG010000208.1, read on the forward strand.
CGGTCAGCGAGACATTCGGCGCCGTCTCGAAACCGTCCTCCGCGAATATTCCCGGGTCCGCGAGCGTCGTCACGCTGGCAGCGCGCAAATCGAGCAGTCGCTCCGCAAAATCGCGACCGACACCAGTCACGTTCCAAGTGCCCGAGAATGGCAATACCGTGGGAGTCGTGAACCAGATCGGCAGCGCATCGGTCTTCCCCGCGAACAGCGACACCGGTGGATTCCCGCTGAGCTCCAGCAGTCCTGACTTCAACGCTTCACTCACCGAGACCCGCAACTCGTCGAGGGGATTCAATGGTGTCTCCGGCAAGTTGAGCGCTGGTGCCGTTCGGTCCGGTTTGCCCGATACCTTCAGAGTCACTGGGCTCGAATAGGAACAATCACCACAGCTCCGTTCAATCGCACCGTCGCCGGTGCCAACGAGGCGATCCGCGATGCCATCGGAATCGTCGTCGAGCGCGGTCAGCGTCAGCGTCTGCAACATCAGCGCGATCAGCGCCCCTTCACCGCTGCCCCCCAACGAGAAGGGGATGTAACCATATTTCGCCGCCTGGAATCTCGCGCGAGCTCCACCCTGACGAATCACTTCGAGGATGCTCATCCGACCGTCTCGTGAAAGGATGCCCGTAAACGACGGGCCCTTGTCGAGTAAGGCCAAGGTGAGTGGAAATGGTGGCAAATCAACATCCAACTCTGGTTCGACCCAAGTCGCGGTCACAGTGATGTCCCAGGCGCTCTCAATCAACAGCGCCGAATCGTTCGCTCCGCCGCTACCGGCGCCACCGATAATGTCATCGCCAAGCAGACCACCGCCACCAGCGCGCGAGTCGACTCCGCCAGTGTTGGCGCCACCACCACCCCCGTTGTACGCGGACGGCTCGCCTCCATTCGCGCTGCCTCCGTTGGCAATTCGGACATCGCTCACCTTGCCCGAACAGCCGAGCACCCCCCCCAAAATCAAGAGTGCGCCCCACCTGATGGCCGATCGATGGATCATCTCTCGTTAGACAGCAGCAACGTCCATGCCGTATTGATCGTCAAAATCGAGCGCAATTGAGGGACGGAAGCCCCAAGTTTGGCACAGACTGGCGCACCAGTCCCGAATGTTGTCAGCCCTACGGCGAGCCAGGCCGAATCTCGACCGCACACGCCGCCACACAGTCAGCCGCAGCCATCAAGGGCGAGCGCGTGCACTGAGTCAGGGCTCGGGGCTCTGATCGAGTAATTGACGGACGCGGCGCAGCAGGTCTTCTGCGCGGAATGGCTTTTCGAGCAGCACCGCGCCGGCCGGCAATAGCTGCCGGTAGCGATCGTCGGCGTAGCCGCTCGAAAACAAGACGCGCAGACCTGGGCGCAAGCCGACCATTTGTTCCCATGTCTCGGGCCCTCCCAGCCCGGGCATCACCACGTCCAATAGTACGAGGTGTACCGGCTCCGTTCCGTCGCGTAGCAGTGCAATCGCGTCCAGGCCGTTGGCGGCCGCGATGGTGCGATAGCCCGCGCGCTGAAGAATCTGCACGACGGCGCCGCGAACCTGCTCTTCGTCCTCGGCCAGTAAGATGGTTTCCTGGCCTCGCGGAGGCAGCGGCGCAAGCTTGTTGCCAACGCTTTGGACCGGGCGTGCGTGCGCGGGCAGGTAGACTTTGAACGTCGTGCCCGCGCCAGGTTCGCTATACAGATGAACCATGCCGTCGTGTTGTTGCACGATGCCGTACACGGTGGAGAGGCCGAGGCCGGTGCCTTGGTGCGGCCCTTTGGTGGTGAAGAACGGCTCGAACGCGCGTTCGCGCACTTCCGCGGTCATGCCCACGCCCGTATCGGTAACACTCAATAGCACGTAGCGCCCCGGCTTGGCCCACGGATGTGACTCGCAATAACGAGCGTTGATCAGCACGGTTTCGGTCTCGATGGTCAGATGACCGCCGCGCTCCATCGCGTCGCGAGCGTTGACGCACAGATTGACAATCACCTGCTCCAGCTGGCCCGGGTCTGCGTTGACCGACGGCAAGTTGTGACCGGGAATCAGATCGATGCTGATGCTCTCGGGTAACAACCGCCGTAGCATCTTCATCAAGCCGCGAACGCGTTCGTTGAGATCGACCGGGACGGGTCTGAGCGGTTGGCGACGACTGAACGCGAGCAGCTGCTTGGTCAGATCCGCCGCGCGCAGAGTGGCGGCCTCAATCTCAGCTAGGTGGTCGGCGATCTCCGGGGCGCCGGACGTCAGGTCCTGGGCCAAGCCGGTGTTGGCCAAGATGGCGAAGAGCAGGTTGTTGAAGTCGTGAGCGACACCGCCCGCGAGCTGCCCGACCGCCTCCATTTTCTGGGCGTGGCGCAGCTGAAACTCGGTCGCGCGATGGTCGGTAACGTCGCGCGCCACCGCGTACACGTCGTCGGTCACGGGGTCGACCTTGGCGCGCCAGGAGAACACGCGGTATTCGCCGTCTTTGCAGCGATAGCGATTCTCGAAGTTGCTGACCGGTATGCCGCTGCGGACGACCTCGTAGGCCTCTAGGGTCGGCGCGCGATCATCGGGATGAACGAGCTCGATGAAGGGCGTGCCGATCAGCTCGGCCACGTCGCAGCCGAGCGTCTGGCCAAAGGCGGGGTTCGCTCGCTTGAAGAGCCCCTCGGCGGTCATGACGGCCAGCATGTCGAGCGAAAGCGAAAAGAAGCGATCCCGATCAGCGTAAGCACTACGCTGCTCCGTCACGTCGGTGCTAATCGCGATCAGTCCGATGACCTGGTCACCACTCCGGATAGGCCCAATCCGGACGTCCCACAGCAAGACCGTGTTGCCAGCTCGGAACATCATCTCCAGCCGCTCACCGACGCCGGTCTGGAGCACCTTCATGTACGCTTGACGGGCGGCCTCGCGGCAGTCCGGCGGCGCCAAGTCGAGCGTGCTGGTTCCGATCAGCTGCTCGCGCTTCATACCGGCGGCAGCCCAGTTGAGGTAGCGAACGGTGAGGTCACGGTCCATGACGCCAATGACGTCCAGCGCGCCGCCCGTCAGGGCATCGAGCGCCGAAAGCCCTGGCCCCGCAAGCCAGCGCGCCAACGGGTCGCCGTCTTCTGCGCGATACTCCGACATTGACCCCCAGAATGCGCCGAGCCGCCAGGAAACGAAAGCCTGGCGGCAAAAGGCGGGCTGTCCCGGCCGTGCCCTAGGGCGGGACCAGGGTTTTGATGGTCACGCCGCGCGTCTCAGCCTTCAGCGTCGCGAACGGCGGCTCATTCCAGTGGGCAGGAAAGGTCTGGTCGTATCCGGGTAGTGACTCGATACGGTCGACCCAGCGGCGGAGCCGCGGGAACCCTTCCGCCATCGGGTGCAGCCCCAAGCGCGCCGTCAGGTCGGGGAAGCGCGCGCTGCTGCGTAGGGTGAGTCGAACCTCGGGGAAGTTCGCGGCTTGGTCGCCCGGTTCAGGAGCCAGGGTCGGAAGGACGTGGGCCGCGACTTCGGCCACTACGAGCGAATGCCCCTGTGGCGGGTGGCGCCCGGCTGGCTCGAAGGTCGCGAGCTGCTCGCGGTGCTCCGCGGCGACGACACCCGGCCGGCGTACTTCATCCAGCTCGACGTGGAAGGCGGGCAAGTGATCGCGATCCGCGACTATCACCACGTGCCCTACGTCGCGAGCGAGGCGCCCATCACGCTCGCCACGCGCTAGCCCGAGCGCTCAGCGGACCCAGATCCTGAAATTCTCAGGATAGTAGCGAATCTCGCCGACAGTGGGGCTTTGCGGCCAACCCGCGCAGTTGCCCCAAGGGACGTCATAGCTTTCCGCGGCTCCGATCGCAAATTTGAAGGGCGTGTCACTGCAGCCAGGGTCATTGTCACCGAACACGAGCACCGGTGCATCGCACTCCGAGCCCGCTGTGCACGAACTGCAGACCACATTTGCCAAGTCCGAAGGCAGCGTGTCGTGACACGTGTCGTTGCCACGAAGGCGCACGATGAGGTTGGAGTTGTCTTCCTTTTCGAGGTAATTCGGACCCGTGCTGATCAGCGTGCGTACGGTCTTGCCCTGAGTTGCCGTGACCACGCCTGTGATCACGAGGCGCGCTAGATAGTTGTCCGCGACGAGCGCGCCATTGCGCACGTCGACCAAAACATCGGCGGTCAGTGGCACCGTGGAGTAAGCCAGGCTCGTGCAATTCTGCCGAAAACACTGGGCGCCGGCGACTCCAGTCGTGGTCTGGTCGAAGCCGGATCCAGCGTTCAGCACGAGCGTCCAGCCACCGCCTTCGGCGACCATTTCACAGTAGGCCATGAAGGGCGCTTCGGCAGCGGCGGGCGCAATCAGGTAAGCGCCGCTCGCGAGCGCGGGCTCTGCCAGGTGCAGCTGCTTGCACGAGATGGGGCGCGCGCACGATTTGCCATTGCCGACGAAACCCGAGCGACAGCTGCAGGTTGCGACGCTGGCAACCATCTCGCAGTCGGCGTCGCTCGCGCAATCTGCCGGGCAGGTGGCGCCCGTGCCGCCGCCGCCA
>DATEPG010000209.1:0-24566 GCA_035273265.1 Polyangiaceae bacterium
CAAGCTCGATGAGTTCATCCCCGTCGGCCAAGAGTTCTTGCTAGTCGTCAAGGCGGGTCGTTTCCGTCGCGCCACCAAATTCACTTTGCCGCAGACAGACGCCTGCAAAACCACGGATTTGCCAACCGCTCTGCCGGCCAACCCCACCCGCCTGCCGCGCACGATGGCTGACGGCATCGCCGTCAACATCCCGCGCATCGCCGTCACTACCGGACAGGTAGACGCGATCGAATGCGTGCTGTCCAAGATGGGCTTAGCCGACGACGAGTTCAAGAACCCGGCCACGCCGGTCTCCTCCGGCCCGGCCCGCATCAATCTCTATCGAGGCGGTTCCAAGGCAGACCCGTCGGGCGCCAGCCTCGACGCAATGACCCCGCACGATTCGACGCTGTACGGCAGCGCAGCACAGCTCGAAAGCTACGACATCTTGGTCTCCGATTGCGAAGGCATGGCCTATGACCAGAGTGGCGCCCAACGCACTGCCGACGGCGCCAAGGTTCGGCAGTTCTTGAACCGCGGCGGTCGCATGTTCGCGAGCCACCTGAGTTTCACTTGGCTCAATGCCAACGGAACTCAAGCCTACGTCGAGGGCGCCGCAACCGAAACAGGGCTCGCTGCAGCTGCCACCTGGGCCACGATGAGCGATCAGGAACCATCGGGGCTCGGTGCCATCTCGCAGGGGCGCCCCAACACCAGCACCCGGATCCAGAACTTCAGTGACTGGATGGTCAACGAGAAGATCACGACTGCGCCGGCGTACACCTTCGACATCAGCGAGCCCCGCAGCATGAGCACGGGGCTCGGCGGTTCGTCGGAGGAGTTCGTCTATCTCCAGGACGGCACGAAGCGAACCCAACAATTCTCCTTCAACACGCCGTACGGCGCTCCGAAGGAGGCCGTATGCGGCCGCGTCGCCTATAGCGGATTCCACGTGGCAGCCGCGTCGGACCCGGGAGGCAGTGGTGGGAGTGGAGCGGGCGGCGCCAGCGGTGCAGCTGGAGGCGGTGGGCGCGCTGGAGGCGGTGGCTTCCCGATGCCCCCGGGCGGCGGCACACCCTTCGCTGACTCGATATTCCCGAGCCACTGCGGCGGCGACCTGACGAACCAGGAGAAGGTCCTCCTCTACATGCTCTTCGATCTCGGTGCTTGCATTGGCGTGATTCCACCGCCGAAGTGCATTCCTGCCACGTGTGAGAGCCTGGGCGCGACCTGTGGCTCCACGCCGGATGGCTGCGGCAATTTGCTCGACTGCGGTCCGTGCATGCCTCCGCAGTAGTAGTTCCTTCGGCTGAGCTGTGGGGGTGCGCGGCGTCGCTGGCGAGTCTTGATCTCGTGCTGGGGATCGGCTACCCCATCCGGAGTCATCGTCGGGGGACACGCCGTCTGGCGTGGGCGATCACGCTGGATCACGAACCGCCGCGAAAAGAACGCTGAAAGCACGGAGATGACTCGCAGACATGGCCTGGTGTGGTCGGGCATCGCAGCAGGTCTGCTCTGGGTAGCTCCGGCAAACGCCGAGCCCTCCGCCGTAGACCGCGCAACCGCGCGCTCGCTCGCGGACGAGGGATATGCGGCATTGCAAGACAAGCGCTACGCGGAAGCGGCCGATCGTTTCGGCCGGGCGAACGCCTTGGTGCATGCGCCCACTTTGATGCTGGACTGGGCGCGCAGCTTGGTCGGTCTCGGTCAGCTCGTCGAGGCGCAAGAACGCTACGAGTTGATCCTGCGCGAGGGAGTCGATGCCAAGGCTCCCGCTTCCTGGCAGCGCGCCCTAGTCGACGCGAAGGCCGAGCTTGCTCGCCTGAGGCCTCGTCTTTCGTGGGTCACGATCAACGTCACTGGTAGCAACGAAGCGAGCGTCACCGTCGACGGCGTGCCGGTGCCCGCGGCCGCGATTGGGGTGCGCCGCCCCGTCAACCCGGGCGCGCACCAGGTGAAGGTTACGGCCAACGGATATTTGGGCAAACAGGAAGCGCTGCACCTCGACGAGGGCCAAGAGAGCTCGGTCGCGTTCGCACTCGAGCCCGATCCCGCGCAACGAGCAGAACCGGCCGAGGTTCGCCAGGCGCCGGTGATCGACTCGACTCCGGCTTCGCAGCCAACTCGAAACCGCGCGCCGATCTACGTGGCGCTGGGAGTCGCTGGGGCAGGGTTCATCGTCGGCGGGGTGACCGGAGTACTGGCGCTCAAAAAACACTCGACGCTCGAAGAGCAATGCCCGGTTTGGAACGACTGTCCCGATGAGGACACCGTGAATGCGTATTACAGGCTGGGAACCATCTCAGGCGTTGGCTTCATCACCGGCGTCGTTGGTGCAGCGACCGGCCTCACGTTATTCTTGTTGGAAGACAAATCAGGCTCAAACAATCGCGGGTTCGTCGTTCGTCCCTATCTGGGTGTCGGGGCGGTCGGTGCAATGGGGAGCTTCTGATGGCTTGGTTCAAACGCTGGCTGCTACCATTCATGCTCGCCTTTGGTGCGGGCGCGTCCACCATGGGCTGTCATGTCCTGTTTGGCGACTTCGAAGTCGGCCATGGCTCGAAGGCGGGCGCGGGCGGAACGGATAGCAACTCGAGCGGGGGCGCGAACGCCTTTGGCGGAGCCGCAGGCAATGGACAGCCCTCGGGCCCGATCGTGGTTGTGCCCAGGTCCGATCTGTTCACCAGCGATCTCGGCGCGCAGGCAAAATTTTACGTGTCGTTGGCGAAGCAGCCAGCGGCCCCGGTCACCATCCCGATCACGAGTGCGAACCTTGCGCAGGGCACTGTCAGCCCGGACAGCCTCACCTTCACCACGGACGACTGGAACGCGCCACAGGCGGTCACCGTCACCGGGGTGCCCGATCCCCAGGTGGGCAATCAAGCTTACTCGGTCGAAGTAGGTCCCGCGAAGAGCGACGACCAAGCGGTTCACGGGGCCAAAGTCGTGGTTCCGATCACGAACATCGACAACGACGGCGCGGGCTTTTTCGTTACCCCGACGGCTGGGCTCACCACCACCGACGCGGGCGGTCAAGCCGTGTTCACGGTGGTGCTCAACAAGCGCCCGGATGCCAACGTCGTCTTCAGCCTAACGAGTAGTGATCCCAGTATCGGAACCGTAACCCCCAGCAGCTTGACGTTCACCGCCGACAACTGGAGCGCTCCGCAAACCGTCACGCTGACGGGCGTGAGTGATAACGTCGCTGGCGGCGACCGCGTCTACCAGATCAGCCTTGACCCGCAGCCAAGCGCCGACCCATCGTATGCGACTTTGCCGCCACAAACGCTCAATGTTTTGAATCGGGACACGGACAGCGCGGGCGTGACGGTGGTGCTTGCGACGGGCATCGATCCGAGCGGGATCCTCCGCTTGCGCACCAGCGAAAATGCCGAAAGCGCTAGCTTTACGGTCCAGCTGAACAACGAACCCAAGCAGGACGTGACGATCGAAATCGCCAGCGGTTCTGGTGAAGGCACGGTGAGTCCGGCGTCGCTCACTTTTACACCCCTCAGTTGGGCAGCACCGCAGTTCGTAACCGTGGTCGGGGTCGACAACGACAACATCGCGGACGGCAATCAGCCCTATCAGGTCACGCTCGGTCCGATCAAGAGCGGCGACAACGCCTACGCCAGCCTGACCCCGGCCGCTCTACCGCCCGTCAATGTCGTCAACGTCGACAACGACAAAGCAGATGTCGCGCTCACCCTATTGACTAGCCTCGACCCCAACGATGCCAGTCAGTTGCTGACCAGCGAGAAGAAGACCCCGGCCACGTTCTCGATCGCGCTGACTTCGAAACCGAAAGCGGCGGTGCGATTCGATCTGAACAGCACCAACCCGCTCGAGGGCACCGTCAGCGCCACGCAGCTCGACTTCACGACCGACAATTGGAACGTTGCCCAGAAGGTGACCGTGACCGGCATGGACGACAACACCAAAGACGGCAACGTCGTGTATGCCGTGCGACTCAGCTCGCCCATGACCACCGATTTCGACTATCAGAAGCTGCCCGTGAGGGACGTCAAGGTCGTCAACCTGGACGACGACGTGGCTGGCATCACGCCGCCCAAGCTGCTTTCGGGCATCGACGCGGGCACCAAGCTCGTCACGGCGGAGTCCGGCGGTTCTGCCACCTTCTCCGTTTCGCTCACCTCCAGACCTGGTGGCGACGTGAAGGTGCCGGTCATGAGCAGCGATCCAAGCGAGGGGACCGTCATGCCCGCCACGCTGACGTTCACACCGGCGAACTATGCGACCCCGCAGGTTGTCACGGTGACCGGGGTAGATGATCCGGGTGTCGACGGCAACCAAGCGTACACGATCACCATCGGCCCCTCGACGAGTAGCGGCGACCCGAACTACGTGGGACTGAGTCAATCGGTCAAGGTCACCAATCAAGACGACGACTCGGCTTATATCGTAGCGACCCCTAGCTATTCAGGGACGACCACGGAACAGGGGGGGACCGCCAAGTTCGGCCTCAGTCTTCACTCCCAACCCACGGCTCCCGTCACTCTCACGCTCAAGAGCTCGAGCGAAAAAGAGGGCAAAGTTACCCCAACGAGTTTGTCGTTCACCATGGCGAATTGGTCGACCGCACAAACCGTGACCGTCACCGGCCAAGACGACGCCACGGAGGACGGAGACCAGATGTACACGGTCTCGGTGACTGGCTCGAGCACCGGGGACCAAAACTACGCCTATGCAGCCACCACTCTGTCGCTGATCAACAAGGACGATGACAAGGCGCTTTTGAAGGTCACCGCGGCCGCCAATTTGCAGACCAATGAGTCCGGCGGCAAGGCCACTTTCACCGTCGCGCTCAACTCACAGCCGACGGGCAATGTGAACGTTACGGTCAGCAGTAGCGCCGTGAAAGAGGGAACCGCAGCGCCCGCTTCGCTGGCGTTCACCACGAACAACTGGTCCACGCCGCAAACCGTCACGGTTACCGGCGTGGAAGACAGCGTTGCGGACGGCAATCAAACGTACACCGTGACACTCAAGACGGCCAGCTCCAGCGCCGATCCAAAGTACGCTCAGCTCCCGGCCAGCACCGTGTCGCTGACCAACGTCAACGACGACATCGTGGGAATCCTGGTCACGTCGACATCCTGCGAAACGACCCCCGGAACGACCGCGACCTTCACCGTCGCGCTCAGGTCGCAGCCGCTCGGCCCGGTGAGCATCGCGCTCTCGAGCGACAATCCGATGCAAGGCACGGTTCCGTCGGTCCCGCTTTCGTTCACGACGGCGAATTGGAGCGCCGCGCAGATCGTCACCGTCACCGGCGTCGACGACGCCACGATGGGCATGATGACGCCCTATAAGATCGTGACTGCACCGGCCGTCAGCGCGCTGGACCCGAACTACAACGGTTTCAATGCGGCCGACGTCTCCTGCGTCAATACGACCGCCGTAGCGCCGCCAGACCCGTGAGTTGCCGCGGAGGCGATGGACAAGGCCGTGCTCATTGCTTAAAATCTGAGCCGTGCTGATAAGTCCCATCGTTGCACCCGTCGTCTCGCTCGCGCTCTGGACGCACTTCATGTGGTTTTGGATGTACGCGACGCGTATTCCAGCCATCTTTGTCGCCAAGATAAAGCTCGACCCGACCGTGCCGAAGAGCGAGCTCTTGGCAGCCTTGCCGCCGCGCGTTCGCTGGAAGGCCGACAATTACAATCATCTGTTCGAACAGCCGACCGTCTTTTACGCGGTCGCGCTGTCACTGGCTGTGATTGGTCAAGGGGGCGGCGTGAACGCGACTCTGGCCTGGGTTTATGTTGGACTGCGCGTCGCGCACAGTCTCTTGCAGTCGCTATGGAACAATATCAATGCGCGTTTTAGCGTGTTCGCACTCTCCGCGTTCACGTTGATGGCACTGACATTCAACGCGGCACGCGCGCTGTTCTAAGCTTCGAATTCGGACCATCCTCGGGGCAGCAGGGCATGCGTCAGGCGAGGGTTCTCAGCGCCAGTCTGCTTCTTGGCGAGCTTCATACAGGGCCATTCGCGAAGAGACTTTGATGCTCGTCGTGCACGCCGCGCAGATGACGATCAACAATGCTCCCCATGTTCGCTTCTCGCGTGCACACGCGAGAAGCGTGAGAAACCAGGTCGATTCGGCGAGTAGGACGAGCAGCGGATGGTAGTCTCGCGCATGCTGGGCGCCCACGACGGGTATCGTCAACAAGCCGGCGGCAAGCCAGACCTTTCGAGCCTCCACGGTGCGCAGCACGTTCACGGCGAAGGCGGTCAGAAGCATCTGGCAAATGCAGTCGACTGCGACGTCGATGTCGACTGCGAGCGCCTGGCTGTCGCTCTGGAGCGCGTGCTGAACGATCCGATACGAAAGAGCGCCGAGGCCGAAACCAATGCCGATCGCCAGGCCGAGTACGGCCAACGCTTGCCACCTCCGCGAATCTCCCAAGATCATTTGAGTCCCAGGCAAATGAGGTTACCGGTGGCGCCAATCAGCAATACGCCATCCCGGGCCGAACATTCGGCATCGAGAACAGCGCGCCGCTGGCCCTGCTCCTCGCAGTCGCGCGCCGCCACGATCTCCCGCGCGCAGTGCATGCCCGCGCCCGCGGTCGCGATCGCGCCCAAGACCAGCCCAATCCCGGTTGGAGCCGACAGCGCCAGGGTCATGGCGCCAGCCTCCGCCAAACCGCAGGTGACGTTCGCTTTCGAGCGTTCATTGGCGCAGGAGGGCGCAGCGAGCGCGTCGTGCCGACCCACGAGCTGTTGCGCTCCAGAATCGAGATCGCCCGTGACGTATACCGGTGCAATCGTGACTTGGCGCGTCGCTTCAGGCGATGCCGGACTGCTCAGCGCGCAACAGGCCATGTGGGGGTCGCACTCTTCGACCCCTGGCGTGGCCGAGGGGTCATAGACAGAACGGTTTTCGCTCGAAATCGGGTTGGGCATTCGCAAATCCTTTGCTGGTTTTGCTGCCCCCTCGGTCAACCATGAAAAGGAGTTGCGCGAAAAGTGCGGTCTCTGGGTTTTGGCCCCCACACTGAGGGGCACGGGCATTGCACCGAACTGCGTCGATGACGAATTCGCTCAGCCGCGCCGAATTCGGGCGCCTGTCCTTGGCCGGTCTGCTCGCTGCCGCTTGTCACCGCGCGGACAAAATCACCCAAAAAAGCTCTGCCCCGGGGGCGGGGCACAACGCCACTTCCTCCCCATCTGCCTCAGCACAACGCGGCCCGACTGCCGGCGGAGCGCCCGCCGTGCAGGACTCGGAGGTGCCGTCCGCGGGCGTGCCCAAGCGCAAGCTGGGCGGCACGGGTGAACTGGTTTCCATGATCGGGCTGGGCGGCGCGCACATCGGCAAAAAAGAAAAGCTCAGCGACTCCGAGAGCATTCGTCTGATGCGCGACGCGATCGAGGGCGGAATCACGTTCTTCGACAACTGTTGGGACTACAACGACGGTCTCAGCGAGGAGCGCATGGGCAAGGCATTGCGTGACGGCTATCGCAAGCGCGTCTTCTTGATGACGAAGCTCGATGGCCGTACGGCAAAGTCGGCCAGCGAACAGCTCGAACAATCGCTCGAGCGATTGCAGACGGACGTGATCGATCTCGTGCAGATCCACGAGGTCATTCGGATGACGGATGCGGAACGCTCGTTTGCTTCGGACGGTGTGATCGGCGCGCTGCAAAAGGCGAAGCAAGCCGGCAAGATCCGCTTCATCGGCTTCACCGGCCACAAGGATCCGCAAATGCACTTACACATGCTGGAGACGGCCAAGAAGGCAGGCTTCCAGTTCGACGCGCTGCAATTGCCGCTGAACGTCATGGACGCACACTTCAAGAGCTTCGAACAACACGTGCTGCCTGTTGCGGTAGAGCGCGGTTTGGGCGTGCTCGGCATGAAATCCATGGGGTCGGGCGATATCCTGAAAGCGAATATAGTCACGGCTCAGGAGTGCTTGCGCTATGCGCTCAGCTTGCCGACCTCGGTCGTCATTACTGGCATCGATAGCCCCGAGGTGCTCGCGCAAGACCTGAAGTTGGCGCGCGAATTCAAGCCGCTCTCGGCCGATGAGCGGCGCGAGTTGTTGGCGCGGACGGCAGCTGCAGCCAAAGACGGGGCGCACGAGCTGTTCAAGACCGCGAACAAATACGACGGCACGGCGAAGAACCCCAAGTGGCTGGAGCGCGCCGAGCTCTGAGCCTGAAGTTGGCTAGTCAGCGACGAGCGCCAGCAACGACGCTCAATCGGTGTTCGTGGCCGGTTCACCGTACAACCAATCGAGTGCTGCTTGCATGCTCGCCTCGGGAGTGTCGCCCATGGCGCCGTGCCGGGCGTTCGGAAGCGTAAAGTACTGGGCACGCCGGCCTGCTGCCAAAAATGCCTTGCTGCTGGCGACCATGATATCTTGGCGATCGAGGGTGCCCGCCATCATCGCGGCCGAGCGAACTTTCAAGCCGAATGGTGAGACTTTCGTGGGCCCGGCGATCAGAACCAGGCGGGTGTACCGATCCGGCCACTTGCGTGCCAAAGCTTCGGCGCGACTGGCGCCTTGCGAATAGCCGATCGCAGTGACGTCGTTGATCGGTTCGGGAAAACCTAAGCTGCGGAAGGCCGCGCTGATCCGCTCGTCCAGGGCGGCGGTGTCAGACGACCACTTCGCAAGCGGCGTCCCTTCGCAGGTGCGGTCGCCTTGGGGCGCGATCAGGGTGCCATGCTTGGCGGCGCTGCGAGCGAAGGATTGCGCATAGCCCAGCGCGTGCCCACAAATGCCGTGAAGGAACACGAGCTTGCCCGGGCCGCGCGGTTCGCCGCGCATCACGAACACGGGCGGCGAGCTGTCGTCGAGCGGTTCGATGCGCAGAAAGTTGGCCGCTCGTGAGGCCAGGGATGTGACACCTCGCTCTTCGGCGGCTAGTGTCGGTCGATCGGGGCGCTGGCGCGGCACGAGCCAAGATGGGGGCTCGCAATACGAGGGCAGGAACGCGAATGATGCCGCGAATACGAGTCGCTTGGTGGTCTGCTTCGTCTTGGTTTCCAGCATGGTCGTCGCTTCCACTTCAGACTCCGGGCACGGCTAGGGCTTGTCGGATCTCATCGTCAGTACCGGGTTCGGAAATTCGCGCAGGTGCTCGTTGAGCCAACCGGTCTTGGCGAACGGCATGAGCTCCAGACCATCGCCAGTGCTGGCGATTCCGAGCGACACGGCCTGTCCGCCCACGACGATCGCCATCCGCGTCTTGTCTCCATTTTTGAAGACCCGACCGGCCGCGTCCCAGATCTGACTTTCGGATGCCAGCGTGATGTCCGTCATCGCTCCAGCGCCTCTCACGCGCGCGGACGCCCGAAAGGCCCTGAGACTAGTGAACAGCGGGATGAGTTCGCTGATTACGTCTTTTTCGGCGAGCGTTTTGAGCACGGGATCGAGGTCACGCGTCTGAATCCCCAATGTTCCATCGAAGGCCAGCGGGGTCTCGTTCCACAGGGTGAAGCGGGCGCTCTCTACGTCCATCCACCAACCGCTGACCCCGCGATCGCCCGCACGGAGGTCCATGTCTCGCATTCTGAAGACCAGATTTTGCAGCCGGTTGATCTTGAGCTTGGGATTGAAGCGGAGATCGCTGTCGAGCTTGATGTTGGCGTCGGCCGCGACGCCAACGCCGGCTACGTGCAAGTTTTTGGTCGCGGCGTGCAGCTTGCCCTCGGTCCAATACTCTTGATCCATGTCCAGGTTGAGCGAGGCATGCAATTCGCCTTTCATCTCGAACGCTGGCGCATCAGCCAGCACCCCAGGCAGATCCCGCAAATCGACCGACACGATTTGGGGCATGCGCAGCAGCGCTCGCTTGAGGTCGGTCGACTTGCTCAGTTGGATGGTATCGAGCTGGGCCTCTTCGTGGTGATTGTGGATCTGGATCGTGAACGCCCGCATCTCCCGAGCCAAGGACACATAGCTCGATTTGGAGCTGGAACGCACCAGCGGCAGCTGCTCACTCGTGCCTGCCGCGTCGAAGTCGAGTTGCCAATCAGTCCCGACGCCGTAGCCGATCCCTTTCAGATTGATCGAGTCGGTCTGATAGTAGAGGTGACTTTTGCTGCCGAGCTTGCCGCGGTCCAGGTACAAGTCCACATCGAGCGGTCCCTTGCCCTTCGAGATCTCGAGCCTTTCGGCTTCGAAGTATGAGCCAACGCTGGCCATCGATTCGATCTTCGCGCGGAGGTTCACGCGCGCCGTCACCAGCTCCATGAAGCTCGCGTCTGCGTGCTCTTTCGGGTTCAGCCGAGGAATGTCCGCGCTAATTTGACCCTGCAGACCGGTCGCGATCGTTTCGTTGGCACCAAAGCGAAGTTCACCCGGTCCGAGGTCTTGCACCGCGGTCTCGACCTGCATCACGTTCGGCCCAACCAAGAAGCCGCCGCGCAGGTGGCCTTTGCCCAAGTATCGGTACTCGAAGAACCAGAGCTCCTTTACCGAGATGTCGAGCCCTTCCACGTTTACGGTCCAGTCGGCTTCGCTCTTCTCGGTCTGCTTGGCCGTCGGCTCGCGAACGACGTTCGCGCCAGGCAAGTCCGCGAGAGGGGGATAGGCCTTTACCCGACGCTCGATGTTCTTGGTGTCTTTGACTTGAACGCGCATCTGATAACGCACGTCGTGAGCGGCCAGCTGGGTGACGTGCACGCGGCGCTTCACGAGCTCGAGCAGGCGCAGGTTGAGCACCAGATCCTGGCCCTCCAAAATGAACTGCGTCGCGCCATTGGCCAGGATGCGCACGTTCTTCATGTGCACTTTGCCCGGCCAAATCGTGTAGGCGGGGTTTTGGATCTCTACTCTGAGGTCTTCGGACTTCAGCATCCACTCGGCGAAGCCGGACCAGAGCGCCAGAGTCACCAGCACGGGATAGGCAAGCAGCCCGAGTGCGATAGCCAGCAGCCAACGGATCTTGCGTTTGCGCGGCCACGTGAAGGGAGCCCTGTTCGCAAAGCGCTTCAGCTGCTGGAGGCGCCACATTGGCGACCCGAGGATGCACGATTCATTCCACTATCGGCGTCCTTTCACCGACGCGACGCGTGGCAGAAAGACACGAACCGTGGCGGAGCTCAAACGCGCGAGCTGGTGATCGGGTGCGGCCGTCCGCCCCGCGGCGGCTCGGAATCGTGTGAGCCGCTGAGCGCTGCAGCGGAGGGAAGCTCGATCACGAGCTCGAAGGGGCGGCGCCCGGCGACGCTCGGACCGGTGAATGCAAGCACTGCCTCGCCCCCGTGCGCCCGCACGAACTCGCGGATGGCATTCATGCCGACTCCGCGCCCGGATGTGGCGGAGACCCCGGTTGCCGTCGTGACCCCTGAAGAGAAGACCGTGTTCGCCAGCTCGTCATCGCTCGCAGCGGCGCGACCCGCACGCTGCCGCAAGACGTCGAGCTGGAGCCCGCGCCCGTCGTCCGCCAGCCGAATTTCGGTCTTTCGTTCGGTTCCTTGCACGCGCACCCAAATCCGCCCTTGGCTCGGCTTAGCGGCCGCGCGGCGTTCCTGGTTCGACTCGAGCCCGTGATCCAACGAGTTGCGGAAGGCGTGCATCAGTACGTTTCTGAGGACCTCAGCCCAGGCGGGCCCGAGCAGTAGCGCGCCGCCCACGCATTCGACGGCGGGCGTGCTCTTGTCGAGTTCGCTCGCCAGCGACGGCAACATGCGCGAGCTCTCGTTCACGATTTCTGTGAGGGAGACGCCTTCTGAGCGTCGAAGCGATCGCCGCACGGCTCGCAGCGCAACCTCGACGGGGAGCGTCCCGCCGTCGACGTTGCTCAGCAGCGCGTCGATTTCGGCGAGCGTTTGCTGTGCGCGTGTGCCCGAGCCCGGCGCCAGATCTCCCAGTTTGCTGACGCAGACCAGCTCGTACGCCTGGATCGCAGCCCGCACCGCGCTGACTCCTGCGCCGAGCTCGGCGCGATCCACGACGCTTCGGCCCCCGCCACGCAGGGCAGCGTAGGGCTCCTCCGCCAGATGCGCAGTATCGATCAGCTCAGTCAGGTTCAATAGCCGCGCATTGCCCTTGATCGTGTGCATGTTGCGGAAACACACCTCCAGGCTCTCCACGTCGAACTCTTGGCTACCTTGCGTCAGGCTGTCGACTTGCAGCAGAAGCTCATGAGCGGAGCGGCAGAAGCGCTGAAACGGCTCGAGACCCGCCTCCAAAATCTGACCGAGCATGGCCAGTTCACGACCGTTCGCCGCCGCGCTTGCTTTCAACTGCTTGAGTAGCGAGACATCTCGAATGGCGACCAGCATCTTGGAGACCTGATCGTCGTCCCCGACAATCGGATTCCAGTCGACCTCGAAGTGCCGGGTTTCTCCCTGTTCGTTCACGCGTTGGAACTCCGCGACCAGGTGTGAAGCGTTGCTCTCCGCAAACAGCGCCGAGGAGCCGATCGTACAGAACAGAGCGGCGCGCATCCCATCGAGCGCGTCGACTCCCACGCTCGAGCCTTCGAATACCGTTTGCAGGCAGTCTTTGCCGGCGATCTGGCTGATGCCCACGATGCGCTCGAGATAGAGCGAGTATTCGGGCTGAATGAGCAGATCCCCGTCAATAGTGAAGATGCCTTGCTGCATACAATTGAGCATCACCGTGATGTCACGGGTTTTCTCCCGGAGCTCGAGCGTGCGCGCGGCTACCTTCTCCTCGAGGCTATCGTACAGGCGCGCGTTCGTGATCGAGATCGCCGCCTGACTGGCGATCACTCGCAAAAGCGACAATCGCTGCGCGGTAAAAGCGTGCGTCGTGGCGTTGTTCTCCGCGTACAGGATGGCAATCAGCTTGCCCTGATTCAAGATCGGCAGGCAGAGCAGCGATTTGACTGCGTTCTGCTGAACGTAAGCGTATCTGGCGTACTCGGGCTCGTGGCTGGCGTCGTCCACGACGACCGTATCCTGCGTCCGAACCACGTAACGAACGATCTCCGCGCAGACCGCCGTGCACTCGACGAGCGGGATGGCGCGACCGGCATCGGGTAGGTCTCCGTCGACTTGCGCGCGCGCTACCACGGTCAGCTCGCCGTCCCGATCCGCGGGCAAGATCAACGACCCGCGCGCGGCGCCGGCGTTTTCGATCAGCGTGGCCATCAGCTTGCCGAATAGCCGCTCCGCCTTGACCTCGCTGGAGATCGCCTGCGTGGCCTTGATGATGGATTCGAGATCCAAGGCCCCGGCCCAGCCATCTGCCGTGGTCGTGCGCGTCGGCGTCGTGCTCGCACGCTGACCGCGCGCGAACCACTCCGGATAACGCTGCTCGAGTTGGCGCAGTTTGGCGTGCGCGCCCCAACGTTCGTAGAGATAGTAAGCGTCCTCGATGAATGAGCGGGCGACCTTGCGTTGCCCCTTATCCGACCAAAACTCCGAGAGGCGCTCGTTCGCCAGGGCGCGCAAATGGATGAAGCCATCCGCGCAGGCCTCGATGGCGGCATCGTACAGCGCTAGTACCTCGTCGGTAGGTGCTGCGCGGGCCCGCGCGACCTCGGCGGCGGCGAGCTTGTACTTGTGCTCGAAATTTTCTGGGCAGTTGCTGGCCCAGGTTTGCAACTGCGCGAGGTTCGCGTCCAGCACTACGAAAGTCGCCGCCCGCTCAGCCTCGGCCTGTGCAGCTAGGCGCTTGACTAGAACGAGCGTTTGGAAAAGTCGGTAGTCGGGGTTGGGGTACAGAGCGACCCCCGCCGGCACGACCGGTTCTGTGAACGAAAGCCAGTGCTCGGCCTGGTCTGGAACCGCCAGCAGCACGCTGGCCATCATTTCGGCCTGGCCGTAGTAGAACAACCACTGTGCGTTGCCAAACGCTGCCAGCCCGGCCGCGAAGGCGTCCGAAGGCTCGGCGTTCGCAGTGCTGCCACGCAGACGATCGACCACGCGCTGGGCTGCCCGCGCACCTTGCAAGGCGTTCGCTGCTCGGCCCTCCAGGAGCGCAGGGATCAAGCGCTCGGCTTCGGCGTGAACGTCATCCAGACCCGCTCCGACCAAGAGCATTCGTTGGAACGCATGAACACGAGCAAAGCTTGCGTGTCGCGGATCGCCTTGTTCGACACCGACGCGAACGGCTCGCTCGAACGCCTCCAGTCCCTCTTTCAGCGGCGCGCGCCAGTGCGATACGAACGCCGCAAAGACGAAATTCACGCCGGCTTCGAGCGGAGTCGGGGAGTAGCGTTCGAGCATGGAAAACGCGGCCTGCCCCAAACGGTAGGCGGTATCGTAGTCGCCCAGGATGCCGCCTTGGATGATCGCACAATCTACCATGTTCTTGCACGAAACCAGGGTCCGTCCGTGCGTCAGGGTGATGTCGAACATGATCAGCTCGGCCAAGACGAACAGCGGCGGATGCGTCTGGATGGCCGAAGGGATCATTTGCAGGAGCAAGCTCATGGCCGTCCGCAGCTCTCGGTCCTCGAGCTCCGGCAACTGAACCAGGTCCTCGATGCGCACGCGGGCAAGGTGCGCCTTCATCTTGGCAATGCCGTTGCCGATCCGGCGATCGATCTCTGCACCGTCCTCGGGCAGCTCGATGCCGAAGGCCGACAAGTGCGCGCGGAGCACGGTGACCACTTCGGCCATGCGGCCTTCATGCTCCAAAACCGCCACTTTGAGCTCGAGAGCGCTGCCCCGAGACACCTTGTTCGGCGCCGCTGCGATCAGTTCGTCCGCGAGTCGATTCGCGCGTTCGGTGTTCCCGCTGAGCCAGATGCATTCCACGTGCGCTCGCCGGTACTCGAAGGCGAGCTCGGGCGAACCCGTCCACTCTTGTGCCGACAGCAAAGCGAGGCCAATCTCGAAGTAGGAGATTGCCGTCGAGTACGCCGCGGACTGACGCGCGCGTTGCCCGGCGGTCGCGTTCAGCTGGGCGAGCGCGGCTCGTTCGTCGTAGTCCGCAATCAGCTTTCGTCCGAGATTTAGGTGATTGACGACTTCGAAGATCCCCTCCTCGCGCCCCGCTGCTCGCATTGCCGAGAGCTCCAGGCGCCCGATGCGCAGGTGGAGGCGCGCGCGCTCCGCTTCGTCCAGAAGCAGATAAGCGGCGTGTTGCACGCGACCGTGCTGGAACTCGTAGATGGTACGGGTCGACTCGGTCTCGTCGCCCGCCGTCCCTTTCCCCTCCGGCGCCGGGCTACTACCCGTGGTGATTGGGGTCACGAGCTCGCTTTGCACCGCTTCCCACAGCGAAACCGCGAGCGTGTCGGGCGCGTCGTCGCTGATTTTCGCCAGCTGCTCGAGGTCGAATTGACTCCCGAGGCAGGCCGCTTTGCACAGGTGAGCGAGCGTTGCCGCAGGCAAGGAGCGCAGCCGCGCGACCATCAGATCCACGACGTTGTCGCTCACCGAAGCGGTCTGGATCCGCTCGGCGTCCCATTCCCAACGCCCTTCGCCAGGCAAAAAACGAAAGGTTCGATCCCGGTGCAGCATCCGGAGCAGCTCGTTCACGAAAAACGGATTGCCGGCCGTCTTCTTGAACACCAGGCCGGCGAGTGAGGCGCTGCGTGCGCGCTCGCAATGCAGCGTCTCCGCCACCAAAACCTGCACGGTTTCTTCCGACAGCGGAGCCAAGGCCAAGCGCCCGATCGCGCTCGGCCGCCGCGCTTCCAAGTCTTGCAACGCGGGCAACAACACGTGCTCCTGGTCCAGCTCGTTGTCGCGGTAAGCGCCGATCACGAGCACGTGACGCAGACCTTCGTCAGCGAGCAAATTCGAAAGCAAC
The DNA here is from genome assembly GCA_035273265.1 of Polyangiaceae bacterium. Lineage (GTDB taxonomy): Bacteria > Myxococcota_A > Polyangia > Polyangiales > Polyangiaceae > PMG-095. Next base: position 15,696 of record DATEPG010000209.1, read on the forward strand.
TCGGGAGTCGAAGCGTCGGTCCACTGCAGGTCGTCGATCACGAGCACGAGCGGGGAGGTGGGCAGCGCCAACGCCTGAATGATGTCGCGAAATGCGCGCCGGAGCCGAGCCAGCGCGTCCTGCGCGGCAAGCGCGGGTACCGCTGGCGTACTACCCAACAACCCCTGGAGTTCCGGAATCAGGTCCGCCAGCACCCGCGCGTTGCCGGCCAAGGCCGAAGCGAGCCGCTGGCGCCAAGCGTCGATCTGCGCTTCCGGCTCCGCCAGAAGCCGTTTGACGAAGCCATGCAAAGCTTGGAGCAAAGCGCCGTATGGAACGTTGCGTTCGAGCTGATCGAACTGACCGAAGAGGTAGTGTCCCCCCGCGCGGGCCACTTCAGCCTGAACTTCCCGGATCAGCGAGGACTTACCGACCCCGGCGTAACCCCCGACGAGGAGCAACTTGGACGGGCCGCCGCGCACCGCCTCGAGTGCTTCCGAGAGAACGGCTGTCTCCTGCTCTCGGCCCAGCAACTTGGTCGATACTCGAAAGCGCTGGGACACGTCTTCCGTGCCCAGCTCGAAGACTGCAATCGTGCGTCGTTCGTTCCACTCGCGCTGACAGCGCGTGAGATCGATGAGTAGCCCGCGCGCACTCTGGTAGCGAGCGTCCGGATCCTTCGCCATCAGCTTGCGCACGATTCGCGCTAGCGGCTCCGGGATCAGCGGGTTGACGCTGCGGGGATCTGGAATGGCCTTGGACAGGTGACAATGCACCCAACCCATCGTGTCCGTGGCAGAGAAGGGGAGCGTTCCGGTCAAAAGTTCGAAGAACGAGACTCCCAACGAGTAGTAGTCCGTGCGGTAGTCGAGATCTCGATTCATGCGGCCCGTTTGCTCGGGCGACATATAGGCGAGCGATGCTTGTTGAGTGTGGGGCCGATCGAAGTCGTTGCGCTCGCGTAACAGCTCGCTCGCCGAATTGAAGTCGAGCAGCTTCACTTCCCGGGTCAGCGGGTTCATCAGCAGATTGCGTGGCTTGACGTCTTTGTGGATGACGTTCTGCGCGTGGACGACGCCGAGCGCCTGAGTCACGGCGGCGGCGATCGCGAAGAACGACTCCAAGCACTCTTTTCCGTCCGCGCAAGAAGGCAGGCTCTCTCCCCCGAAGTCCTCCAAGACCAGGCCGATCGCGTCCGCCGAGCGCGCGAGCTCGAGCGCGCGCAGCACACCGGGAGCGGCACACTTGCGCAAGACTCGAAATTCGAACTCGAGCTTGCTGATCTCGTCGGCGCTCGGGTAGTCGTTCGGGATGGCCTTGACCACCACCGCGGCCCCGTCTTCCAGCCGTCGAGCGCGCCGGACGATCGAGCGCGCCGAACGGGAGATGGTTTCCCCTAGATCGTAGCCTGGTAGTCGCATGGCACGGGACCCGGCGCGCTAGGCGCGAAAAGCTTGAATTTCCAAATCGAGTTCCACTTTGTCGCTGACCGCTACGCCGCCCGTCTCGAGCACTGCGTTCCAGGTGAGACCAAAGTCGGAGCGCAAGATCGAGCCCCGGACGGAAAAGCCCGCGCGCATGTCTCCAACCATCGGGTGTTTGGCGCGGCCTCCGTCTTCGACTTCGAGCACGACCGGGCGAGTCACGCCGCGAATGCTCAGATCACCTGAAAGGCGGTAGCGATCGTCGCCCGCGCGCTCGATTCGCGTGCTCGCGAAGGTGATGCTCGGGAACGCCGCCACGTCGAAAAAATCGGCCGAGCGCAGGTGCCCGTCGCGCTGCGATTCTTGAGTATCGATGCTAGCCGAGTCGAGTTCGATCCGCACTCGACTGAGCGATAAGTCGTCTTCGTCGAGTTCGAGTTTGCCGCTCCATTTCTTGAAGGTGCCACGAACCTTGGTCACCATCAGGTGCCGCACCGCGAAACCGATGACTGAGTGTGCGGTGTCGAACGTCCATTCTTGTTTGGCCATTGCGCCACACTATACGAACGCCCGCGCCGCTAGATATAGCCCTCCACGCGTTTGCGTGTAAGGCAAGGTCCGACTTAGCTGCTGACTCGACGACGCTGTAGGTGAAGAAAGGGTGCCTCGCGCTCGGGTCGGGCGGCCAAGAGCATCAGGCCGAAAGCGCCGTCACCCCCCAGCGCGCGCGCAGATCGTCGAGCGATTCGTGCGCGTGGCCGAACAGGTCGAAACCGTCGCTCAGATCCATGGTGCAGGCCGCTCCGCGTGCAGCGGCGGCGATCACTCGTTTGACGTCGAAGAAGCCGCGTTCGGCTCGTGCGAGCGGGGTCAGCCGCATGCCGACGTGGAACTGCAGAATGCCAAACAGCAGGAACATGAAGCCGTCTTGCTTGATGAAGCCAGCTTGAAATGCGGCTTGCTGAATCTCCCCCTGCGGATCGACATCGTAGCCGGCGAGTACGTGTCCTACGTCGTGGAACACCACCCATTCGGGGATCCCCCCGACTTCACCGGGAAAGTGGAAGCCATGCTCGCGATAGTGCTGGTACAAGGCGCGTCCCAGGCTGCCCGGCGCGTAGTCAGCGAGCGCCTGGTACTTGGCGGCAAGCGTGCGATTTTCGAGGCCAAGCAGGACCGGCAGTGCGGTCTTGAATAGGTTGGGAAGCGTTTCAGCGCGGCGCATCAAAAAGCCGCGCATTCGGCGCATCATATCGATGCGCGCGAGTAGGGCGTGTCCGCTGGCGAGATCCCGGAGAGTCTCGACGCCCACATCGTCGACTTGCAGCGCACGCGCCAGCTCCGCGATGGCTTTTCCGGCTTCCGGCCCGGGCGCCCCTTCGACCAGCGTCGTGACGATTGCCAGTTGCACCAGCCGCTTGCGCTGATGCGCCTCGGTCACCACGCGCGCCACCTCGGCAGGCGCGATCGGTGAGAGTTCGTGCGCGTTCACCGTTACGCCGTGCAGGCTAGCGAAAGCTTCGATCAAGTCTGCCTCGTGCTGGCTGAACGCGCCGCTGGCACCTGCCGCCGCCCGCAGCGCGCGCAGCACGACCAAGATCTCCCGAGCCGAAAAAACCACCAGATCCATAATTTTACTCCTTCTCGACGAACGAGGCTCTTGCCCGAGCCAGGGCATCTCCCAGAAGCGCGACCGCGTTGCCCGGTATGGACGCCGTGGCCTCGACCATCGTGCGCACGCGATCCGTGCCGGCGCGCGCCAAAAACTTGCGGCCCTTGGCCGACAGCGTGAGCACGCGCGCGCGCCGATCATTGGGGTCTTCAGCGCGTAGCAAGAGGCCGCGCTGGACCAAGTCGTCGATCGGGCGACTGACCGCGGTCAACGAGCGATCGACCGCTGCTGCGACGTCTCCAATGCGCAGCGCCCCTCGATCATCGACCAAATACAACGCGGCGACCTGCACGACGTCCAGATCTTCGGACTTCAGCGTGCGGGCGAGAGCCGTAATGATGCGCGTGAACATGCGCCGGGTGAGGGCTTCGAGCGGGGCTTGGGCGGCGTCGATCGTCACATGGTTGACATGTAGCAATAGTTGCAAAACGTCAACCATTGTCCGGGTCATTCCTGTAGCTAATTAAAATTGCCCGGCGTTACAGAGCCGGCATGAATGACTACTGCTGACGTCTCGCGAAACCGAGGATCCCAGGTTGGCTAAAGCTCAAGCCCGCACACGATCTCAAGCTCCTCAATTCAATGAGTATCCAGGAGAGCAGCGGGTTCTTTGATCGAGTGACGGGCAGCCCAGGTCTAAGCACCGCTTTGCGCGCTTGGCTGGACCAACGGCGGAGCGCTACTCGCTGATGTCTTCGCCAGACACGGAATAGCGCGTCGCATGCCGATCGGACGAACGCTCGCCGTCCAGAGCGACCGTCGAGGCGGGCACGGCAACCGAATGCAGGCCGATTGCGCCGATCGTCGCCGCGGCCGACGGGCTGCGCTGGATGTGCTCAGCGGAGAGCTTTTTCGGCGTGGCTACGCCTGCCGCAAGCTCTTGCCAGGCCAAGTCGCGCTCGCGCTCGCAGCGCGTGGCGTAGTCGCGGGCTTGATCGCGTTGGGCGATCAGTTCAAGGACCTTATCGCTGTCGGGCTGGTGTTGCCTGGATTCTCGCACGCGCTGTCGTAGCTCACTCAGCTGGCGCTCGTGATCGTTCAGGATCTCGAGCAGAAATCGATCCTGCTCTTCGATCAAAAACTCGCGTTCGCTGGTCGTCTCGTGACGAATCAGGCTCAAGAGTTGCTCGAGTTGGCTCATGCGAAAGCGCAACGCATGTTCTTCCTCTCGGCTACGGGTCAAGTGAGCGCGCAGCTCATCGAGTTCGTTCATCAGCTCGCTGTTGGCCGTGCGAGCTGCTTCGGCGCCCGCGGCCAAATGCTTGAGTCCGCGCATCAGTAGCCCCAGGTTCGCTTCAGTCCGAACGACGTTGGCGAGTGCCGCTTCCATCCGCTGCACGCCGTCTTCGAGCGTGAGCTCGGCGCCGAAGAGCGCTGCGCTGTCGGAATCGTGCCGTTGTCGGGCCGGTGGGATGCCGCTCTCGAGCTGCGTATTCGCGTTCACGCGGAGGGGGCTGGAGCTGGGCGCTGGCTCCATGACCTCGCCGTGCGCGTCCGGGGCGGAATGCGATTCTGCTTGGTCGGGGGCCATTGTGGGTATTTGTCGGCCGGTGTCGTCCAGGGGGCAAGCACTTCTTGGCTCCCTCCCGGAACAGCGCATCACTTCCAGTCCGCCGACATTGAGCGGCTTTTCCGCATCTTCGCTGCGCCTGGAAAAAAGCCAGGACGCGCGCTCTGGCACCTCGACCCCCGGAAAGCCTGCGGGGCGGCCCGCTCCGCGCTAGAACCCGGCTATGACTCGCTCTCCGCTGCTGTGCGGCCTCCCGGCGCTGATCTTGGGGGTCAGTTTGTCGTTTTCGGGTGCTGCGTTCGGGCACGCACCGTCTCAACCTGGGTCGGCCGCGCCGGCCGCGTCGGTCTCTCCAGAGGACGACTACGGCGACGACATTCAGGGCAACGTGCCGGGCGCGAGCGCGATCGAGGGGCGATTGATGGCGCCGTGTTGCTGGACGCAAACGATCGACATTCACGACTCCCCGGTCTCGCTCAGTATGCGCCGCGAAATCCGACGCCGGTTGCGCAATGGCGAATCGTCGGAGGTGATTCAGGCCTCGTTCGTCCAGCGCTACGGTGCGAAGATCATGGCGGTTCAAGAGAGTAGCCAGCTGAAGAACGTGTTCATCGCTCTGTCCGTCGTGATGGGCGGCGCGGGCGTGGCTGCTGCGATGATGATCGGCCGTTGGCGCAAGCAGAGCGCACCCAAAGACGGTGCGAAGAAAGACGAGCTTCAGCCCACGCGCGATCAGTGGGACGAGAAGCTCGACGCAGAGCTCAAGGAGCTAGACAAAGACTGAGCTCGCGCCTGGCTCGATATTTGGGGGATGGTCACCGATCGCAACGCGCCGCACGCAGCCTTCGGCGTCCGAGTGCGGGAACACCGGGCGCTGCGAGCTGCGCTGCTGGTCAGCGATCGCCCCAAACAAATTCAGCTAGACGCGGCGGGCCGGTTTCTTGGTGCTCGCGCGCGCGCTTTCGGGCTTAGCAGCGGCCTTCTTGGCCGCGGGTTTGCTGTCGACCGGGCGGCCGTCCATGGTGCGGAACATCAGCACCGCGGCCTCCGCGGCTTTCTTGGCGCGTTCGGTCTCGCCTCGCATTTCCATCAAGAAGCGGCTGGGGATCTGCGCGCGCGGCTTGCCCCATTTCATGCGCTCCTTGCAAAAAGTCAGCGTGAGCGTGTCCTGAGCGCGGGTCACGCCCACGTAGGCGAGGCGACGCTCCTCGTCGATGCTCTTGCCGTCGACGATCGAGCGTTGGTGAGGCATCAAGCCCTCTTCCATGCCGACCAGGTAGACGTGCGGAAATTCGAGGCCTTTGGCGCTGTGCAGGGTCATCAGAGTGACGGCGCGCCGCTCGCGCTTGTCGTCGTCCTTCTGATCTTCACGACCGGCCAGGGCCGCCTCTTCCAAGAAGCCCTGTAGCGTAGCGCCCTCGGTACGTTGCTCGTAAAGCGCGATCGAGTTCAAGAACTCTGCGATCGAGTTCAGTCGCGCTTCGATGTCGCCGGGCGTCTTGTAAACGCGGTCGAGTTCGGCGCGATAGTTGACCGTCTTCAGCATCTCTTGCGCGAAATCGAAGAGCGGGGCGCTGCCCAGATTTTTGCGAAATTGTTCGATCAACGCGCGGAACGCATCCACGCGGTCTCCGGCGGTGTGCGGAATGTCGCCGTTGGCCGAGGCCTGCGGGAGGATTTCCCAAAGCGGCTTGCCCTCCACGACCGCGACCTGCATGAGCACTTCGATCGTTCCTGCGCCGATGCCGCGGGCAGGGGTGTTGATCACGCGCAGCAGCGACACTTCGTCGGCGGGGTTGGCGATGATGCGCAGGTAGGCGAGCACATCGCGCACCTCCTTCCGATCGTAGAAGGACATGCCCCCGACCAGTACATACGGGATCTGCGCTCGGCGGAGCTCGAGTTCGAAGGCGCGGGGTTGCTCGTTGGTGCGAAACAGAATGGCGACGTCGCTCGGGCGCCATTTTACGGATTCGTCGACGCCCTCCATGTTCTGGCGGATCTCGGCGATTACGCCTTCGGCCTCGAGCGTCTCATTTTCCATGCGCAGCATGCGCGGCGGCAATCCGCCGTCGCGAAATGGACGAAGGATCTTCTGATGGCGCGAGCTGTTGTGCGCGATCAAGGTGTTGGCAGCCTCCAAGATCGGCGCTTTGGAGCGGTAGTTGTCCTCCAAGCGCACGACTTTCGCGTCCGGCCAATCCTTCTGGAAGTTCAGGATGTGCGTTACGTCCGCGCCGCGCCAACCGTAGATTGATTGATCGTCGTCACCGACCACGCACAAGTTCCGATGGCGATCGGCCAACGCCTTGACGATGCGGTACTGCGGACCGTTCGTGTCCTGGTACTCGTCGATCAGTAGATGATCGAAGCGTGTGGCTTCCGCAAAACGCGCCTCTGGATGTTTGTCGAACAGCTCTTCGGTGGATAGCAAGAGATCGTCGAAGTCCATCGAGCCGCACGCGCGCAGCTGGGTCTGGTAGCGCGCGTAGGCGGCGGCGGCCAGCTGCTCGCGGTCGCCTTGGGCCGCCGTCTCGGCGGCAGCCGGGCGGATCCCTTGGCTCTTCCAGCCGCTGATGAAATGCAGCAGATCGCCCGGTCGGAGCTTGTCTGCGCTGACGCGAATGTCGCGCAAAGCGCCGCGCGCCAAGGTTTCCTGATCACTGCGGTCGTAGATCGCAAATTCCTTCGGGTAGCCCAGGCGATCGGCGTGCCGCCGCAGGATCCGCACGCACAGCGCGTGAAAGGTGGAGATCTCCGGAGGCTGCACGCCGCGCTGACGCTTGCCGAGCAAGTGCTGGGCGCGTTCCTTCATCTCCTTGGCGGCCTTGTTGGTGAAGGTCACGGCCAAGATCCGGTCTTGTACGATGCCGCGCCGAATCAGCTCCGCGATCCGGTAGGTGATCACGCGGGTCTTGCCGGTGCCGGCGCCGGCCAAGACCAAGAGCGGCCCCGAGAGCGTCATCACTGCGCTGTGCTGCGCTGGGTTCAAATCAGGGCGACTCACGATCTCCCCCATAAGAGTGGATCGGCTGCCGGATCAAGCTTGACGAGCGAGAAAATTCCGTGCTTGGGGAAGGAGTGAACCTTTATACGGAAACGTTCGGCGCCGAGCAGAACCCAGGCATCATTTTTTGCCACGGCTTCGGTGGCAGCGCGCGTAACTTTCGTTTGCAAGCGCGGCTGCTCGAGGGCCGCTATCGGGTAACACTGTTCGATCTGCGCGGGCACGCGCGCAGCCCTGCGCCCGAGGGCGCCGAGTCGTATCGTATCGAAGCACTGCTCTCCGATTTGGACGAACTGGTGCAGGCCCAGCCCAGGCCTTTGGTGCTCGCCGGGTTGAGCTTGGGCGCCAAGCTCTCGCTCGACTACGCGCTGCTCTATCCGGATCGCGTGCGTGCGCTGGTGCTGGCCTCGTACCCGACCTCGGGTGAGCAGGACAAGCGCCGAGCGTGGGCGCTGGGTTTTGCAGACGCCATCGAACAACGAGGCCTGGACGAAGCGGGTGCCGAGTTCGTCTGGGGCGAACGTTCGCGCTTCGATCCCAAGGGTGCCCGGCTGATCCGGCAAGGCCTACTCGAGCACTCTGCGCAGGCCCTTGCTCATCTTCAGCGCGAGTTATTGGCAACCTCGCCTTCGCCCGAGCGTCTCGCGCCCCAGTTGCGCGCGCTCGACCTGCCGACCTGCTTGATCGCCGGCACGGACGATCCGGAGAGCCTGGGTCCGTGCCGGGAATTGGCCGCGCTATTGCCGCGCGCCAAGCTGCACGAGCTGGAGAATGCCGGGCACGTGGTCAATCTGACCCGTCCCACGCTGTTCAATCAGATCCTGCTCGAGTTCTTGGCTCAGCTCTAGCGAGTGCGAAATTGTCGGGTCAATGCGCGACCCCGGCGACGATCTGGGCGATGTAAATGGCGCCGAAGACGATGCTCAGCACGACGCTGATCGCAAAGCCGACGATGCTGATGATCTTGCCCCACTTGAGCTTGTTTTCACCGTCCTCGAGGTTGCCTTGGTCAGCGGACTGCATGGCCATGAAGCAGAGCACCGCGCCAATCAAGCCAAAGCAACTGCTGCAGACGAAGCAGCTCACGGCCGAGATGATCAGCCAGGTCTGGGCTCTCTTTTTGAGGTCGCTCTGCGGTCCGCCGCCCGCTGGACCAAACGCAGGACCGCCGCCTGGGGGGGGGAAGGGCCCATAGCCACCCGGCGTGCCGGGTGGGGGATAGCCAGGAGGACCGTAACCGCCGGGAGGACCGTAACCACCGGGACCACCGGGACCCCCT
>DATEPG010000210.1:0-12304 GCA_035273265.1 Polyangiaceae bacterium
CGCACCGGGAACTCGCCGAACTCGGTCTTCAGGATCAGCTCGGAGTTGCGGTACCGCACCGACGCGCCGGAATCGTAGTCGCCGAGGTACGCTGCAACGCTCGCTCGGGTGACGGGTGCGGTCGCCGCAGCCACGCTGATCAGCTCAGCGCGTAGCGTTTGTTCCTGGGCGATCGCTGGGCCATCGTCCGAAGGGCCGCTCCCGAGCAGTAGGTCCATGGCGTATTGCTGAACGGCGTTTTGAAATGCGCCCGCGCCCCAGCGGTTGGTGAGGATGACGATCCCCAGGTCCAAATCCGGTAAAATCAGCACGCGGGAGGTGAAGCCCGAGGTGCCGCCGTCGTGCGCGATGATTTTGAGACCGTTGTCATTGGCAACCAGCCAACCAAAGCCGTACCCCAGGTCGCTGGAGATCGCAATTTGAGCGGTGTGCGTTTCGAGCAAGCTCGCCTCGGACACGACGCGCCGCCCCTCGGCGGTGACCCCCTCGCGCGCTTGCATGACGGCGTAGCGGGCCATGTCGCGAATCGATGACCAAATCGCGCCCGAAGGCGCAATCGGGGTCGCGAAGCGCTCGAACCCGAGCGGCACCTCGACGACGTTGTCGAGCAGCGGATCGAACGTGTGGGGCAGCGCGTGATCGCGCTCGGTTGTCGCCAGCTCGAAGCTCGGTGTGGTGCGCGCCATGCCGAGCGGTCCAAAGACGCGGTCGTGCATGAGTCTCGTGTACCCGAACTCCAGCGAGCGATCCGCGTAGCGGTAGCCGGCAGCGTGGGCCAGCGCGAATCCGCCCAGCGCGAATACTTGGTTTTGGTAGTCCCACGCTTGCCTCGGTGGTCCGCTCAGCGGGTACTGCCGCACGGCCGAGACCATTTCCAGCGGCGTGAGCGCGTTCATGAAGAGCGCCGTGTCGTAGCGTGCAACGCCGCTCGAGTGGCTCAAAAGCTCGCGGATGCGCACGAGCGGCGTGTACTCGGGGGTCGCTAGCGCGAAGCCCGGCAAGAGCTGCGTCGCTTTCGTGTCCCAATCGAGCGAGCGAGCGTCTACCAGCGTTGCCGCCAGCGTTGCCGTCATGGATTTACTGACCGAACCGATCATGAAGCGCGTGTCCAGATCCACCGGCTGCGTACGGTGCCCGCCGCGCACGCCAAAGGCGCGTGCATGCACGACCTCGCCCCCCGCGACCAGCGCGACCGCCGCGCCGGGCACCCCGAATACCTGAAGCGCATTGCCGACGTAGCTGTCGAACTCCGCCGCCAGTGCGGGATCGAACGATGTGCTGCTCGCGACCGGCGTCTGGGCGCTCGCAGACGCCGCCCCGAATATGCCTGTCCACACCAGGCAAAGACCAAGTAGATGAAATTTTCGGCGCATCGATCTTCTCCTTGTTTGAATCGCCTCGCGCAAAGCTCAGCGAGGAAGCATTACGAGAGCTGAAGCGGCCCCCTGTCGCTGCCGTCACACCGGACGAGCCCACATGCCTCACTCGCTCGCCTGAACCGCCCTGCCCGTGCGAAACCCAAAATGTATCTGAGCCAGATCGAGGAGCCTTACAACCCCCCTCGGTCGCCTCCCTGTTGGTTCGGCTTCTATCGGGCAGAAGCGTCGCTGGTTGATTCGGCCGGCCGGGAAGTGGCCGAGGGACCGTTCGCGAGCACGAAGGATAACCCATAGCCGGTACTACGGAAGCTGCCGATGATGTCACGCTCGACGCGCAGCTCGAGCCACTCGGGGCACGATGAGGGCTCACAATCCAGGCGCGCGGCGCAGCGGACCGGCTGCAGATCGGGCCCGAAGATTGGAACGCCTCGATACCCGCTCAGCTCCAGAATATCGGCGCAGCGGTTGCAGCATTCGACGGGGGTCCCGTCCGAGTGCGTGCAGTCGAGCAGCGTGCACTGCGCGCGGGCCCTGGAAATCGTGTGTTTCCGAAACAGGAACAATCGGTTCATGTCGCTGGGTCGGATGTCTACGGGTTCGCCCGCGGCGAGTACCGGAGGCGCGAGCGACGCGCACGCCTTCGGTGAAGCCTGCTGGTCGACGGACACGCAGGTCGTCTCCGGCTCACAATCCTGGTCTCCCAGGCATGGCCTGAGGCCCAGCTTGCGAGGTGCTTGGGAGCTCGGGTCAGCGCTCGCGCTCGTCGGGCGCGGGGCGCTGGCGAGAGGCGAAGCCCGGATCGGGAGTCGTTTGCCCGAGTGGCTCGATGTCGGGCTGGTCGAAGATGGGTTTGGTCGCTGACACGCCCAGGACGCCGAGACTCCCAGGGCCAGCAGCCAGCGCACGATGCTGCCGACGTTCAGCAGGCGCGTGCGTGCCGCCTGCGAAAGAGCGGAGTCGCGGCTAGGGATCTCAGCCCCCGGTTGGTCATCGAACCGCACGTCCAAAGCGTAGCACCGAGCTCTTTCAATGATCGCCGAAACGCCAGGGCAGCGCCTTATCTCGTTGGTCTCGAGCTCTGAACTCTTTGGGCGCCACGCCCAGCGTGCGCTTGAATGCTTTGGAAAAGCTGAATGCGTCGTGGTACCCAACCTCCATCGAGACTTGCTCGAGGTTTTTGTCGGTCTCGCTCAGGATCCGCATCGCGCACTGCATGCGAACCGTGCGCAGATACGAAAGCGGCGTCTCGCCCATGGCTTCGCGGAAGCGCTCGGCGAGGGTCGTGCGAGAGAGACCGGAGCGTGAAGCGAGCTCCTCCAACGTCCAGCCGTGCGCGCAATCTTCGTGCATCAGCGTTAAGGCACGTCGCACTTGCGCGTCGGCGACGGCATGAAAAAATCCCGCGCCGCTTGCCCCGTGGCGCTCGACCATCTCACGCAGCAGGCAGCTGAAAATCACGTCGAAGAGCCCGTTCACGATCAGCTCGGAACCGAAGCCGCTACGGCTCGCCTCATCGCTCAAGAGCGCGACGGTGAGCGGCAGCGGGCCAAGCCGCGCCAGGCTGTCCGAGCGCACGACGAACCAGTCGGGCATGTCCGCCAAGAATGGATGCACCGGCGCATTCCAAAGCTGGTACGCGCCGCTGATCACGGTCGAATGGCCCTGCTCGAGGGCCTGCTCGGCAAGCCGCTCGTCCCACGAAGTCGCGATGAACTTAGTTTCCTGTCCGAGCTTCGACTCCGCGCTGAGCACGTGGTGGCAACCGCGCGCCATGAGCGCCACGTCCCCCGTGTCGAGCACCAACGGCGCCTCGAGCGTCGCCGTGTGGATGTGGCAACGACCCTGGGTAGCGACGTGCAGCCCCATGCTCTTGTCACAGGGGAAGCGAAACGCGGTGCTCGCGTCGAGCTGCCGGACATCCAGCAATCTGCGGCGGAGGCCGGCTTGTTTGAACAGATCGGCGAGCAGGTCCATGACTATGCCTGAAGGTCGCTGGTACAGCGTTGCGAACGCATTGACATGAAAATTGTACCATAACCCATTCTGCGTTCAAGGCGCGCCCTCCATAGTGAACGAACAATCGCGTTCAGGAGATCCTCGAAAATGCTAAAAACTCTCGTTGTGGGTGCGCAGGGCACCGTCGGTTCGGAACTCGTCAAGCTGCTCACTCGCAAAGGTCACGACGTGCTCAGCGCCACCCATCGCCCGGCGAGCGCCCCCGGGCAGGTGCACTTCGACTTGGTTACTGGAGCCGGACTGGCCGCCGCCTTCGAAGGCGTAGAGCGGGCCTTCCTGATGTCGCCTCCGGGCTACACGAACCAAGACGAGCTGTTGGTGCCGGTCGTCGACGCGGCGCGCGCCCGAGGACTGCGCAAGGTCGTGCTGATGAGCGCCATGGGCGCCAACGCCGATGACTCGACACCGCTGCGCAAAGCCGAACTGTATCTCGAAAATTCCGGTGTTCCGTACAACATTGTCCGCCCCAACTGGTTCATGCAAAATTTCAACGGCCTCTGGCTGAGTAGCATCCTCCAACAGGGAAAGATCCTACTGCCGGTCGGCAAGGCCAAGGGCAGCTTCATCGACGCGCGCGACATCGCGGCCACCGCTGCGGAGCTGCTGATACGCGACGACTTGAACAACCGTGACTTCGATCTAACGGGGGGACAGGCGCTGGACCACGACCAGGTCGCCGCGATTTTATCGCGCGAAACCGATCGAGCCATCCGCTTCGAGGAGATTTCTCCGGAAGCCATGCTCAGCGCGTTGCTGGTCGCGAAAGTCCCCCAAAACTACGCTGAGTTTTTGCGGCTGATCCTCGGCTTTTACAAAGCGGGTTACTCGGAGCGCACGACGCCAGCGGTTGAGCAAATCACGGGTCGCCCGCCAGGCAGCTTCGAGCAGTATGCGAAAGACTACCGCAGTGCCTGGCTTGGCTGAAGCTCCGGGCCGTCTGGTGCCTGCGCAGGGTCCGGACGGCCTCGCTTCGAGCGATTCGAGCCAATCGCAACGGGCGATTGACAGCTGCCCATGCGGTCTCTCGGGCCAGGATCAGCGCCGACTCAAGGCCCAAAGCGTTGGTCGTCATCGGTGAGCCAGTCCCAATTGTCGCTCACGACCTGCGCGACCGAGCCATCGTAAGTGTGCCCCGCGCTGGCGCTGCCGCCGACTCGTGTGTCCAAGCCAGCGCGCGTGAGGGCCGGGCCCAATTGCTTGACTTGCGTTAGACAGCCGGCTTGACCGCAGGCCAAAATCAGCCTTTTGCCACCTGCCTTGGCGAAACGCTTTGCCGCCCCAACGCTCCACGCGGAGATCCCGCCCTCGATGAAAACCGCGCGCGGATAGAGCTCTGGTTCTGCCTGCACGAGCGGCGCGCCGTAGCCCGCGCCCAAGGAAAAACCAATGAACGCCATTGGTCCTTCCGCCACGAAATCAGCGAAGCGCGCGCGTAGCGCAGCGACGCCGGCTTCGATTTCGCTCTTCATTGCGCGCGCGGATGCGTACTCCCAGCGGTCGGCTGCAGCGGGCGCGCCGCGGCGTGGGATGCCGCGCGGACACAGCACGAAGGCACGCTCGCGCACCACTTGGTTCCAAACACCGCATTGCCACTCTGGTCGATCGTAGTTGCCGTGCAGCGCGAGGATGATCGGCCGGGGCCGCTTCGTGGACACGGGCACGGACACGACAGCCGCTCGAAAGCCAGGCACTTCTAGCGCAATGAGAGGATCGCCGCCGAGCGCCGTTGGCGCGCTGACCGCCTCCTTCGCAGGCTGCGCGGTGCTCGAACCGTCGTCCGCCTCGGTCGAGCCATCGCGGCTGGCGATCCTCGCTTCATTGGCTGGGGAGCGCTCTGCGCTTGCGCTTGCTAGTCGCATCTCGCGGCTCGTCTCGGTACGCGCACAGGCCAGCGCTAACGCGGACGTGAGCAGTGTCGTGAGTAGCACGCGCGCTGGCAAAAAGTGCATCGGAGGCATCTCTAGCAAACCCTGGCCCGAACGACGCTCTCTCGCAATCCAAGCCGTCGATCGTGTTCGACGCGAGCCAAGCTCGGCATTGCCGCCACACGTCGCAGAAGCGAGCGCTGGTTGATGGTCACGAGCGGTGCGCAAGGCGGCGTGGCCTTCGGCGTCGCGTTGCGAGAGGCAGAGCAGAAATTCGAGGCAGACCGGCGACGCTTGCTCCACTCACGGCGCGCCTGATACGGTTCGTGAGAAGCCATGGCCCGAAGCGACGTTGCGATCCCGGTGGTATTTCCCGACTACCTCATCATGGTGGAAACACCGGCGGTGACTATCGATTTGCCGGGGAAAGCTCTCGACTTCAAGATTCCGAAGTCCAAAAATCGGGTGCCCTACCTGGGTCACGCCGGAATCCTCTTCATCAACGGGCGCACGGGGCTGACCAAGTACTACGAGTACGGGCGCTATGACCCGGCCGCAAAAGGGTTGGTTCGCAAGCAGGGCGTCCCCGATGTGAAGATCGCGACCGACGGGCGCCCCTCGGCTGCCTCGCTGAAACTCACCCTGGCAAAGATCTCCCAGCTCTCGGGCCAAGGCGGGCGAATGTTGGGCGCGTACATCGAGGTGAACATGGGTGGCTTCGAACTCATGCTCAAATACGCCACCTCGCGCATGGCAAAGAACGTCAACCCCGAGCGGCCGCCTTACGAATTGCTTTCCAACAGCTGCCTGCACTTCGCCAAAGACACGGCCGCGGCCGGAGGAGGTGACATGCCGATGGTCATCGACCCGCGACCGGCGGCGTACATCGAGCGTGTGCGGGACGACTTCCCGGATCTGGACTTCACCCCGCCGACCACACTTACCATCGAGGGGATCACGTTGAAGTGACTCGGCCGAGGGCGGGAGCGGTCAGCGCGATCCTGACGCTGCTGGTGATGCTGGTGGCGGCTGTCGGCTGTCACAGGCCCCAGCCCGAAGACGCTCGCCCGACGAGCGCCCCCGAGACGCGCGAAGGCGGCGCGAGCGCCAAGACGCAGAGCGAGCGAGAGCCTCCACAGGCCGGCGTCATTGAGGCTGCGGGCGAGGCTTCGCCCAAGCGGCCGAAGGGCGTCCCAGCCGACGCCTTCTGGGTTGGCGGCCCCGACGGCGGCGTGTTCGTTTGCCTCGAACGCTCCAACGACCGGAAGGGGACCTTCTCAGGCAAGATCTACCACCTGGACGGCGAGCTCTGGTACGCGGGCGCCCTCGTTCCCAATCCCACCGGCTCTCCCGTTGACCCCACGCAGCACGAGCAGTTTGCCGGTTGGGATGGCGAGCGCTTGCTCATGACCGAAGGACGCTGGCTAGAATCGGTCAAGGCGAAGCGCGGCGGCTCACCGCCCGCCCACTAGCGACAGTGCCGTTGCACCTGGAGAGATTTGTCCGGATCTCGAAATGGCTCGAGCTTACAGGCCCAGGCAGCGCAAGCGCAGCAAGCTCGAAGGAATGCTCGCGTCATCGGCGTCCACGATCGCGAGCCAGTCGTCCGAGTCCGCAATCGGCGTGAGCCCTTCTACCTTCTCACGCAGTGGTGCGCCCCGCTCGTCCTCGATCACGGCATAGCGGGGCCGCGCGGTGAGCACGCCTAGGCTGGCGCCATGCACCGGGCCGTCGGCAATCGAGTCCGCCGACGCCTCAGCGGCAGCGAGGTAATAGGCCGTACCGCCGCGCAGCGCGGCATCCGTGATGGTGAGTCGGACGCCATCGATCTCCCCGAGCCAGTAGCGTTCGATCGCACCGAGGCGGGGCGGCGGCACGCTCAACGGTGCCGCGAGGTAGGCGCCGAGCTCCGTTACGTCCAGCTCCACGGTAGCGTCGAACGCCTCGGACTCGGCCGTCCGAGCGGCATTGCCCCGCGAGCAAAGCAACAAACGCATCCCGTCTACGAAGGCGCCTTCGATGTTGAGCTCGGCGCCTGCGAAGCGCCGCTCGCGGCGCAAACTGGCATAAAGCGCTCGGGCATCGACGAGTCGTGTCGGCTCATTAGCCGACAGCATCGCGATGCGTTCCCGGCTGGGCAGGCCACCCGAGCCGAACACCAGCAAGCGCTCGGGCGAGCCCGGTAAAACGGCTGCCGCCTCGAAGTCCGGCTTGCGCCGCTTGTCGTCGAACAGCAGCTCGTTCGACGAATCCGCCGCCAGCGACTCGGCCTTCAGTTCCCCGTTCGCGTCGAGCCAGCCGAGCACCAGCGCGTCGTCTTGAACCAGCGCCAGCCGTTTGCCGAAGCGCACCAGCGCCGAGCCCGAGCGAAGCCACTCGGTCCCGGCAACACCGGCTAGCGGTGCTGAGAAGCGTAGCTGCTCACGGCTCACCACGCGCACACGCGCCTCCACATCCAGCCGCGCACGTCTCATGGGTAGAGGCTACCCGCCAGGCTAGGCGTCCTGCAAATGCCGGAGTCACGCCGCGACGCCCGCGCCCGAAGCCGCTGCCGGCCCAGCGATTGGGGTTTAACGGTCAGGCATTTCACGCTCTACTCAGTTTCATGAATCGTTTGGGTCGGGTGCTTGGGCTAGCGTGTCTTGGGGTATCGGTGGCGGCATGTTCTTCGAGCTCGGACGGAGGGCCCACCGGCGCGAGTGGCTGGGCTGGTAGCGCGGGCGTCACTGGATCGGGCGCCGGTTCCGGGGGCACTGACCAGGGAAACGCGGGGAATGGCGGCAGGAGCTCCGGCGGGGGCGGCAGCGGAGGCAACGGGGGCCAGAGCGGGAGTACGAGTCCGAGCAAGGCCGGCCAAGTCGTGTTCAGCGCCTACGCCTCCGGGCAGAGCCAGCTCATTGCCTCGTTTTCCGATCTTCCGAGTGGCGCCGAGCAGCACTGCGTTGAAACGGCTTTGGACGGTTGCTCGATCAGCCTGTGCGACGACGTGGCACCGGTCATTCCCGCGATTCGCCCATCCGCGGGGACCATAATTTTGACCAGCCCAGACGTGAGCGGCTCTGCGGTATTGGAGCCGCAGACCGACGGCAGTTACGGACCCCCGCGGGCGAGTTTCGGCTCTACCTTCCTCGGCCAAGAAATCCTTTCGTTTCGCGCTAGTGGTGGGGCTGTACCGGCGTTCCAGAACGAGCTGACGATGCCGCTCGCGCTGCTGCGCTCGGCACCCTACGTCGACAACAGCGACGGGCGCACGCGATTGCAAATCCCCAGCACGCGAGACCTGAGCCTCACTTGGACCCGCGGCGTCCCCGACGTCTGGCTGATCATGGACGCGAGCACCGCACGCGTCGACGGGATGCCTGGCACCGCTTCGTTGTACTGCGCATTCCCCAGTGAGTCAGGCACCGGTACCGTTCGCGCGAGCTTACTCAAGCAGCTCGAGCAGGAAGCGCTGCTGCGTAACCTCACTGTTTTGATCAAGCGCACCCTCGTGGGCGACTACGCCGTAACGCTCGCCACCACATTCGACGTTTACGATGAGAGCAAGAAGTTCGCGGTCACTAGCACCCTGCAACTTCACGATCCATGAGCTTTACCGGGTGTCTCAGTCGAGGCCACGGCCGTTCGTCTTGACGGGACGCGTCAGTTCGTTCGCGACTTCCGTCAGCAGCTCAGGCGAGAAATAGTGGATACGCAGGCGCGAGATGCGCCCTTCGTCGAGTTCGCTGCGGATGATGCAGCGGACCGCTTGGCCGTCATCATGACCGTACCAGAGCAGGACGACATGCTCGCCGCGATGAAAGACCAGCTCGGCGCGTGCGCGCGCCCCATCATAACCGGTGAGGTAACGCGCTGGCATCCCGACCGAAAGGGGTGAAAGCAGCGTGTGGTAGAGGATCCCGGAGCGCGGGTCGCTGGTGGAGGCTAGACTCAGGTCCAGTGCGCAGCCGGGCATTTCGACGGTGACGGTGTCCAGCAACAGGGCGGTAATACCGGGCAGATCGCCGACGTCGAAGCAGCGGCAAAAGGCATCGAGCGCTGCAGGGGCAGGCACGCGCGCGTCTTCCTGCGGGGGCTGCGCAAGCTTGCTCCGCCCGCGGTGCAGCGCGGCTTTCACCGCGCCGACGCTGGTGCCGAGGATCTCGGCGATGTCGGCGTGCTCGAGATCGAAAACGTCCTTCAGCACCACGGATACGCGCTCCTGGGGTGAGAGCTTGGCGATCAGGGTCCCCGCGGCTTCACGTTTCACGCGCGGATCGCTGGACGCCTCGGGCATTTCTGGCTGCTTGCCCAGCTCTTGATGGCGGCGTCGGCGGCGGTCGATATACAAGTTCGTGGCGACACGGAAGAGCCAGGCGCGGGGGCTGTCGATCTCTGGGCGCAGCAGGGTGCCGAGCGTGACCAGCGCGCGGGCCAGGGTGTCTTGCGCGAGATCTTCGGCGTCCCACGGGTTCTGCGTCAGGTGGCGGCAATAGCGGTACAGCTCGGGGCGCACTGGCTCGAAGCTTTGGCTGAAGCGCCGACACGCGTCGCGCGCGACTGCAGCGAGGTCGTCCATGGCCGTCGACTTTAGTCTACGATCGAGCCACAGGTGAGGTTGACGATCGCACCGGTCGTTGCAGAGGCCCGATCGGAAGCAAAAAAGGCTGCCGCGTCAGCCACTTGCTGGAGCGTCGGCAGGCGACGCAGCAGCGTGAGGCGTTGGGCGTGGGCGTGCAGCATGGCTTCGGGTGTCATGCCGTGAGCCGCTGCGACCTCGGCGAACACTTCGCGGCTGTGCGAGCGGGTCAGCGCCTCCGGAATCGCGTCGGCGCGCAGGCACACGGCGCGCACGCCGGCTGCGCCGAGTTCGCCGGCTAGATGTCGAGTCATGGCTTCGAGCGCCGCGCAGGCGACGCCGTAGCCCATGAAGCCGGGACCCGGCAGCAGTGAGCCGGGCGTGGAGAGCGCTAGGATCACGCCGCTGCCCTGACGGCTCATGGCACGCGAGGCAGCCTTGGCAATGATGAAGTGGGCACGCGTGTAGCCGATGACCGGCGTCGCGAACTCGTCGAGCGTCTGATCGGCGAACGACTTACCTTGCACGTGCCGGAGGCCGATCGCGTTCAGCACGACGTCGATGCGTTGCGCCCGCGCCACGACGCTCTGGGCGTGGGCATCGACGGCGGCGGCGTCCAAAGCGTCGACCTCGGCGATCTCCACGTCACCGCCGGCCGCTCGAACGAGCTCTGCCACCTCGCGCAGCCGGACCAGGGTCCGGCCGGCCAGAAAGACGCGCGCGCCCTCGCGAGCGAATGCCAGCGCCGCCGCGCCGCCGATCGCACCGCCGCCGCCGTGAATGATCGCCGTTTTGCCGGCCAAAAGCGCAGAACTCGAGGAACTTTTCGTGGTCATGCTGCAGACGACGCAGGAGCAGGTCGAAAGGATACTGGGACCGCCCGCGATTGATGGAGCCCGTTTGCTCTCGTGGACCTCAGGGCTCAGCCTGCTCCCGAGTCGCCCGGGCCGCGCCGGTTCGACTGCCGCGCTGTTACGAGGCACTCGCGCGATTTTCGCCACTCTAAATATGCAACGACAATGACTACAGCTCTCGAATCCGTCTGATGGTACGACGCAGGCCGTTCATCGAGGGTGAGCTCGTCGCAGCTCTGCCTTGGTCCTGACACTAGCGTCTTTCGCTAGGATCTTGACCAAGAGCAACGCTGCGAATGGTGGGTCTTCAACAGCCTGAGGTGGTGGCAGATGGTGCATCGAGTCCTCGTGATCGCCAAGGATATGCACTTGGTGCGACAGCTGACGAGCCTGATCCCTGACTTGGGTGCGGAAATCGCCACCCCACCGATCCAACCTCACGAGCTGCTCTCTGCCGCGATCGTCGGCGTCGATTCGGAGGCGAGTGACCCACTGCAACCGGTGAGGGACATACGCGCCTCTGAGCAAGTGGCTTCATTGTTGGCCTGCATCGGCGGTCAAGCCGAAGAAGAGTGGATTCGCGCTCATGACGCGGGCGCGGACGACTGCATCGTCAGTACGCTATCAGCAGAATTGCTCAGCGCGAAGATCCGACGAGCGTTCGCCAGGGCGGAAGCGTTGCTCGAATGTCGCATCTTGCACATGATGCGCCGCCTGCACGGCACCGTCGAGTTGACGGCGATCGAGCAGCGTTTGCTTTGGTGCTTCGTGGAGAGCAGGGGCTCGGTGCACAGCAAGACAGCGATCTGTCGCTGGCTGTGGGGCGAACGCGAGGTGGAATCCAAGCTGCTTTACGAGCACGTCTCCACGCTTCGGAGCAAGTTGCTGCGCTGCGGGTTTACGATCACGAACGTGCGTGGTGTCGGTTATCGCCTAGAACCAACGACCGCGGTGTCCACACGGCTCGCAAAGGCGACCTATGATTTCTCGCCGCGTTCGGGATAGTTCTGAGCGCGCTTTGGAACGAACCTGCGTGCTGGTCGAGCGAAACCAGAAGCTTACTTCGGATTTCGTATTCGACTCCGAACAGGAAGGCAAATCATGAATAGGATTCAAGTTGGATGGGGAGTGTTCGCGGTGGCTGCAGCAGTAGCATCGACCGCGGCGGCTTTGCCGCTCAATGCCCACGGATCGGGCACATTTCTAGCCTCTTTGGGGAGTCAGCAAGCGGACATCAATCGTTCCAGCGCGGGCGTGTCGAACACCGCCGCGGCATCGCGGTTCGTTTATGCCAATCCGTCGCGAAACCCGCACGCCGCCGGAAACCAAACCGTCGGTTGGACTGGTTGGAGCAACGCCGTCGGTAACAACAATTGTTGCACGGTGTTCTCAATCAACTCGGGCGGCTCCGTTCTCTCCAGCAAAGCCTCGTGCGTCAATGGCGTCAGTGGCTACTACATTACCTCGGTGAGCTTCACCGTGGCCGAGGCACCCCCAGACGCGTCGTACTTGTTGTACTGCACGCTGCTCGCGAGCAGCGCGAACCGCGTTCACAGCTATCGCGTGAGCCCTTGATTCGACGGGCGCCGCCGCCGGTGGCCGATGTACCGGCGGCAGCGTTCCGCAATCTCA
>DATEPG010000211.1:0-22147 GCA_035273265.1 Polyangiaceae bacterium
CGTTTACCAACGACACGCGCTCGAGGTAGCCGGAAAGCGTGGCCTCTTCTTCGCTGCCGAGCTCTCGCTCGTAGTCCGCGATCGAGCCGACCATTTCTTCCAAGTTGCCGAGCCGAGCATCGCTCTCGGCCGTGTCGTCCTTGATCAGTAGCTCGCGGTAGCCGGTGGCTTCGAGCACGCGGCCCGCGAGCGAGTGTGGGGAGAGCAGCTTGGCTTCCTCACGCAGGCCTTCGAGCAATGACTTGAAAGCGGCGATCTTCTTGCGACCTGCGCTGCCGAGCTCTTGATCGCGGGATACGTGGTCGATCGCGTCATAGGCGCTCATCGAGCGCTCGGAGGCAGAGTCGAGCAAGTGTTCGACGGTCTTGTTGCCGATGCCGCGCGGCGGGGTGTTGATCACCCGCACCAGATCGGTGTCGCTCATCGGGTTGTCGATCAGCCGTAAGTAAGAGAGCAAGTCTTTGACCTCCGCGCGGTCGAAAAATTTCATCCCGCCGACGATCTTGTACGGCTGGTTGGCGGCGCGAAACGCCTCTTCCAGGGTGCGCGACTGCGCGTGCACGCGGTAGAAGACGGCCATCTGATCTGCCGCCACGCCGCGCGCCATTTCGCTCTTGATCGTGCGCACTACGAACGAGGCCTCTTCACGCTCGTCCTTGACCAGCCGCACTCTCACCTTTTCGCCTGGTTCCTGGTCGGTCCACAGCTTCTTTGGCTCGCGCACGTCGGCGGCTTCGATCACGCCCAGCGCGGCTTTCACGATGTTGCCGGTGGAACGGTAGTTTTGCTCGAGCTTGATCACCACCGCATCCGAAAAGTCACGGCGGAAGCTGCGGATCAGCCGCACGTCGGCGCCGCGCCAGCGGTAAATCGATTGGTCGTCGTCACCGACCACACACAGGTTGCGCCGCCGCGCGCTGAGCGCTCGAATCAGTCGATACTGAATCAGGTTCGTGTCCTGGAACTCATCGACCAAGACGTGGATGAAGCGACTTCGCAGCTCTTCACCGCCAGCGCTATTGGGGTTCTCGGCGATCAGCGCCATCAGGTAGAGCAAGTCATCGAAGTCGACCGCGTTGGCCAAGCGCAGCGCGATTTGGTAGCGCACGTAGATATCGGGTAGGGAATCGTTGAATCCGGCGTCGCCCTTGACCTCGCTCGGGCCGCGACCCTCGCGCTTTTCTTTGCTGATCAGCGAGGCCATCAGCTTGGGCGGGTACTCCTGATCGGAAAGGTTCAACTCGCGCACCACGCGCGTCAGCACGGCTTTTTGGTCGGAGTCGTCGTAGATCACGAAATTGCGCTTGAGGCCGACTTCTTCCGAATAACGACGCAGCAACTTGGCGCACACCGAGTGGAACGTGCCCACCCACAAATCACGCGTGACCTCGGGGCCCGCGAGCTCGGACAGGCGCGACTTCATCTCGCCCGCGGCTTTGTTGGTGAAGGTGACCGCCAAAATTCGATATGGCGGCACGCCCGAGGCCAGTAAGTTGGCGATGCGATAGATAATCGTGCGCGTCTTGCCGCTGCCGGCCCCCGCGAACACGAGCAGCGGCCCTTCGCCGTGCGTTACCGCTTGCCTTTGAGGTTCGTTCAGCTCTGTCATTGTGCTGCCATCGATGTCAGGCCTCTCGCTAACCCTGCCGCCACGTACACACAAGACAAGAGCGATCCCGCGCGAATTGCTCTACGCTTGGGCCATGCGCGTGCCGCGCCTGACCACCGTACCGTCCCAGCTCGACGGCGTGAGCGTTGCGCTGCCGGCCTCGGCCTCGCCGAGCACCACGCTGCTGCCCGAAGAATGCGCTTGTTGCGCCCAAGCCGCCACTCATCGGGTTGCGCTGAAGCGCGCGGACGGCGCGTCGCTGCTCGTGGGCTATTGCGACGAGTGCGCCGAGCATCAGGCGAGCAGCTCCTCGCGCGTGCTGTCTTTGACGCTTGCCTCCGTGCTGCTCGCGTTGTCGAGCGCCGCGGGCCTGCCGCTCTTGGCGCCCCGCCTCGGCCTGCTGCCGCTCTTGCTGTCGGTGTGCGGGCTCTCGCTGTTGCCGTTGTCGTTGGCGTTCTTGCCTGCCCGGCCCGTGCAGCCGCCGCATTCCGCACGCGGGCTGGCGGTGTTCTGGGGTCAGGGGCACAGCTTGTGGTGCGCGGCGCCGAGCTACGCCGAGCGGGTCATTTCGCTCAATGGTGGAGCGCTGAGCCCCGCGCGGGTGGTGGAGCGCTGGGGATCGGCCTGGCTGAGCGCGGGGCCGGTGCTCGGGCTGGGCGCCGCGTGTCTGTCGTTCTTCGTCTATCACCCGCTGCTCCGTGTCCTCAATCTCGGTCCAACGCGTGTGGAAGTTGCGCTCGACGGAAATTGGCTATCGTCCGTGGATTCGACGAGCAACGAGAGTCCGGCCGGGGGCGCGCTATTGCGCGTACCGGCCGGCGCGCACACGCTTTCGGTGGTCTCGTCCGTAGACGGTGCCAGCCTCGGCTCGAACTCGGTCGATTTCCAGAGCGGCGCCGTGCACCTGTTTGCGATCGCCGCAGATAGCACCTGCTTTTGGCTGGAAACGACCGGCTATGGTCGCGAGCAGCGCGCCGCACCGAGCTACCAAGCGCTGCCCTCGACGGCGAATTTCTGGGTGCTCCCGGGTGGCATCGACACCTGGTTTGCCGCGAACCCGCAGCCCTCGGCCGCCCACGCACACAGTTCTGGAGGGCTGTTGACCGCGCTGCGCCAGGCGCCGTGCGCAGAAGCGCCCCAAGAAGTTCGCCCGACACAGTAATTCGAGCATTGCGCAGGGGCCGCGCGCTTCGGTCTAGCTACGCCCGCGCGAGTGATTATACTCCGCGCGCCGTGTCCGAAGAGAACCCGATCGCTGAAGTCCCCGCCCCTCAAGCCCCGACTGACGAAGTCGCTCCCCCCGTCGAGGTCGTCGTCGACCCGTTGGAGGAGGCCAAAGCAGAGAGCGCCAAGCTGCGCGATCAGCTGCTGCGCACGGCCGCTGATTTCGACAATTTTCGAAAACGTTCGCGGCGCGAGCTGGCCGACGCGGAGAAGCGCGCCCGCGAGGATTTGCTGAAAGAGCTCTTGCCGGTGTTCGACAATCTCGAGCGCGCGACCGCGCACGCCGAAACCGCGACGGACGTGAAGGCGCTGGCGGATGGCATCGGCCTGGTCAAGCGGCAGTTCTTGGACACCCTGTCGAAAATCGGCATCGAACGGATCAAGGCCCAGGGCGCGCCGTTCGACCCGGCGTTTCACGAGGCCGTGCAACAGCTCGAGACCGAGGAGCATCCGCCGGGCACCGTGATCCACGAGGTTCAAGCCGGTTACCTGCAGGGCGAGAAGCTCCTGCGCCCGGCGATCGTGGTGGTTGCAAAAGCCAAACCGAACTGAAACTCCTCGCCGATCGCGTTGCGTGGGCGCTCCACCTACATACGCGATCCGCGCGATCGCTTTCTGAGCCGCGAGCTCCGCGCTATGCTTGTCTGACGACGGTATGGGGAAAATTATCGGTATCGATCTCGGCACGACCAACTCGTGCGTCTCCGTTCTGGAGGGAACGAACGCAGCGGGCCAACCGGAAGTCAAAGTCATTGCCAATGGCGAAGGCGCGCGCACCACGCCCAGCGTCGTGGGCTTCTCCGCCAAGGGTGAGCGCCTGGTCGGTCAGGTCGCCAAGCGACAGGCCACGACCAACCCCCAAAACACGATTCACGCCGTGAAGCGGCTGATGGGGCAGAAGTTTTCTGCTCCCGCCGTGCAGCGCCAAAAGGCGTCGGTCTCGTACAACATCGTCGCGCACGACAACGGCGATGCTTGGGTGCTGATCCAAGACAAGAAGCTGTCTCCGCCAGAAATCTCGAGCATGGTGCTGACGGCGATGCGCGAGGTCGCCGAGACCTACCTCGGCGAGCCGGTGACCGAAGCGGTGATCACCGTCCCCGCTTACTTCGACGACGCCGAGCGCCAGGCCACGAAGGACGCAGGGCGCATCGCCGGGCTGGAGGTCAAGCGCATCTTGAACGAACCCACCGCAGCTGCGCTGGCTTACGGCCTCGACAAACAAAAGGCCGAGGTGATTGCCGTGTACGACTTGGGCGGTGGCACGTTCGATATTTCGGTGCTCGAGATTTCCAACGGTGTTTTCAGCGTCAAGGCCACCGGTGGCGATACCCACCTGGGCGGTGAAGACTTCGACGGGCGCATCATCGATTTATTGAGTGACGAGTTCAAAGCCAAGCATCAAGTCGATCTGCGCAAGGAACGCACGGCGCTGCAGCGCTTGCGCGAGGCAGCGGAGAAGGCCAAGCACGAGCTCAGCTCGTCACACGAGACCGAGGTGAACATCCCGTTCATTGCCTCGGGCCCCTCGGGACCGCTGCACCTCGAGCGCACCATGAAGCGGAGCGAGCTCGAAATTTTGACGCGTGATCTGGTCGAGCGCACCATCGATGCGTGCAAGAGCGTGCTGGCTGACGCCAAGCTGCCCGCTTCGGGTATCGGTCAGATCGTGCTCGTCGGCGGCATGACGCGCATGCCCGCGGTGCAAAAAGCCGTTCGTGAGTTCTTCGGCAAAGATCCGCACAAGGGCGTCAATCCGGACGAAGTCGTGTCCGTCGGTGCGGCCATTCAGGGCGGCGCACTGTCCGGCGCGATCGACGAAGTCTTGCTCTTGGACGTGACTCCGCTATCGATTGGCGTGGAGACGGGTGGGGGAGTGGCGACCAAGCTCATCCCCCGCAACACCACCGTTCCCACGGAAAAGAGCGAGATCTTCACGACCAGCGTCGACAATCAATCTTTCGTGCCCGTCCACGCGCTGCAAGGTGAGCGCGAAATGGCCCAGGACAACCGGAGCTTGGCGCGCTTCGAGCTCACCGGGATCCCGCCTGCTCCGCGTGGCGTGCCCAAAATCCAAGTGACGTTCTCGATCGACGCCAACGGCATCCTGTCGGTCGTTGCGCGAGATCTCGGTACGGGCCGCAGTCAAGCCGTCAGCGTGACTGCGACCAGTGGCTTGAACAAAGCCGAGGTCGACGCCTTGGTCCAAGAGGGCGAGCGCTTCAAAGAGACGGACCAGCTGCGCCGCGATCTAGCGGAGATGCGCAACCAAGCCGAGACGCTGATTTACACGACCGAGCAAGCGCTAGAAGCCTACGCTGACTTGCTCTCGGCCGATAAGCTCGAGAACGTGCGGCAAGAAGTGAAAGTCTTGACGAAGATGCTCGAAACCGGCGCCAACCTGGAAACCGTGCGTGAAGCGTACTCACGACTCGAAAATGCCACCTTCGAGATCGCCGAAGCGATGTACGCCACGGCGGAAGTCGGGCCCGAGGCTAGCTAACGACCGCGCGGCAACCGCAGACGATTCTTGCTGCGTCTCAACAAGCGTTGCGCAGCTTCACGCTTCGTCGCAGGCCGCACGGTACACAACGTCGAACCGCGAACGAGCTCACGACCCACGTCGGCGTGCTCCGCCTCGTAGACGCGACCGAATGCCATCACCCCCGCCGGCGAGGGTGCGCTCCATTCACCCCCGCCAGCGGCGGCGAACCGGCATCACGCCGGCCGGCGGAGGCGGACCGGCATCACGCCTGCCGGCGGAGGTGGACCGGCATCACGCCTGCCGGCGGAGGCGGACCGGCACACGCCTGCCGGCGGAGGTGGACCGGCATCACGCCCGCCGGCGGAGCCTGCGCCCCATCATGCCCGCCGGCGACGAACGCCCTGCCGGTCGGCAAATCACCTGAAACTTGGCGTTCGCCTACACGCTTCCGATATCGTTCTAAAACTATGATTTCCAAGTTTTCCGGAGTCTATTTCGGTTTGGGACTGGGCCTTTTTTTACTGGCCAGCGGCGGCTGTAGCCTCGAACACCGCGCCCCGCTCCGCTCGGCTGAGCTCCCACCGCTGGCGCCCACGGTCCTGCATGCCAACCGGCTCTGGATCGAGGTTGCCGAGCGGATGCCCGAAAATGAGTGCGTGGCTCCCGGAAACGCCCGCCTACTGTGCTTCGAGCGGCTGCGCAGCACCCTCGGGGGCGCGCTCACCCGTTCGCTCTGGACCAGCTTCCCGGGCGTGGAGGTGGGCGCGCGCGAGGTACGCCCAGGTGACTACGTGTTGCACATCGATCTCGATCTCGAAGCGCTTCCCCCCGACCCAGAGAGGCCCGGCTGGTCTGCTGGCGCGCGCGGCAAGTGGCGTCTGGAACGAGACGGAAAAACTCTGGCCGGCGAACAAGTGGCGTCCCGTTCGCGCGCGGATTTCGCCTATGGCGCGCCGCTGGGCACGGGAGCGAGCGAAGTGATCGCGGCGATCGCCGTCCGCATCGGCATGACCCTCGGCGGTGTGCCCGAATCGCGCGTCGTGCTACCCGTGCCTTTGCCCGAAGTGGCTAGCGCACCCCTTGCGGCACCGGCGTTGGTTCCCGCAGCCGCCGCAGACACGAAGACCAAGTCTTTCTAATCGTCGATATGGTCAGGCGGCGCGTGGCGATCGCCTGAGCTTCGGCGTCGAGCGCGGCTCAAGTAGCACACTCTCCGCCTCCTGGGCACAGTGTGTCTCGCTCGCGCCGCCACTGTGCTGCCGTCGGCCCGGCCGATCCGCAAAATTGCAACGTTTGCGAGAAAAGGAGCAAAAGAATCTGCGCCCTCGGCCGTTCAACTCGACCAGGCGCAACCGCCAAATGACCATGCGCAACGGGAGCTATTGCTAGGTGCCGACTGACGGTGAACATTCCGAGCGCGAGCACGTGCGCATCGAGGCCGTCTTTCGCGTCCAGTACGCCACGATGGACCAGCTGGTGGTCGCTTACAGCAGCGACTTGTCCAAAGGCGGTGTGTTCCTGTGCACTCGGGCCTTCCTGCCGCTCAACGCCGTCGTTCGACTGATGCTGGACCTGCCCGAAAACGGGGGCGAAATTCCGGTGATTTGTCGGGTGGTCTACGTCCGTGACGACGCGGCAGCGGCGAGCTCGGGCAAGCGTGCCGGCATGGGCTTGGAGTTTCTCGATCTCCAAGAGGACTGCCGCGGGCGGATCGAACGTTTCATCGCCGGACAGCCCGCGAAGTCGAGCTTGCTTCCTCCGCCCGCTCGCCGGGCGCTGAACCTGCTCTTGGTAGACGACGACCGGCTCTCGCTGGAGGCTGCAGCCGAGTGCTTTCGCGCCCGCGGCGACGTCGTGAGAACGGCCGCCAATGGCCTCGACGCGCTGGCGGCGTGCCTGAAGGCGCCTCCGGACGCGATTCTGTCCGACGTTCAAATGCCGAAGATGGACGGCTGGCAGTTGGTGCGCATGGTTCGGGCGCGACCCACCTTGTCCTCGATCCCGTTCATCTTTTTCACGACCTTGAGCGGTGAAGAAGAGCGCTTGCGCGCCTATCAGCTCGGCGTCGATGACTTCTTGGGCAAGCCTTGCAAGGGCGAATTCCTACTGATGCGCGTCGATCGCATGATCATGCGTCTCGGCCAAAAGAACCGTAGCCCCGTGCGCGAGAAGACGCTGCGCGGTGACCTCGAGCAAGTCTCTCTGCCCTCCGTGCTCAACTTTCTCGAGCTCGAGCGGAAGTCCGGCGTGCTGCTGCTGGTTGGAACCACCACCGCACGCGTGTTCATCGCCGATGGCCGCCCCCTCCGTGCGGAGACCGAGGAAGACGCTTCGGGCGTGTCACCGCGCGCACTGATGAACCAACTGCTGAGCTGGAAACTGGGTCAATTCGAGTTTGCCGCCGGTGAGGTCGCGGGGCCCGATCTCCTGCAATGCACGCTCATGGGCTTGCTGCTCGAACACGCGCGTTTGAGCGATGAGGGCGCGCGAGCCGGGTAGACTTCGCCGGCGCCAGCGCCAGCGGGAACGTGCGCGCCAGCCCAGGACGGCCCGCGGTCAGCCAAGCGCCGCGCCGGTGCGCTGCTGGTCGCGTAGGGAGTTGGCGGCGTTGATCAGCTTGACCGCGTCGGGCGCGCGCCGTTCGAATGTTGGGCTCGGGCGACTCAGCATCCAGTGCACGGCCTCGTCCACGTGTCCGAAGACCTTTTGTGGAAAGGGATACCTGGCCGCGAGGCTGATCAGCGAGACCGCGCTGCGCATGGCGGCAGCTCCGAATCCCTCACCTTCGACGACGTAGGCAAACGCCTGGATTTCGGCGGCGTGACGCAGGACCGTGCTGCGGATATGCGCCTTGGAGCGGTCGTCTGGCGGGCGCACGCGGCTGTCGATGATCGTGAGCACCAGCAGCCCCGTCGGAAACTGATCGGACACGAGCTCGACCGTCCGCGCCCACGCTTCGAGGTATCGAGGATTCGGCGACTCGCCCGAGCAGGTCAAGATCGCGTTTTCGCAGATGACCATCACATGCTGGGCGTCCTGATACACAGGTTCGCCCAAGAGAATTTTCCCACTCTCGCCGTTCGACACATCTGCCTTGAACGACCCAAGCCCAGCTTTCGTTAGTACTCCGAGCGGCGCAAAGCAGAAGAGCTGAGCGTTGCGTTATTGTCAGGATCCTAAGTCCCCGATCTGCGGGCTGCGGGCTGCGGGCTGCGCGAACAGCCGGAGAGCGCCCATCCGAAGTGCCGAGCGGGTTGCGCTGGCTCTTCTGTTTCTACTCGCTAGGAGGATTCGAGCTACTGGCATGATCGACTGAAGCTCGAGTGTTCGATGATCGCAAACACTCGTGTTGACGCTCGAGCCTGACTTCATGCCAAGCGCAGCCTTCGGCGCCCCAGATGGACCCAGCGCCAACGCACGGCTACCGAGCAGCGGCCCGGCTGCGAGCTGCGAGCGGCGAGCGCGAACCTGCGATGGCCGAGCGGCTCGTTCGAAGCAGGTTTCGCCGGTGCACCCCCGAACGCGCTTGAATCCGAAGCCCAAATAGCGTCTCCTGGAAAGGATCTGGCGGGGCCTTGCGTAGGTGTTGGGGGCTCGACCGGTAACTCAAGGAGCAGCATGCGACGATGGGGTGAGTGGCTAGGCGCGGCGTTGATTTCGTTTACTTGCGGGTGCAGCAGCGACGACGGCGGATCGCCGCCGAACAGCTCCGCTGGCCAGGGGCAGGCAGCGCAGGCAGGGACGACGATCAGCGGCGGCGCATCGAGTGGCGGCGCGTCGAGTGGCGGCGCATCGAGCGCGGGCAACGCAGGCCAGGCTCAAAGCATGGCTGGTTTGAGCAGCGCTACGGATGGCCTGCTTTCGAACGGCGACGGTCGCGAATACAAGGGCATCGTCAATTTGGTCGACCCCGCCGCAGCCCAGGCACTGGACGATTACATTCTCGAGGCAGACCCGATCAAGGGCGGCTCGGGTAAGCTCACTCTCGAGCTGGCGACGCGCCACTTTTATCAGTATTACGCAGACGAATACGACATCGTTTTCTTCTTGAGCGACCACGCCCTCAACACGAGCGTGGCTGGCTTACACACTTGGGTGAGCAAGCCATCGCTGCCCGGCACCGGCGCGGAGCGGCCGGTGTGCACTGGAAGAGGCCCCGCCCATTTGGGCAGCGTGGTTGGCATTCAGGTCGGCAGCCTCCAGGAATTTCCGCCCTTTGCCCATGAATTTGCGCATCACTACGGCGTGCACCTCGACGATAAGTTGGGCTTCGGTCACGACGTCAACACGAAGTATGCAGCTCATTGGGGCCTGACGGGCGCCAACGGACAGCTGGGGGGCTTCGACGCCGCGTCGCTGGGTTGCGAAACACCCGTCGGCGCGAAACCACCGAACTGCACACCCACTGCGACCGGACGTTACCACTACACCGTGAACACGTTCTTTCCGGCCTCTCCGAACACCTGGAGTCAGCCCTTCGGCCCGCTCGAGCTGTACCTGATGGGGCTACTACCCGCGGCCGAGGTGCCCAGCCCGATCATTCGCTTCGACGGCGCCGACTTCCCGTTCGAGACGTTGGTGGAGACGAACGGCAAGATCACCATCGATGCCGCAGGCCTGAGCGAGCTCAAGATCAGCGACATCGTGGCGCGCCATGGTGAAGTTCCGGCGTTGCCGGCGAACAAGCGTCAGTTCAAGGCTGCGGTCGTGCTGTTGACTGCTGCTCCCGCGGCGCAGCCGATCCTGGATCGGGTGGCCGAGTGGGCGGCGATCTTCGGCGGCGAGATCACGTCCACCAACAGTGACTGGGTGTCGTTTGCCAAGCTCAGTGGGGGGCGAGCCAGCATGTCCTGTCGCGTCGGCGCACGCCACGACCGAGTGCCGGATGAAGCCTTGGAATTCACCTGTCCCACTTACCACCTGTGCGACCCTCAGACCCAGAACTGCCCGGCTGGGTTGGCCTGCTACGGCATCCGCGATCTCTACTGCGCGCCGCCCGGCGTGTTGGACGACGGCGCCGCTTGTGAGCAGGATCAAGAGTGCAAGTCCGGCTCGGTTTGCGTGCCGACCGCGGCTGATTTTTCGAAGTGGGTGTGCGCGCCGTATTGCGACCCACTGAACGCCAACGCGCCCAACGCGTGCGCCAAGCTTTGCCCGGTGAGCAACAATCCGATCACCGACTTCGAGACACTCAAAGAGCTGGGCGCGTTCTGCTTGGGCGGAGCCGGCGGGGCTTGCAATCCGCTCTTGCAGGACTGCGCCACCGGCAGAGCCTGCACGGGGGTCGAGGCGACGGGCTGCGAGGTCCCAGGCATTGCGAAGCTGGGCGAGGTTTGTCTGCCCTTCGACGCCCCTTGCGAGAAGGGCAGCGTGTGCGTCGGCATTCAGGGAGAGGCTGAACAATTCTGCCAATCGTACTGCGATCCGGCGCCCACAGCGCCTGCCGCTAGTGCTTGCGACAGCAAGTGCCCGAACGGCGCTTGGGAGTTCACGGGCTATGGCATCTGCATCCCCTAGCTGCCTTTCACAATAGCGACCGAACGAGGCGGCCTACGGGATCGCGGCAACCGGGGTTCGTCTCCGGAACGCCTTCCCTGAGATCGCCAAGATCGCCAAGATTGCCAAGATCGCCAAGAGCTCGGGGCGGCCATCTGCGTGGCACCACACCGAAGGACTCGAGGAAATTTTTGGGGTTAGCAGGTTGCAACCCTGGCTCGAGATTCAACGACCAGAACGGCCGGAAATAGCGAAGTAGCAAATAGCAAAGTGGCGATTGTGCGGAGGCGAGTGAGTCCGTGAAGGGTGCACTTTACCGTCCATCACGACGCGACACGACGAGTTGAGCGAAACCCAATCGCTCTCGCTTGGCGATCTTGGCGACCTTCCGGGAGCGCGCACGGCCGCTTGGGGGCTCGCCGGTGTGGGGCTCGGGGCTGAGATCTTGATCAGTAGCGGCCCGCCATGCCGGGACCCAGCAGCGCAGGGAGTTGCGATGCTGGGTCGCGATCGTCCGCTCTCTCGGCAGAGCGCCGATCAGCCTTCGGAGGAGGCGAGGCGTTGTTCGATGGCTTCGAGGTGCGCGTTGACTTGCGGATCGCGTTGGCGGAGCGCTTCCACGCGGCGAACTGCGCTCATCACGGTCGTGTGATCGCGGTTGCCGAAGGCGCGGCCGAGCTCGGGGAAGCTGCACTTGAGCCGCTGACGGCACAGGTACATCGCAACTTGTCGCGCGAAGGCCACGCTCTTGTGGCGATCTTTGCTGAGCAAGTCGGAGTTCGAGAGGCGGAAGTGGCCACACACCGCGCGCTGGATGTCCTCGACGCTCATCAGCTCGGGACGGCGGGGTGACACCATTGCTAGCTCACCGAGCGTGAACTCCTCATCGATCAGGCGTCCGGTGAGCGAAGACTTGGCGGCCAGGCGAATCAGCGCGCCTTCCAGCTCGCGCACGTTGCTCTGCACACTTTGCGCGAGCATCACCGCCACTTCATCCGAGAGCTCGATGCCCTCGAGCTCGGCCTTCTTGCGCACGATCGCCACGCGCGTTTCGAGCTGCGGCGTTTGAATGTCGGCCACCAAGCCCGAGGTGAAACGGGACACCAGGCGCTCTGGCATGCGCTGCAGCTGCTGGGGATATTTGTCACTGGTGACGATGATCGGGCGATCCGCGTCGTGCAGCGCATTGAAGGTGTGGAAGAATTCTTCCTGCGTCTGCTCGCGGCCGGCCAGGAACTGAATGTCGTCGACCAAGAGCAGGTCGCAGTCCGTGCGGTAGCGCGCGCGGAACTCGTCCATTTTGTGGTGCTGCAGCGCCTCGATGAACTCGTTCGTGAAGTGCTCGGCGGAGACGTACACGATGCGCGAATCCGGGCGCTCATCGAGCACCTTGTGCGCGATGGCGTGCATCAAGTGCGTCTTGCCCAGGCCCGTGCCGCCCGCGATGAACAGCGGGTTGTAGCGAGGGCCACCGCCGCCCGCAGAGGCGAACGCCGCGGCGTGCGCGAGCTCGTTCGACGGGCCGACCACGAAGTTGGGGAAGGTGTGCTTCGGGTTGAGCACCGCGGTCAACTGCGCGCGTGAGTAGCGTGACGGCCGCTCAGAACGCTGCCTGCCGCTCGTCGGACCCGCGCTGGGGGGGATCGAGGCGGGCGGTTCGGAGTGACGACGACGCGGTTGGCAAACCGGACGATCGAGCCCGTTGGAAATGTTCCACTTTACCCGCAAACCGGCCGGGTTGATCTCGCCCGCCAAGCGCGCCAAATGGCTGAGCAGATCGGGCAGGAAGTGCGCCTTCACCCAATCGCGCACGAATTCGTCGCGGGCGGTGAGCGAGAGCACGCCGGTCTCGAAGCCGTCGTACTGGACGCTCGAGAACCACTGCTCGAAGGACGCGGGTGAGCGGCTGCGGGTCTGCTCGAGAGCAGCTGTCCACAGGTGTTCCCCAGGGGGTGTGGAAAGATTCGCGTTCAAGGAGTGAGTTTGTGGGGTTTCGATCGTCACTAGATTAAAATTCCCCAACTTATCCACAAGCTGTGGATAGGGAGAGCCTTGAAGCACGTTCACGCCTGAATTCTCCGGCATTCACCAGAGGCCCAACCAAAGAATAACCCCTTCGAGCGGGACGTAGTTCGGGTTCTCCATCGGACGACGAACCGCTCTCGAATCGGTGCACGACAGTGCCGAGCGACAACGGGGAGGCAGCTAGCACCGACCTCATTCAAAGTTCAATCCTAAGATTTTCAAAATACGAAAGTCCGCCAAATAGACGCGCAATCGTAACACGGCTCTGATCGGTGATGCGTCATTTGCTGTGGCGATCATCTGAGCGTGATCAGTAACCTCGCAGAGAGAGAAGAGAATCTTTGATCGCGCGCACGCCTGCGCGCTGATGAGGGCGAAACTTTCGGTGTTTGAGGCGTCAAGAGGCAACGCCACAAAACTTGTCCCAAGATCGTCTTTGTGAAGTATCGCGCACGCTGGCCGAACGGCCGCATTCGTTTTCGTTTGCTTCGTGAAAAGATCGCGCGCGCGAGAAAGTTGGCCGCGCTTTGCTCACGAGGGTAAGCCGACTCGAATACGAACGAGATGCGGAGCGTTTCCCTGGAGCACGTGCGAAATCATCGTCCCCGATTCGGATCGCGATCACGAGTGCGAGTCGTACTCGCTGCACTCGTTTGTGTGTGCGCATCGTCGGTGACTCTGCGCGCTCGGGCAGACAAGAGCAGCACGCCTCCAGAGGTCGGTTACAACTACAACGAGATAGAGACGCCGCGCATCACCGCGACCAACGGTGCCGTGCGCGCGCTCAGCAACTCGACCGAAGCGCTGTTCCACAACCCGGCCAACATGTCGGCGGCGCGCGTCTACCATTTGGCTGCTTTGGCGCAGGTTTGGCCTGAACCAGGGCGCCAGAGCTATGGCGTTGCCGCGGTCGATTCGGTGGGCTCCAGCGCGCGTGTCGGCGGCGGCATTGGCGCGACCTACAACACCCAAGACACGAACGGCATCAACCGCAATTGGACCGACATTCGCGGCGGCATGTCCTATCCGTTCTCCAACAAGCTCTTCCTGGGCGTCGGCGTGCGCTACTTGAGGCTGCGACAGAACGGCGAAGGTCCGCTCGGTACGAGCGTCGCCTCCAGCGGGCTTTCGGGTGACTACATCGTCAGCGGTTTCACGTTCGATGCCGGCGCTACCTTCAAGCCCGCGGACGGCCTAGCGATATCCATCGTGGGCGTGAACTTGAACAATCCGGGGAACACGTTCCAGCCTACCTCGGTCGGCGGCGGCGTTGGCTTCGGCAAAGAATTGTTCAGCGTCGAGGCTGATCTCGTTGCCGATTTCACGACTTGGGACAGCACCAAGCTGCGGGCCATGGCCGGCGGTGAATTTTTGGCGGGTGATCACTTTCCGCTGCGCGCCGGGTATCGCTACGACGAGGGAGCGAGGAGTCACTCGCTGAGCGCGGGCTTCGGCTACCTCGACACCTCGTTCGGCGCAGAGATCGCCGTTCGGCGCGTGGTCAGCGGAGATCCGGCCACCGCGATTGTGTTCGGCTTCACCTACCATCTCGATTCGGGAAGCCTGACCCAGGGTGAGGGTGAGTCGTTCTGAGCCTAAAATAGGCTTTTCGCTATAGCAGGGCCTGGACGCGAGCCAGCGCAGCCCCCGCGCCGGCCGACAGTCGTTCGGCGCTCAATGGGATCTGTGGGGGGTCACTCAGCTCGGCGCGCAGTTCGGCGATCGCCCGCGGGTTCCTAAACCAATCTTCGTCGTGTGTTTGCAAAAGCGTCTCATGACGGGACGCCGCCAGTAGTGCGCCCGCGAAGCGCTGCGAGTCTCGCGGGCGCACCCGGATGAATGCGCCCGCGGCCGAGGCCGGCAGCTCGAATCCGAGCGCCTGGTGGCTCAGCTCGGGCAGCTCGCTGTGCAGTCGCTTTTTTCCGCTGCAGAGCAACTCGCGCAAGAGCACGCGGAACGCAGCCACGCGCAGATCGACGAGCACGGCACGAGCCAGCGCCCGCTGCTGATCGCGGACTCGGCTGGGCCCGAGGCCTAGGCGGCGCGTGGCGAACTCGGGCGACAGTGGCAGCGTGCCGAGCAATGCGCCCACCGTGTTTCGCTGCAAGTCGAACACATCCCGGCTCAGCACGAACGGAGAACGCTGCGCGTTCGCGGCATCCGACAGGGCGCGGCCCGCGTGGCACAGCGCGAGCAAGAAGCTGCCCGCGCCGAGCGCCTCGGGCACGGCGAAAGGCCGCAGGCGCAAGCCGTGAAACCAGGCTCGATCGCCTAGTAAATCGAGCGTCGTACGTTGCGATAGGCGTGCCGGCCAGCCTTCGGCTGCGGCTTCGGCGAGCAGCGTGCCGACGAGCTCGGCCGGCTCGCGCACACGTAGCGTTTCGAACGCCGAGCGCGTGTCCGTGAGTAACGCGCGTGCTGCCGGCGCGATGCTCTCGCTCGCGACCTCGAACGTAGCGAGTGGTGCGCGCAGGCGCTCGGCGAACAGCTGCCGCTCTTCCCACAACCTGAGCACGCGTTCGGCCACGGCCGCCGAAGACGCGAAGTAGCCCCGCAGGTACGCGGCGCGCTCGCGCGGGCGCGCCAGGCTCAGTCGCAAGAGTTCACTCAGTGTACGGCGCGCTTGCTCGGGTTCGACGATCGGATGAAGCTCGGTTTGGTGGGCGCGCGAAAGCTCGGCGCGAAGCCTGCAAAACTCTGCCTGTTCGCGTAAGCGCAAGAGCCACAACTCGAGCGAAGGGGCGAGCGGATCTTTGCTCTGCGTTTCACGCAGCCAATGCAGCGTTTCCTCGTCGAGCATGAAATCGGGCAGCGCGTCATCGGTGGGCTCGCCCGTTTTCTTCCGCCGTTCGAGCTCGCGCGCGGCGTCTAGCAGGGCGCGGTCAAACGAAAGCGGCTCGAGTTCGCGCATGGGACGGAGGAGTGTACACGATGTTGCCGGCGCCCAGATCACCCGCGCCTACAAGCCCGGGCCGAGCAGCACAGACAAGCGCAACGACAGCGTGCTGAAGCCGATGCCATGGCCATGGCTGGCTCGATCGAGGTCCACGCAGCTGGCTTGCCCACAGCGACGCATTTGCTGCACGTTGAAACGCGTCCAATCGAAGGCCGGACCGACGCGCACGTGACGGCCCAAGGAGAGCTCGATCGCGCCGCCCACGCGGAACGCGAGCCCAGCGCTGGTTTCTCGATATTCGACCTCCGCCTCTTGGGCGCGGGTGGCGACTGCTGCGCGACCCACGCCAAGCTCCAAGTATGGCTCGACTCGACCCTGATCGAAGAAGTACAGCCGCGTGAGCAGCCCCCAAAAATGGCCATCGGCGCTGCCGTCGGAGAGCCGCGAAGCGTTCGAGGGGCGAAAGCCGAAACTGAGCGCGTTGACCGTGCCGCCGATCGCGAAGTAGGGCGATGGGCGCCAGAGCGCCGTGGCTCCGAATCCAGGACCTGCCGCGATGCCGTCGCTGCGCTGATTGTAGCTGCTACCGACGGCGCAGTCGGGCAAACCGAGGAGCAACTCGGCGGCCAGCTCGAACGGGCGGCGGGCGTATTCCGCTGGGGGCAGCTCGGCGGGCGGCGGCGCTTCGAGCGCGATTGGCGGCGGCGGCGCGTGTCCGGCGCGAACACCCTGCGCGCGAGCGATCGTGGAAATGCTGCCGCACGCTAGCCACACGGTAACGATCCACGCCATGCTCGGGAAAGTCATGGTGCGCCGGCTCACCGTTTTGCAGAACCAGGACACCGACGACGCGGCCGCTGCGCGGCGACCGCGTTGGCAATGGGTGTTGATCGGCGCAGGCTTGGTCATCACGCTGTTTCTGCCGCTGTCGTGGCTGGGGGTATGGCTCGGGGCTTGGCTCAGCCGTGCGGCCTCTGGTGGTCCAGACGGCGCGAGCGGCGCTCTTCCGATCGTCCTCGGGGTGCTGCCAGTTGCGTTGTCTTTTCTCATTGCGTGCGCGGGAGCTGGCGCGCTCGTGGGTCGCTTTGGCGGCAAGGCCAAGGCGCGCGAGGCCGGGCTCTCAGGCGCTCTGGGAGCCCTGATCGGTTGGGGGCTCGCGGCACTGGGCGGGTCTTTGAGCCCGTGGCTGGTAGCGGTCGTCTCGCTGGCCGTGCTGGTGAGCTTCGGCGCCGCCGCGGCTTTCGTGGGGGCGCGGCTGGCACTTTCGCGGCGCGTATAGCGGAACTTTCTTGGCCGGGCCGCCCGGGTGGACCGGTGCGCCGCCGGGGGCTAGTCTTCGCGGAAGATGAGCGACCTCGATAAAGAACTCGAGCGAGCCGCGGCGGCTGTCGATGTGCCCGCCCCAGCCGCTCGGCCCGAGCCTGCCCCCACGCCGCCTGCTCGCAAGAAAGGCAACCTCGGCTTACTGATCGGCTTGCTGGTGATGGCAGGTGCGATCCTGACCTTGGTCTTCACCAGCTTCAAGGGCTCCGCCATGTACTCCAAGGGCGTAGACGAGCTGATCCGCGAGAAGGACAAGTACTCCGGTTCGGATCGCGCTGTGCGCGTCCAGGGCGTCTTGGTGAAAGGCACGCTGGTGCATCGCGATGAGCCCTGTGAATATCGCTTCGAGATGCAATCCAAGGACGTGGTGCTGCCCGTTCGGTTCGCGCAGTGCATCGTGCCGGACACCTTCCGCGACATGCCGGGTATGGATGTGATGGTGACCGTGGAAGGCAAGCTCAGTGGCGCGGGTCACTTCGAAGCGTCCAGCATCTTCGCCAAGTGCCCGTCGAAGTACGAGATGAAGGAAATGCAAAAAGGCGGCCAGAAAGCCCCACACGCCGCCCAAATGGCACAGGCACTGTAGAGACTAAGATGTGGGACAGATTTTTACGGGCTTGTCGTCGCGAGCCCGTCGACGTGACGCCGGTCTGGTTCATGCGCCAAGCCGGCCGCTACATGGCCGAATACCGCGCGCTGCGCGCCAAATACACGCTGCTCGAGCTGTGCAAGAACCCGGAGCTGGCCACGCAGGTCACGCTTCAACCGGTCAACGCGCATCGCGTGGACGCTGCGATCTTGTTCGCGGACATCTTGCTGCCGCTCGAGCCGATGGGCGCGCCCTTCGAGTTCGCCAAGGGCGAAGGCCCGGTGATTCATCAGCCCGTGCGCGATCGCGCCGCGGTCGAGCGCTTGCGCGTCATCGAGCCGGAAGAGGGGCTCGGCTACGTGCTCGACGCGATCAAGATGATCCGAAGAGAGCTCGACGGCAAAACCCCGCTGATCGGCTTCGCTGGCGCGCCGTTTACGCTCGCCAGCTACCTGATCGAAGGCGGCAAGAGCTCGAACTACGCGCTCACCAAGCGCATGATGTACAACGAGCCGGAGACCTGGAACCTGCTGATGAGCAAGTTCAGCGAGGTCGTCCGCCGCTACCTCCACGCACAGATCAAAGCCGGCGCGAACGCGGTGCAGCTGTTCGACTCGTGGGTCGGCTCGCTCTCACCGACCGACTACGAAGAATACATCCTGCCGCACGTCTCCTCGATTCTGAAGGACCTCGAGAAGACCGGCGTGCCCGTGATCCACTTTGGCACCGACACGGCCACGTTGCTCGAGCTCCAGAAGCGCGCAGGAGGCACCGTCATCGGCGTCGATTGGCGCACTCCGCTAGACCAGGCCATCAGCCGCCTGGGCGCGGACGTGGCCGTGCAGGGCAATCTAGACCCCCTGCTGCTCGGCGCCCCCCGTGAGCTCCTCGGTCGCCGGGTCGACGACATTCTGCAGAGAGCCACGGGCGCGGCCGGTCACATCTTCAATTTGGGTCACGGCATCCTCCCGGACACCGACCCGGACTCGGTCAAATTCGTGGTCGATCGCGTCCACGGCTACCAAAAACGCGCCTAACCAGCCGCCCATGTCGCTCGGTGGTTGACTTGCTGCCCCGAGCCGACAAAAAGACACCGGCCTCCTTCCCGCATCGTCTAAAGGCAGGACAAGGGACTTTGAATCCCTGAATCGTGGTTCGAATCCATGTGCGGGAACTCGTCGCCCTCTGAGGCAGCAGCTGCCTCAGAGCCCTGGCTTCGCCAGGGTCGCTGCTTCGCAGCGGGCTCCTCGCGCTGTCATCGGGGGTTTCACCCCCGCCCCGCTGAAGTGAATTCAGCGGGGCCCCACCCCTGAGTTTTGGGGCCCCATCCCCAAAACTAACGTCGCTTCGCAGCGGGTGGCTCAGAGCCCTGGCTTCGCCAGGGTCGCTGCTTCGCAGCGGGCTCCTCGCGCTGTCATCGGGGGTTTCACCCCCGCCCCGCTGAAGTGAATTCAGCGGGCATCCTGCGGCCCTGAGGGCCGCCGTGCGGTCCGGCTCCCGTGAGTGGTGGGTCCGAAGAAAAATTCGCTGCCGTGTCGATCCGGGCCGCGTTGGTTCGACGTTTAGTCGAAGGCGCGAGATTGGCTCGGCCGAACGCTCTTCGACTGGTGAACGCCAGCGTGGATGCGCTGAAAGGAGGAAGAGATGCACACGGAAGTCACGTTCGGTTCGGTCTCGGCGCACAACACGGAAAAGTCGCTCGCGCAGTATTTGCTTACCGCCGAGCGAGTGCTGATGGGCGTCATCCTGGTTGCTTGCGGCATCAGTGGGCTTTTCAATCTGCTCGCGCACGGCAGCAGCGCGGAGAGTGTGGCGCAGGCGGGCGGATCTCTGCTCAAGGCAGGCTTTCTCTATCCGTTGCTCAAGGGTGTTGAGACGTTGCTGCAGCTCTGGGTCAGCAAAGTCACCCGCGCCTGAGCTCGGCTCTGCCTTGCGCGAAGGACTCACGCATCGCTCGGGAAGCTTGGGGGGGTCGAGTGCATTCATTGGAGTACCGTGGGCAATCCGCGCGCGTCGGATGCCGAACTGATGTCCTGGGCAAGAGCCCACAATCACGTTGTCTTTACCCGTGACATGGACTTCGGCAGCACTGCTGGCGGCTACGCGCGCCAGTGGTCCTAGCGTCTTGCAAGCTCGCGTCCAGAACACGCTGCCGAGCTCAATTGGCCGAGACGTTGTGCGCGTCCTTCACTTCAGACGTGAGGCACTGGAGCGTGGTGCACTCGTGACGATCGACAAGATTCGTCATCTGCTCCCGAAGCAATGGTTCGATGAGGCGTAGAGGCGCGGGTTGGCGTAGGCAACGGCTGGCCGTGGAGCATGATCGTTTCGCACCAGGATCATCTTGCAGTCCCAGGCAACGTAGTCGTCGACCACCGGCACCGTAATTGGTTCTATTGCAGCGTTGGGCGCGTCGTCGATCACGAAGGCAACGCCGAGGTTCACGTAGCCGCTCATCGATACTAATTCCGGGCCTCCTGCACACTGGCACCGAGCTCGACGGTCAATTGGGTGATAGGTGACCGCCGGGGTCAGCAGAAATAGCGTCTTGTCACGCATCGCTAGCCGCGCGCCCCTCAGTTCTTCGCCGATGGTAATCGCGATGCGTCGTTTCCCTTGCTGGTCGCGGAGTTGGTAAACGTCACCCAACCCGCCAGTCACTGAAATCAGCCCCGAAGGTTGCAGCACGCAGTAGGGGTGAGTACGCAGAACGGCGTCCGGCGTCACGGCACAAAACGGCGTAAACCACAGCCCCTGGGGTCGATGTGGCAGCAGCGTGGCTCCTTGGCGCTGCGCTGCGCTGCGCATGGCGGGCTCCGCGCGGGCAATGTTCTGCTGGCGCAGTTCGGTATCAATCTCAGCACCGCGACGCATCGAAGTGCAGCAGCCACTCGTCAACCACCAGACCGCCACCGCAGCCACGAGCTGGCTCCCGGGCACCTGCATGGCTACAGGCTTAGTACACTCAGGCCTCGGGTCCACGCTTTTCAATCGGAGTCCCACCGGCTTGGGAAGGTGCGGGTCGACCCAACGAAGCCGAGTGCCCGCCCTGATTCGGGTTCAAGAGTTCGGCGGCCCTTGTCAGCACCCCGCCTGCAAAGGCAAAGGTTGCGTCATGCGCTCCACGCACGGTAGCTGGTTTCAGGCCTGTATCTCGGTAGCTGTGCTGGGTCTCGTCTCCGGCTGCGTGACACCCCCGGGTTCGTCTGGAGGCCATGCCCGTTCCGGGACCGACCCATGTGCGCCCCATGGAAAGCTGCGAGGCCCGCATCCCGCCGCGGTCGCCAGCACGCGCACCAGTGACGGGCAGGTGATCGATTGGATTCCGGCAGCCTCACAGACACCGGATGGGGTGCTTGCGAAGCCACCGTCTTCTGCACCGATCGCCGACAGCAGCCCTGTGGCGGCGCCAGTCACCGCGTTGGAGCAAGGTCCGCCGGGCACGGTGCCCGTGCTGCGTTCACCCTACCCCCAGTGTGAATGTCATGCCGGCTATGCGGCGCAGGGGAACGGCTCATGCGCTTCGATCGCGGACACGTGTGTACGGGAGGGGGGCATGGCGTCTGCCAAGTCGTTCTCTCGATGTTGCCCGGACCTAGTCGCGAGCGAGAGCCTGACCCTGGTGGACGG
This sequence comes from Polyangiaceae bacterium, assembly GCA_035273265.1. GTDB lineage: Bacteria > Myxococcota_A > Polyangia > Polyangiales > Polyangiaceae > PMG-095. The sequence goes on from DATEPG010000211.1 coordinate 21,278, forward strand.
CGCGTGTACGATGGCGGCGCCATTGGCGAACGTCTGCACCCGATGCGGCAATGGCATCTGCGGTCCGGTCGAGAATTCATGCAACTGCCCCGCTGACTGCGGGCCCGTTCAAGGCGTACACTGACTGCGCATCCGCGCGCTGCCAAGGCTGACCGAATCATGTACGTTCCGAACTCTTTCAAAGTCGATGATCAAGCGCAGATCGAAGCGTTCTTAGAACGTTACGCGTTTGCTTCGATTGTGAGCCCCGCAGCCAACGGCATCGTCGCCAGCCAGGTGCCCCTGGTGGTGAGGCGCGCGCCCATGGGCCTAGTGCTCGTGGGGCATGTGGCGCGGGCGAACTCGCACTGGGCGCTGATGGACGGCGCCAGCGAATCGCTCGCGATCTTCCAGGGTCCGCACGGCTACGTATCTCCGACATGGTATGCCAGCGGCCCGGCAGTGCCCACCTGGAATTATGCGACGGTCCACGCCTATGGACACCCGCGGGTGATACATGATCTGACGTTCACCGAGGACCTGCTTCGCGAGCTCGTCCTGCGCTACGAGAGCGGGGACAATGGCTGGCGCGTCGAGGACCTACCTCGAGATTTCAGCCAAAGTCTACTTTCCGCGATCGTAGCGTTTGAAATGCCGATCCATCGACTCGAGACGAAGTTCAAACTGGGACAAAATCGCAGCGCCGAGGACCGTGCCGGTACGATTGCAGGCCTGGAACGCGAGCAGTCTAGCGAGGCGCATGCTCTTGCGAGCTTCATGCGAGCCCAATCGGGATTGCCAGCGCTCGCATCAGGCGACTGATAACTGATACCATGCAGCGACACGGTCCCAACCGCGTCCCGCACCGACATGGGCTTCACGATCCGTCTC
>DATEPG010000212.1:0-6949 GCA_035273265.1 Polyangiaceae bacterium
TCGGGATGCGTGCGTCCGGGTCGCTGGCACCGGAAGGATCGAAACCGGCGTACCGGGCCAGCGCCAGCGAGTCAGCGGCCATCGCCCGCGCCGTCGCGAGAATCATCGCGCCAATGCTGGCCGCAACCTCCGCCATGAGCCGGAGGCTAGCATCGTCAGCACCACCAGCGCCGCGCTCGTGGCAGCTCCTGTCAATCAATCTGGCGCCAACGGTCAGCGCGCAAAGCGCGGAAATTTTGCAGATTGGTGGCGAAACGTCATGAAACCTTTCAGTCGCCACCTCGTCTACCTCGCCGGCTCAGGCTGGTCTTTCTTGGCAGCCCCTGCCTCAGCGAGCGCGGCCACGCCCTCGACTGGACCAGCAGAATCGAGCGCTGCGGCTGACTGTTCGTCCCGGAGCGAGTTCCATGCCGATCTCGAACTCGATCCCACCGCCTATGCGCTGGACGGGTTCTCGCTGCATGCCGGAGTTGGCTGGAACCGGCTGCGAGTGGACCTCGGTGTGTTCGGTCTGCGAGTCCCTGAGTTCGTACATCAGCAGCCCGATTTCGAGGTTCGCTTCGACGGTTACGGCGTGAAGGTCCAGTATTTTCCTTTCGCGACGCAGCGCGGTGCTTTCATCGGTCTCGATGGCGCCCTCAGTCGTTCGTCCGTTCGTCTGCAAGGGTCACAGCTCTCGGCCCGTGACAATCAGCTCGTGGTCGGCGCCAATGCCGGTTGGCGCTTCGAGATCGTGGGCGACTTCTACGCAACGACATGGCTCGGGTTGGGCTACGCGTTCGGCCAGGCTGACGTGACTCTCGGCGGAGAAACCTTTACCAGCAATCCGCTGGTCATCTTCCCAGCGGTACACCTCGGCTACCGGTTGCGCTGACGGCACCGGGCGCGCTCTTCAGCGCACCGGCGGGAGGCTAGCGTGCCTGGTTTGTAAAGTCGATCCGCACACTTTGCGACCGATGGCAGGTGCGTGAATCGTCTTTTTTCGCTCGATATACTTCGTTGACCGGCGACCTCAAGTACACTCGGCGCCATGTCGCGTGCGGCGAGCAACTCCACCGTCAAATCGGTCCCGGAAGTGGGAAGCTACGAGTTGCTCGTGACCGGCGACGGGGGCGTCTGGCACGTGCCCTTGCCCAAGCAAGCCGAGTTTTTGATTGGCAGAACCTCGGAAGCCGAGATTCGTTTGGACGGCAATAGCGTCTCTCGCCGGCATGCGCTGTTTCGCGTTCTCGAAGGGGGATTCGCGCTCCGCGATCTCGGTTCGGCCAACGGCACGATCCTGCGCGGCCAACCGGTGCCGACCGAAAGCGAAATCGGCCTCGTGCCAGGTGAAGCATTCACGGTCGGCGATTTTCTGCTCGTACTGCGCGCTCGCCGCGCCTCTTCGCTGACCCGACACATCTGGAGCAGCGAGTACTTCGAAGCTCGAGTCGACGAGCAGTGCGAGCGTTCGCGAGCGGAGAACGGCTCGCCATTTTTCCTGATCAGCATTCAGGTGCAACCGAACTCGTCCGCCACGCCGACCCAGGTAATCGCCTCTGAGCTCGCGGCCGCCGATGTCTTGGGGCATCTCTCCGCGAATCATTGGAGCGTGCTGCTGGTCGACGACTCCGCGTTGGAGGCGGAAGCCTTGGCGCTACGCCTGGAGCGCGCGCTGGGTGAGCGCGGTTGCTCGGCACGAACTCGCGTCATCGGCTGCCCGCGCGACGCAACCTCGGCCAGTGCCCTGATCGCCCGCTTGAACCACGCCTTCGATGCAAGCGCAGACGGCAGCGCGCGAGCGAGCATCGAGCTGCGCTCGCCCGCGATGCGCGAGCTGTACGAGCAGGTGGACGCGGTGGCGCGCGGCGGGATCAGCGTGCTGATCCTGGGTGAAACGGGCGTCGGAAAGGACGTGCTCGCGCGCAGCATTCACGAACGATCCGAGCGTGCCGGCAAGCCATTTTTGCGCCTCAACTGCGCAGCCTTGGCGGAGCCGCTCTTGGAAAGCGAACTCTTCGGACACGAGAAGGGCTCGTTCACCGGCGCGCTCTCGAACACACCGGGACTGCTGCAAAGCGCATCCGGTGGCACCGTGTTCTTGGACGAGATCGGTGAATTTCCACTGCGGCTTCAGCCAAAGTTGCTGCAAGTGTTGGAGAACCGAGAAATTCTGAGCGTGGGCAGCGTCAAGCCACGCGCGGTGGACGTTCGCTTCATTGCGGCGACCAACCGCGATCTCGAAGCCGAAGCGCTGAGCGGTGACTTTCGCAGTGACCTCTACTATCGGCTCGCGGGGTTCACGTTCGTGATTCCGCCGCTGCGCGAGCGACGCGAGGATATCTTGCCTCTTTCGCTCGAATTTCTGCGGCGGCTGAGCCTGGAACAGGGACGGAGCTCGCCGATTCGTCTTCGTGAAGACGCGACGGTTCATCTGCTCGACTATGCGTGGCCGGGCAACGTCCGTGAACTGCGCAACGTGCTCGAACGCGCGCTCGTGCTGTGTGGAGGCCGTAGCATTGGCCCCGAGCACCTGCCGCTCGACAAGATGCGCTCGGTGGTCCTGGTCAGCCCGTCAAAGCCGAACGCGAACAGCGAGCGCGACACCGAGCTCCCAGTCGCGGACCTGAGTCCCGACGAACTCGTCGAACGACAGCGAATCATCGATGTGCTCGGCGAATGCGCCGGGAACCAGTCGCAAGCGGCAGAGGTGCTGGGGATCTCACGCAGCACGCTGGTCAATCGCCTGAACGCTTACCGCATCCGCCGGCCCCGCAAGCGCCCGCGCTGAGAAGCCGGCTCAGCTACGGCTCAGTGCGGACACTCGGCAAACAAACTGAGTGAATCGAGCCAAAAGCTGGAGATCTCCGAGGTATCGGCGATCGCTTCGGCGTAAAATGTCAACCGGCGGCCCCGCAGCACGTCCAGCACCTGGCCTTCGGCGACCTCGTAGCTGAAGGATTGCCAGCCGGCCGTGACCTCGTTGCCCTTCCAATAATGGAACGACCAAAAATTGTTGTCGTCTTGCAACGACAGATCGACCTGATCCTTCGTGTACTTGGGATCAGGCTCAGTCGTCTTGATCTGAATCCAGCCCGTGAGCACGAGTCTCGATACCTTCATCGGGATCTGAACGTCTTGCATCAAGGTCGTGTGGGTTCCTTTGTCGGAGTCTAGACTGCCGCCCAGCCATGCCAAGTAGCTGCCCGATTGCGGAGCAACGTTGGCGAGGGTCAAGCCCTCGGTGGGATGTTTGACGATCAGGTCCGACAGCTCGGAAAGGCCCGGGGCGTTCGAGTCTTCTCGCCATTCCAGCAATCCAGCGTCGAAGTCGCCGTTCCGGAGCAGCTGCGAGTTGCAGACGCCGACCGGCGCCATGCCCGCAGACCCGGCGCTTGCCGTGCTGCCCCCCGTTGCCGGCGCGCCGCCTCCGCCGGCAAGAGTGCCGCCCTTGCCCGCGTTGCTGAGCGCGCCGGCGTTGTTCGACGAGCCGCCGTTGCTCAGCGCTCCGCCGCTACTGGTCACGCCACCATTGCTTGGCGCACCGCCTTTACTGGACGCGCCTCCCTTACTCAGCGCGCCGCCATGGTTGCTTCCGGCCCGGTTCGTGCCGCCGAGCGAGCCGCCGTCAGTCTGCGACTTCCCTGCGCTGGCCGCGGAACTGCCCGCTGAGCCGCCGCCTGCGCCCGCGTTTTCACTCTTGTCGCTGCCGAGCGGCTCGAAGCCTGCGATTTGTGCGCAGGCGGCGAGGCAGAGCATGCTGGCGAACGCAAGCCGCTGAAGGAACATGATGACTGGAACGATAGCGTGGTTTTGCCGCAATCCAAGACGAAGACGAGAGATGACGCGCTCGTGTGCAACGGCGTACCAGTCGCTACACCGCTTCGCGAGCCCGAGACAGGCCGCAACTCGTGTACAATTGGAAGCCCATGCTGCTTCGGCCCCTACTGGCTTGCGCGCTCGGAACTTCGCTGTTGCTGAAGTGTCTGGAGGCGCACGCCGACCCAGCCGCTGCGGAGGCCCTGTTCCGAGAAGGTCGAACGCTACTCGAACAAGGCGAAATCAGCGCTGCCTGCGAGAAGCTGGAGGCCAGTAACGCGCTCGAGCCTTCGGCGGGCACCCTGCTCAACCTGGCGACTTGCCGGCTCAAGCAAGGCAGAACGGCCACCGCGTGGGCGCATTTCTCCTCGGCTGAGCGCATCGCTCGGAATCAGAGCCGCCCCGAGCAGGTGGCCGAGGCCAAACGGCGGGCCAGCGAGCTCGAGCCTCGCCTCTCGACCCTGACGCTACGCGCGCCCGGGGGAACGCCGGGTCTCGAGGTTCGGCGCGCGGGGCAGCCTGTGCCGGCCGCGAGCTTCGGCACCGCGGTGCCAATCGATCCTGGCTTGGTGGTGATCGATGCCAGCGCCCCCGGATACGAAGCAGCTCGGCTACAGGTCACCGTCGGAGCGTCAGCGGATCACCACGTGCTCGAGATCCCCAAACTGCGGAAGCTTGCGAGCGATGGTTCCACGTCGTCCGCCGCCGACACCAACACCAACACCAACGCGCAAGAGAACGCGAACCCGCAACCGCACAACCACAGCACGGTGCCATGGGTGATTGGCGGCGTTGGAGCGGCGGCACTGGTGACCGGCGGAGTGCTCGGCGCGCTTGCAATCTCGTCCAATGCCAAATTCGTCGACCAAAACTGCGCAGATACCCGAGCATCTGGATGCCAGGAGCTCGAGCAACGCCGCAATAACGAAGCACTGGCTTCGACCCTGTGCGTGGGCGCGGGAGTGATCGGAGTGGGCGTAGCCGCGATCTGGCTCTTGACCGGCCGCTCGGGAAGTAAAGAGAGCGCCTGGTCGTACCAAGGGGCGGTTACACGCGAGAGTGCCTTATTACAGTTGAGGGTCGGATTCTGAACAGCCTGTCACACGGCGCAATCGTCGGAGAGCGCTATCGAATCGTGGCACCGCTCGCGCGCGGCGGCTTCGGCGCGGTCTATGTCGCCGAGCAGTTGACCACCGAGCGGCGGGTAGCGCTCAAGGTGTTGGCGCGCTACTCGGAGCACGTCTCCGTCGATCGGCTCTTGGCTGAAGCGCGCGTGACCTCCCGCATCCTGAGCGATCACATCGTTCAGGTCATCGATGCAGGCGTCGACCAAGCCACGAGCGAGGTGTTCGTGGTCATGGAGTTGCTGCGTGGCATCACGCTCGACGAGCATTTGATGCAGCACGGCGCGCTTCCGCCACGAGAGGTCGCCGAGTACCTGCGGCAAGTCGCCGTCGGGCTCGACAAGACACACGGGCACCTGGACCGCAACGGTCGACCGACTCCGATTGTCCATCGCGATCTCAAGCCCAGCAACATCTTCCTGACGGCGCGCGACGACGGGCAGCCACTGCTCAAGATCCTGGATTTTGGCGCGGCAAAGGTGCTGTCTCTGACCACCAAAGCCAGCGGCATGGTGCGCGGCACGCCCCAATTCATGGCCAGCGAGCAGGCCCTAGGCGAGCCCTGCACGGCTGCCACGGACATTTGGGCGTTCGGGCTGATCGCCTTCAATCTGCTGACAGGCAGCTCTTATTGGCTGACCGTCCAAAGAGATGAAGGCACCGAGGCTCAGCTGTTCGCCGAAATTCTGACGCTGCCGCTCGACGCAGCGAGCCAGCGCGCGCGCCAGCTCGGCCTGAGCTTGGAGCTCCCGCCGGCCTTCGATCGCTGGTTTGCCAGCTGCGTGAACCGCGATCCTGCGCAGCGCTTTGCCAGCGCGGGGCAGGCTGCCGCTGAGCTATCACGTCTGCTCGGTGTGGAACCAACGCGACTCAGCGAGACCCCGCATCGCTCTCCGCCAGCGGCTGCAATCGGCGTGAATCACCATCGCTCCGAAGCGCAGCAACTCGAGATCCAGTCGGTCGCCGCGCTCTCCCGCACGCCCCCATTGGCCCACCCCAGTCGCATTCGCTGGAGCTTAGCAACGCTCGGAATCGTAGTTGCAGGCTCAGCAGGCGCAGCGGCCGTCGTGCTTTGGAAGCGAGCCCCGGTGGTGACACCTTCCCTGAGTTCGATCAGCGCAAGCCCGCAGCGCTCGGGGTCGAACGTCGCAGGACCGACTCAGAGGGAGGTGCCCCCGCCCGTCCCGCCCAGCGCAGCTCCGTCCGCCGCGCCTGCAGTCTCCGCGCAAAGCTCGGCGCGGCCTGCGACCCCAGCAACGCCCAGCGGGCGCGCGCCCAACAGCGAAAAGCGCGCGCCTTCGTCAGCACGGCCGGTCGCTCCGCTCAAGACCTCGGCAGCAAGTCACGATCCTTACGAACAGCGTTGAGCCGGTTCTCAGCGACGCCTGGTGGAACTGACGGCCACGCGCTCGCAAGGCTCAGGCACCGGCCAAAACAACAGCGGGCGCGGCTGAAGCAGCGCACACTCGATTCCTGCCGGCACTTTTGGCAGCGTACATCGCTGCGTCGACTGCGGCGACCAGCTCCTCTCGCGAGGAATACTCGGACTCTTCGCTCAACGCCGCGAGACCGATGCTCACGGTGACCTGAATTGCGTCGTGGGCAAGCGCGACGGAAAGCGCCGCGACATGGCGCCGGATACGCTCTGCCAGTACCTGTGCGTTCTTCTGCGAGGTTTGGCGAGCAATCACCACGAACTCTTCGCCGCCGTAGCGGGCAAAAACATCCTCGGGCCTGACCACGCGCTGAATGCTCGAGGCGACGCGCTCCAGCACCAAATCGCCAACCGGATGGCCGTAGTTGTCGTTGACGAGTTTGAAATGATCGATATCGATGATCAATAGTGAGAGTGGGCTGTGCTGGCGGCGGGCAAACGATAGCTCTTCCAGTAGCCGGCGATCGAAGTAGCGACGATTGTAGGCTCGAGTCAGTGGGTCGCGTAAGGTGAGCTCGAACAACGTGAGCATGGCCTGCTCTTCGAGCTGATCGACGAGCGAGAACTTGATCAATGAGCTACGCCCAAGGCC
>DATEPG010000213.1:0-10529 GCA_035273265.1 Polyangiaceae bacterium
TCGAACTTCTTGAGCTCTGCGTCGATGTCCATCGCTTGGCCAGCGATCGGGAGGCTCTTCTTCTTCACGTTCACCTGCGCGTCGAAGCTTACTTGTTGGGTCATCTGCTTATCTCCCTGGAATCCTGCTGTTCGCTCTAGAAAAAACGCTCATCACTCAGCCGCGGGGGCGGCTTCCGTCGCTCGTTGGGACAGGTCGATCGCAACGATCGAGCCATCCGCTTGCTTCCGTCCCAAACGAAACACGCCCTTCGGCGCTTCGACTTCGGCGCTGCGCCGCGCTTCGTAGCCGCGCACGCGCTCCATGGTCTCGGCGATCTGCTTTTCGATCGCCGGATCGTGCTGCTTGGCAGCGGCAAGTTGCGCTTGCTTGAGGCCGAGCAGTTCGAGCCGCTTCTTGTCGATCGACAGCGCCAGATCGCGCTTCTTGCCGGCCAAGTCTTCCAGTCGCTCTTGAGCCAAGCGCAGCGAGTGGGCGTAGGTCTTGACGCGGATTTTGATCGAACCGCCCGGCTTGTTGGCGTCGATGTCGTGCAGCGCGGCCGCCGGCGTCTTCGAGGTTTGGATGATGTCGGCGATCAGGCCGTAGGTCGGCGCGTCGTGGCCGCACTTGAAGCTCGATAGATCGAGCACCGCGACGTTCGGATGATGTGCCGCAAACGCCGCCGCCCAGACTTTCATCGCGCTGTTCACCGAGTAGTTCTCGGGCCACACGTGATTGATTTCGAGCGGGCTCTTGATGACGCCGCGGTCGAGCTCGTCTTTGTAGTAGCGGTCCAGGTACTCGCGGTCTTTCGGGATCGAGCGAATGCTCAGGATCGGGTAGCCGAGCACCTGAAACTCGTCGGGAATGCCGTGATTCAAGCCTGGATCTGCGTGGTAGGGCCGATTGAGCACCAAGATCGCAATTCGATCTTCGGCCTCGACCGTCTCCAAGATCGCGCGACCCTTGTCTTGCAGGTCGAGGTCGAATGCCTTGAGCGCCTTCCAGGCTTCGGCGCAGGCGTGGTCGTTCTCGTCTTCGGTGATCTCCAGCCGATCTTTCCAAGTTTCGAACATGCGCCGCGCGAGCAGGGTGGGCTCCTCGAAGGAGAGCGCCGGGTCCAGGTACTCCATGTTGCGCACGGCGAAGAAGTCGACCTCCTTGGTGAAGGCCGCCTTGGTCACGTCTGGCGTGCCGGCGACGATCGGACACGAAGCGTTGTCCTGCGTGTCGACCACGAAGTTGTTCACGTGCGTGAGGATCGGGAAGAAGATGTAGTTGAGCGCCTTGTTGCGCTCCGGCTCGTGCTTGTGAAAGAGCAGGTTGTGAATGTGCGACTGCACGACCTTGCTCGGAAAGCACGGATCGATGGAACCGTATTTGCCGCCTTCGACCCAGGTCTCTTCGGTAGTGGCATCGCTCCACACGACGTTGGATTTGCCCAGGCCGAGTGCCTCGAAGTAGGTGCGGAAGAACGGCCCGGTGCTGTACATGTTGAGCACGCGAGGCAAGCCCACGCGGATCCGCTTGCGACGCTTCCAAGCGTCTTCGCTCGAGCGTAGGAAGGGACGGGTGACGCTCTCGCGTTTCACGCGGAACAGGGTCTTGGTCACCTTGATGTCTTCCACCGGTGTCCCGGCGGCAGGCATGGGCGCCCACTCGTAGAAGTGCGCGAAGGCGCGTTCGCCCTCGTAGTTCACGATGTTTGGGAACTCCGCCGCGGTTTTTCTGCGCTCTTCCATGAGCGACAGCATCGCGTCCTTGCTCTCGACGGTGCCCTTCTCGCAGGAGAAGCCGGAAATGTAGCGCGTCGACGAGCCGTCTGGGCGCGTGGTGTCGATGAACGTGCGCTTGCACTCGTTCGGACAGAAGTGACACACCGTTTCTTCGTCGTTCTTCGTCTTGTACTCGAGGTTCAGCGCGGCCTCGATGCCGATGAAGCGCGTGACGCCGCTGCGCTTGTAGCGGCGGAGCGTCTCGATGGCCGCGCCGATCGCCCCTGCTTCACCGGTGTGCGGGTGGACGAACACCTGACCACCCGGCACGCGTTGCTTGATGTAGTCGACCTGCGCCTTGACGGCGGCCAGGTTGTACTGAGTGCCGCCCTGCAGCACGAACTTGGTCCCGAGCGAGGCCAAGCGCGGGATCTGCACGACGTACTGCCAGACGTTCTTCGGCAGCACCTGCGCGAGCCCCGCCAGCAGCTCTTCCTTCTGGTAGCCCTCCTTCTGGAAGTTTACGCGATCGGAATCGAGGAACACCGCGCAGCCGTAGCTGAACTTCGGCGCTAGTTCGGCCTTGAACGCGGTCTCCGCGTATTCGGTGACCGGAATGCCGAACTGATCGGCCATGGCCTGCAAGAGCATGCCGTTGCCTGCGCTGCAGGAATTGGACAGCTTGAAATTCTGAATGTCGCCGTTCTTCATGAACAAGACTTTGATGTCCTGTCCACCGATGTCGCAGATCACGTCGACGTCACCGAAGAAGTGCACGGCGCTCATCATGTGGGCGACGGTCTCGACGATGTTCACGTCGGCCATCACACACTCTTCGAGCACGTCCGCCGCATAGCCCGTCGCGCCGAAGCCAACGCACTCGAGCGTCGCGCCTTGGCTCGTGACTTGGCCCTTGATGTTGGCCAAGAGCTCCTTGGTGTCTTGGATCGGGTTGCCCTTGGACAGCTGGTAGGCCTTGACCAAAAGCTCGCCGTCTTCGCCGATCAGCACGGCCTTCGATGAAGTCGAACCACCGTCGAGGCCGATGATGCCTTTGACGTGTTGGCCCGGCGTGAACGTAGCCGGGACGAACTTCGGGATCTTGTACATCTCGCGGAAGTCGGCCATCTCACGCTCGCCCGCGGACAGCGGCGGTCCGGCTTGCTCGCCCAGGCGCGCGCGACGACCGTTCTGGATGAAGTCGCGCAGGCCGGCGACGCCGTGGAAGCGCCCGGCCTCGCCGCCCTCGGCGATACCGAACATCGCTGCGCCGAACGCGGCATACAGCTCCGCGTTCTGTGGCACGAAGATCAACTCTTCGATCGGTACGTCTTGAGGGTAGACGAAGCCGCGATCGCGCCACGTTTCCGGGATGCGCTTGCGCCAGCAATCCTGCAGGAACGGCAAATAGGTGTTCGGGCCACCGAGCAAGAGGACGCGCGGCTTGAGCGTGTTGCCGCGGGTGAGCACGCTCAGATTTTGCAGCACGATGGCGTCGGCCAGCGAGTTCAGGACCTCGTCCTTCGGAATGCCGGTCTTGACCAGGTTCACGATGTCCGTCTCGGCGAACACTCCGCATTTCGCGGCCACGTGATGCAGCTTCTGATCGTTGAAACGGAGCGAGGTCGCGAAGCCCGGCTCGGCGCCGACCTTGATCATGCACTTGTCGATCGTGGCGCCGGTGCCCGACGCGCACTTGTCGTTCATCGAAGTGCCGGCGGTCTTGGCACCGGTCTGGGCATCTTCCTTGAACATGATGATCTTGGCGTCTTGGCCGCCGAGCTCGATCACGGAGAGCACGTCAGGGTGCTTGTACTCGACCGCCAGCGTGACCGCGTTCACTTCTTGGACGAACTTTGCGCCGGTGGGTGCTGCCAGCGGGCCCGAGCCGGAGCCCGTCACGAACATCTTCCAGGCGTCAGCCGGTTGATCCGGGAACGCGGCCAGGATCGTCTCGAGCAACTCGAGCACTTTTTCAGGCTGCTTCGTGTGGTGACGTTGATAGTCGTTCCACAGGATCTCCTTGCTTACCGGGTCGATCACCGCCGCTTTCACGGTCGTCGATCCCACGTCCATCCCGATCACCAGCTCGCCGCGATGTCCGCTCATTTTGCTCTACCCTGGGTGAGGTGCCGCCGAGCAAACGCTCGGCAAGCCCAACTGACGCGCGTGTCAGTCTATCCTCCGATGGGCCGCGGGATGCAAGCTCCGCGATTGTTTCAGGCGGTGACGATCTTGTCAGGACTCGCCGGGCTCGCGGGAAGTGTCAGACCCGTCAGTTACGGCTGGCTAGAGGCGGCTCAGTGGCCGGCCCGCTCGGCCGCGCGCCATTGGCGGGGGCTTTTGGCGGTGCGACGATTCGAACAGCAGGGCCGGGCTGGTGCGGCTGCGCAGCGATCTCCAAAAAATCGTGGCCAAGTGCCCCACCATATTGATCGGTCACGTCCACGCGCAAGATCCACGGGCCCGGTTGGGTACTCGGAGGCACGACCGCGTGCAGCGTGTTGCCTTCTTGCGCGAAGGCCACGTTCACTGGGTCGAGGCCAAGCGTGACGGTCGGCAGCGCTTGCACGAACGCGGGGACCTCGCCGTTCCGCGACTTGAGCTGAATGTCGATCGAGATCGGGTCACGCGGCCAGAGGGCGCTCCGCGGTCCGATTTTCACGTCGGCGTAGATCCCGCGAGGTTCGAGTCGCGCGATCGCCGTGTCCAGCGCGCCCGGCATTCGGAAGCCGATCACGGTCCGCTGCCCGCCGTAGAGACCCGCGCCTTGCGCGGCAGGAATGTAGCGGCCAGCTCCGAGATAGGTCATCTCCAGGCCAGCCGTGTTGGTGAACTGAACTTGCTGACCCACGCTGAGGTAAATGGCTTGCTCGGTCGCGTAGCTGCCGGGCGGCAGCACGACGCCGATCACGCGCAGTTCGGAGTCCGGACTCCAGCCGCCCTCCATGCCGCGCGCGTCGATCGAGCGCAACGCGACCGAGTACTTGCCGGGCACGATGGGCATCAGGCCGGCGTCGGCTTCGGGAGTGCTGGTGGTCCGCTGATCGATCACCTTGCCGTCGGGCACGCGACGTACGCGAAGCTCGTAGCCTTGCGCACCCGCCACGGGGGTCCAACGCAAGCCGCGCAGCGACACCGACTCGTTGGCAGCGATCCACATGCGCTGCGTACTGGTCAGGGTCGGACTAGGTAAGCTCGGCCTGGCAAGTGCGCTGGGGTCGTCCTTGCTGAGCGTTGCGGTGTGGCCGACAGGCACTGTCTGCCAATGATCGTTCAACAGGCTGCGGACCTCGCCTTGGATGTTGGCGGTGGTTGCCTCGCTACCATTGACGCGAAACGCCACCTGTCCCGCGGTGACGACCGCGCTGATCTTGCCCATGTTCGCGAGCACTGCGTTGCGGCCAGCCTTGGGCATTTCGACGTCGACACGGCCGCTTTGAAGGGCAAAGCTCCAGGTCATCGTGCGCGCGCCGGGGGTCAAAGCCAAGAGCTGCGGTACCGAGAAGACGCGCAGCGAGGAGTTCGGCGCGACGCGCAGACGCGCGCGGCTGGGTAGCTCGATCACCGCGCCTGTCGCCGAGGTGCTGAGCACGCCGCCCGCGTTCGTGGCGCTGCCTGAAATTACCGTGGGCCTGCGCGGCGCAGATTCGGCCCGTGCGCTGGTGCCGGTTGCACGCACGAGTGCGCCCAGCACACACGCTACGTAGCTGACTCGAATTCGCGATCGTCCCATGACGCTGAACAACGGCCCCGTTTGCGCGGAGTTGAGGCCTTTCGGCCGGGGGGATGAAGTCTGTGCCTTCCTGCGCAGCTCTCGGACTACACTTCATGACGATGGCCACGACACGTGCCAAAAAGAAGCTCGGGGCTTTGCCCAAAAACGAACGGCGCCAGCAAATCCTGAGCGTGGCCCGTGAAGCGTTCGCGAAGCGCGGCTATCATCAGACGACGATCGACGACATCGTAGCTCTGGCGGGCGTCGCCCGCGGCACGTTCTACTTGTACTTCGAAGACAAGCGAGCAGTCTTCTCCGATCTGGTCGATCGCTTCGCGGGGCAGCTTTCGATGGCCATCGTCCGCATCGTAACGGACGATCCGGGCCGCTCCGTGGTCGAACAAGTGCGTGAAAACATCCGCGCCATCATCGCTACCTGCTTGGCGGAGCGCGCCATGACCAAGATCTTGTTCACCGACTCGGTTGGCGTCGACCCGGCCTTCGATCGAAAGCTGCAAACATTTTACGATACGGTCGTGCAGCTCCTGACAGACAGCCTGAAGGACGGCCAAGCCTTGGGCATCGTGGCCGATGGCGAACCGCGGGTGCTCGCCTATTTGACGATCGGCGCGTTGAAGGAGCTGCTCTATCAGGCCGTGACGCTGGGCTTCGCCGAGGAGAGCGCGGACGTGTTGACCCAGCAGATGTTCACGTTCTTGAGCGGCGGGTATTTGCGCTTGCCCGAGGCCAAAGCGAGCAAGCCGTCGCGCCGACGCTGAGCCTATTTCGGGGCGTCTTCGCAACAGCCGGTGATGCAATATTGAGTGGGCGCGCAGGCGGCCTCACCGGCTTGCCCGCACGCCTGCGCGCCGGGCGGACAGCGGTTGCTCGCGTCCGTGCAACTCGCGGCGGGCGCCGTGCGGCCAACGCACACCTCGCACGCTTCGCACGGGTTGAAGACCGAGAGTACCGGAGTGCAAGGGTGGCAAGCCATTGGATCGCCGACCGTCGTTTCGTTGCAGCTTCCCTGGTTGCCGTTGGTCGATCCGATCCACACGAACTCGCCGCCGCCCGCCGGCAGCTCACAACAGCCGAAGCTGTCGCAGCCGTTGGGGGTGAGGGGGCCGCAGTAGCTTTCGCACTCAGGTTCTTGGGTTCGAGTCAGATCGGCGCACGACGCCGAGGTGCCAGCGACTTTCGCTTCCGGATCGTAGGCGCAGCGTTCGACTCCGCTTGGCGGATAGTCCGGAGCGACGGACGAAGGGTCGCAGCTCGAGCTCCAGTAGCAGTGATCGTTGCCAGAGCCGGTGTCTTGATCGAAGTAGCAATCACTATGGCAGGGCGCGTTGTTCTGCCCGGGGATGCCACCGTAGTAGGAGTCCTCGGTGTCGTCGCAGGGACCGGTGCATTCCGGATCTGCCGAATCGATCAAGCCATCGCGGTCATCATCGATGCAATTGCCGCAGAGATAGGCCCTTCCCTGGCAGGTGGTGATGTGGCACGTCCAGGGGTCGCTACCCGCCGTAGCGCTTGCCCCTGAGCTGCCGGTGCTGCCAGCCATTGCCGCCGTGCCCCCCTGACCGTCCGGCGGAAAGTTCTGGCCGATGTTGACCCGCTCCGAACACGAGAACGCACTTAGGCTAGCGCCCAGAATCAGCGTGAGGCAGAGGAGCGTCGAATGCACCTCGAGAGTGTATCATTGGCTGCTAGGACGATCGACGCTCTGTTGATGCGCAGAGTGTGGGTAGCGCGAGTCGAAGCGGGCGGCGCGCGCCTCGGCCTCCGTCGTTCGCCCGAGCCGGCGTAAGGCGGAAATTGCGATCACCTCTCGCTCTTGCCCGAGCAAGCCGCGCGGGAACTGTTGAGCGTGCTGCTGCGCAAGGCTGAGCGCTCGCGCAGGATTGGTGCTGAGTGCGGAGCGAGCCTGCTCGAGCAACGAGGCTTCCGCTTGGGCGTCGACTGCGTTTCGAGGCGCACCGCCGAACGCGGGCTTCTTCGCCCCGGCCGCTGAAGGGCTGATGGGCGCGCTGTCCGCCGTTGGCAGTGCGGCGGAGCTGGCTGCGCTCGGGAGCACAGGCAGCGTTGGCTCTGGGCCTGGCGAGGCTGCAGTCACCGAGACGATTGCGCTCGCTGCTGCGCTGGTTGCGGGTGCCGCCGCGGGCCGTGAATCTCGGAGCGCCAACACGCCTCCCACGCCAAGCAGGGCGATTAACCCGCCGGCTGCCAGCTTCGCAACCAGGGGGACGGCAGACGCCGCTGGTGCGGAGGCTAGCATCGGCCCCAAGCGAGCGCCGAGCTCGGACAGCTCCGCGTCCGTGGCAACGTCCCGCTTGGCTGCCGAAAGCAAGCTCCCGAGCGCCGCAGGCGCGTCCGCTCCGTCTGACCAGCGCGGTGGGTCCTCCGGGGTCGTCATTGGCGAGTCCCTTGCTCGGCAAGAAACGCTTCGAGTAGGCGCGCGCGTGCCGCATGCAAGCGCGAGTACGCTGTTTGTAGCGGACAGTTCAGGATTTCAGCCACCTCTTTCATGGTGAAGCCTTCGATCTCGTACAACACCAGTACGTCGCGCTTGTCCGGGTCCAGCAAAGTGAGTAACGCGCGCAAGGTTGCGCGCTGCTCGAGACGTGTGTCTTCCGTGGGCCCGTTCTGCGCCTGACGGTCGGCAAATGGCTCCGCGCTCGGTTGCTCCCGGCGCACGTAGGCGCGGCGCCGGTGATCCGAGGCGACACGAAGGCAGATTGCGTACAGCCAGGTGCGGAGATTCGCGCGGCCCTCGAATTCAGGCAGCTTCTTATGCACCGTGAGAAAAACTTCTTGGCTAACATCGGGGATTTCGGACTCGGCGATGCCTAAATGGCGAAGCGCACGCCAAACGTAGCGCCCGTGCTCGTCGAACACTTGGCGCACACTCGGTAGGGAGCTGTCGGTCATGGTGCCGGCTGCTCTGTAGAAGCGGATTTTGGGGCTACACTAGTGAGTGGCTGTGAGGCCGGCCATTTATCAAAGGGCAATTGATAATCCTGCTTCGAGCGCCGCGATCAGCGGGTTCACTTCGAACACCGTGCTTTCGGCGTTCTCGCCGCCGCTGCCATACACGAACACCGGACGCGCCAACGGCAATTCCGCCCGCGCGGTCAGGCGTGCGCTGACTGGTCCGGCCAAGTGCAAGAGCAGCGCTCCGCGCGCCAGCAGGGAGTAAACTAGGCGATCCGTACTGGAATTTTGGTCGTAGCCGAATGCGGTCGCGCGCAGCCAAGCCACGCTCTGGCCCGCGCAAGTCGACCAGCGCAGGCTACGCACTTGCCCTTCGAGCGGACACAGCTCTAGCCCCAGGAAAAGTGCAGCGAAACGGCCGCCGGCGTCGCCGGGACCTGCATGCGCTTCGCGCGGGGCATACGCGCCCCCAAAGAGACGGAGTTCGGGTGCGCGCGGTGGCTTGCCGCTGACTCCGAGTTCGAAGCCGAAGGCTGCCCCGGGCAGCAGTCCCATAGCGAGAGTCGCCCCGACGCTCGTCTCCCAGCGCCATGGCTGACGTGGAGCGAGCGTGCTTTCGGGAAGGTCGACGCGCGTCGCCTGCACCCTCTCCGGCGCGACATTCGCTGAGCCGTGCGTTTTCGCTTCGGATTTGGGCGCTGGTAAGGGCAGCGAGCGCGCCCGCTCCCGATCGCTGAGTGGGGCGTCGACCAGCAGCGCTACGATCAGTGCCAGCGAATCATCGAGCGCCGAGCAGTGCTGCGCGCTCGTAGTAAGCGTGCGCTCGCCGAGGTTTATGCCCGTGTCGTCCTCCAGCCGGAGTTCGGCGGACCATCGTTTTCGGTTGTGGAGCGCAAGCTTCAGCACAATCACTAGCTGCGCGCTCGAATCGCCCACGAAGACTGGGCGCTTCAGGCGTGCCTCGACAGCTCGCTCCAGCTCGCCGGTTGCGAGGCACTGCTCGGTGCCAGCTTGCCGGCTTACATCGAGCCGGACGCCGACAGCGTGTGTCGCGGGCGCATCTGACGCAAATGCGAGCCGCGTGCATAGGGCAATGCATGCGCTCGACAAAGCGATTCCAAGGGTCCGCATCGAGAGCCGGACCCAAGATAGCAGTGGCTCGGTCGTCCGCGAACCGCCATTCGCCACTCCTCAGCAGATTTCTCCGTATTTGGCATATTCATTGCTAGGAATCGCCATCGATCGCTTAAGGGAACGAGTGAGCGGCCGATCATAATCTGGTCAACCTGCCGCCACTGACGTTGGAGCCCCCCATGCGTGGCTCCTCGTGTCCGCTCTTCTCATGGAGAATCAATGAATCAAGCAATGACTCGACCAAGCCGCGTGTTCGCCGCTTTGCTAATCGCCTCGGCGGCCGTGTGGGTCGGCTGCGGAAGTTCAAGCACCCCAGGCAATGCGGGTTCTGCAGGCTCCGATGGGACGGCCCAAGCGGGCAACGACGGCTCGGCGCAGGCGGGAAATGGCTCGGGTCTCACGGGTTCGGGAGGAGGCAATCACTCGAGCGCGGGCTCGAACACGACCAGTCCCGGTGGTGATTGTCATGCCATGTCCGAGTCCTGCACCAGCGGTTCGGACTGTTGTTCCGGTTTGTGCGACTCGCAAACCGGCTGCATAGCGGCTCCAAATACCTGTACGCCCGCGGCGAGCGCGTGTCATGCCGCGACCGAGTGCTGCTCGCTGAGCTGCATCGATGGCGCCTGTTCCGACACGGCTTGCGTCTCCGACGGCAAAGCGTGCAGCGCAAACGCGGAATGCTGCGGTGGCGTGTGCGGCTCCGACAAAACCTGCACCGCGCTCAACGACTCCTGCAAAACTGCTGGCAACGAATGCGCTGACAACGGCGATTGTTGCTCGGGTCTGTGTGACGACACCCAACACTGCAAGCTCGGCTCATCCTTTTGCGTTCAACCGGGAGACACCTGCTCCGGCGATGGTGAGTGCTGCACCGCCGATTGTACGATTGCAGAAGGCCAAACCGTCGGTACGTGCGCAGTTCCGCCCAAGGGCCCGTCCTATTGCGACAAAGTCGACGGGATGCTGTGCAACGGCTGCGGGGATTGCTGCAGTCGCTTGTGCGCGCCTGGCCCTGCCGGGGTGTCGATTTGCCAACCAGCGAGTGGCTG
>DATEPG010000214.1:0-10486 GCA_035273265.1 Polyangiaceae bacterium
GTGCGGCCCGCGTCGCACAGATCGTGAGCGGTATGAAGACGTTCGCCCGCGCCGGTGACGAACGGCGAACCTCGCTCGACGTACGCCCCCTGCTGGAGCTGGCGATCAACGTAGCCTTCAGCGGGCTCCAACAGCGCGCCCGCATCGTCAAAGATTTTGCCGCAGTACCGATGATCGAGGCGGACGAGGCGCGCCTTTCGCAGGCGTTCGTCAATCTGCTCGTGAACGCAGCGCAGTCGCTCCCCGATGGGGAGACGCGACAGAATCAGGTTGGCATTTCCACCAGAACCGACGCCCTGGGACGATGCGTGGTGGAAATCAACGACACCGGCCGCGGTATCGCTCCGGAAACCCTGGACCGAGTTTTCGATCCATTCTTCACCACCAAGGGCATCGGAGAGGGGACGGGCTTAGGCCTCTCCATTTGCCACCGCATCGTGAGCGCGATCGGCGGCGAGCTCACGGTACAGAGTGAGCTCGGCGTTGGAAGCACCTTTCGCATCGTGCTGCCACCAGCAACGCTCGCGCTCAGCGCCGAGCCGAGCGCCGAGCCAACGTCAGCCCCGCCGTCCAGCGGATTTCGCGGCCGCGTGCTGATCATCGACGACGACCCCATGGTCGGAGCGCTGCTCTGCCGCATCCTCGAGAAGCAGCACGAGGTCACCTGCCTGGCAGACGGCAAGCAGGCGCTCGACTTGCTGCTTTCGGGCGATCGCTACGACGTCATCCTGTGCGATCTGATGATGCCTGGGACCAACGGGATGAATATTTACGCCACGCTGTCCAGCGCGCTTCCCGAGCAACTTCAGCGCCTGGTGTTCGTGACCGGCGGGGCTGTCACTCCCGCAACGCGAAAGTTCCTCGAAGACATTCCCAACCAGCTCGTGGAAAAACCGTTCTCTCCCAACCAGATCCGAACGTTGGTCAGTGAGCTACTCGGTGACGGTCAAGCGCCCGCCCAAGCCGCGAACCGATGAACCACGTCAAGCCTTTGGCTGATCCGGGCAAGCCTTGGCTGATCCGGGAAGGAGGCTCGTCCTTTTGAGGCATACACCGCCACGGCGTTGCGGACCTTGCGACGTCATGTAGCCTCAGCCCAGGCTGACCATGCTCTTGCTAACACTGGCCGTTGTCGCTCTGGTTCTCGCCGTTTCCATCGCGACCGCGCGCCGCAGCAGGCGAAAGCGGCGCAGCGGGAGTCCATCGGGGAGCGGCGGCAACGACAAGGGCAAGTTGGGCGAGCGGGCGGAATGGCTACCCGCCGAAGCGACCCCGTTCGGCGTGCCGGTGCTGGACATTGCCAAGGTTACCGGCGGGCTGATTTCGACCAGCAAGAGCCAAGACGAGGCGACGATGGCAATCTCGTGGGGCCAGAAAGTCGTTTCCGATCTCGATGTCTCGTTCGAGCCCATCGAGACGTTTGCGTGCGAGCTCCGCTATCCAGCGGAGGAAGACCTACCGGAGGGTTGGCTCTTCAGTCCCTCCGCAATGGAGGAGAAGTGGGTCATCGGCTATCGTGAGGGCCAGATCTTGCTCGCGCGCAGTTGGACGGGCGAGGTGAAAGTCGCGGCGGATGCCAAGTTCGAAGGGGGCGAGCTGATTGTCGAGCGCGTGCAAGTCGCAGACGAGTGGCTGGGCGCCTTTGGTGACCCGGTTCAAACCTTTGACTGGATCCTGCGTTCGCACGCCCTCGGACAATTCCTGCCGCTTCCCGTCAGCGAGGACGGTGCGCGCCTCTTGGAGTCGGTTCCATTGGCGGCTTTTGGTCACTATGGCAGCTTCGCGCGGTGTGCTGCGACCAGCTGGTCGCCAGCGCAGCCCGCTCGGCCGCTCCGGTCAACGAGCTCGCTCGTCACGGCCGTGCGCCGGGAAGATAGCTCGATGATTGCCGCATTGGCAGCCGCGGGGCACTCGCTGAACTCGCGCGCAACGGTCGGCGGTTACACGGCTTTACATGTCGCTGCGATCAAGCAAAGCACGGCGCTAACGGCGCAGCTATTGGAGTTGGGAGCCGACCCCAACGTGCTTGCTGATCGGCAAGCCTCCGTGTTGATCACGGCATTGGTGCACCAGGCGCCGCCCGAGGTGTTGAACCTTCTCGCTAGCCACGGGGCCAACCTTGGCGGCTCGAACGTGGACGGGTTTGGCCCATTTCATGCGCTGGCGGAAGTAGACAACCCCGAGCCCGTGCCGTGGCTGGCGTCGAAAGGGCTAGATATCGAGCTGCAAACGGGCAATGGGCACACGCCTCTGCAAATCGCTGCGGCCCTAGGTCACGTCTCTACGCTGAATGCCCTGCTGCTCGCGGGGGCTAAACCATCCACCCGATCGCGTGATGGCGCGACTGCGCGCGAGGTCGCGCTCGCCGAGGGCAAGAGCGAGTCAGTGAAGGCCCTCGACGAATGGCAGGCCATCCCCGACAATTGATGCCACCGATGACACGCGGCCGAGTGCGCTGGAGCGGCATCGGGAGCAGGCTGGTCCGGAATTGCGAAGCTGGCTTTGGCGTTCGAGCCAAACAGTGGAGGCAAGCCATGTCGCAAAATGATCCGGTTCGATTGGTGGTGGTTACCGGGGGCCTAGCGCTCGCCGGGGCGATGGTCGGCGCTCTTGCGGGCGCCACGGCGCTGGCAACCGTGATGGTCCTGAGCAGTGATGTCGCTCGATCCTCCGACTTGCTGGCGATCGCGGGTCAAGTGGGGGCATTTCTGGGCTCCATCAGCGCACCACTCGTGATTTGGGTGATGCTACCGCGGGTACCCTTGGGATACGCGTTTCTGCGCCTAACACTGAGTACGATCGTGAGCGGCGTACTCGGCTGGTTTGCGTTCTCGTCGCTCGACATGATCTTGGGACCGACCATCGCAGCCTTCGTCGGTTTCATCGCCAGTGCCGTCGTACTCAGCTTGCGCTACGAACGCACGCCGGCGTTGACGGCTGGCTCTTTCAGGCGTCTCAAGGCCAGCAAAGCGCCGTAATGAATGCGTCTCGTGCCGTCTTTTCAATACCTGCGAGCGCACGCTCTCTGGCGTGCCACTCTGACAACCGCGAGCG
This sequence comes from Polyangiaceae bacterium, assembly GCA_035273265.1. GTDB lineage: Bacteria > Myxococcota_A > Polyangia > Polyangiales > Polyangiaceae > PMG-095. Next base: position 3,055 of record DATEPG010000214.1, read on the forward strand.
CTCCACGATTCAGCGCCTGATCGCGAAAGGCCGACAATTCGCGCTCGAGTGGCGTCGGCACTGAAGTTGCAGTCGTTGCTGTGCCATGTCGATCGACTTTTGGAAACGCGCTTTTCGTCGTTGGTTCATTGAATACAACCCGCTGTATCTGCTCAGCGCGTGTTGTGTGCTCGTGGGGGTCAACGAGCTATCCCAGGGGCTCTCGCACAGCCCATACAGCGGCGTCGGCGTCGCCGCGGTGGCCGAGCTCTATGCTTGGGCGTTGATTGCTAGCGCGGCGTTCTTGGTGCGCCTCGAGTTGCGCCGCCCAGCGGTGATGTTGGCGCTGGTGGTCGCGGTCTATCAGTGCGATCCGACCTTGCACACCGAGACCTGCGCTTACCTGGGAGGCCTCGGAGTAGTGGCCGGGGCAGCGTGGCTCGCAAGTTTCGTCGCCAAGATAGTGGTTCTCGCCTCCGCGATGCGAGTGCGGCTCTCGCGCCCGGCGCTGCTCGTGCCGACGCTGGGCGCACTCGGAGTGCTGCTCTTTCCGCCTCTCCTACGCCAGGGCAGCGCGATCAGCATGAGCTCGCTGGTGGCCCTCTGGCTATTTGCGCTGTTCGCTTTGGGATTTTGGGGTTCGTTTCGGATCACCAGCCTGGTCGGGCTCGACGATTGGGGTCGAACGGTGATGAAGCGCACCGTGTCCGCGACGTGGGCGATTTGGGCGGTACTCACGCTTGGGCACGCCTGGTTCTGGGCCAGCGAATTCGAGCTCAGGAGTACGCTGATCGTTCCCGTAGCGTTGCTATTGTCGACACGCTGGATGCCGCGGGAGTCGAGCGCATGGCTGGCGGTCGCCGGCGCGCTGCTATGCGGGATCCTGATGCCCCCATTCTTCGCTACGATCGCCGGCATGGCAGCGATCACCCTGGCACTGCGTGCCTTGCGGCAGCCGATCGAGTCGCCCGCACACGAGCCGGGCGCGTGCGAGGGCAACGAGAACGAGCACTTCGGCGGGAGGGACTTCGGATTTGCACAGCGGCCAGAACGGATGCGATTGCTCGTGGGCTCGGCATCCGTGCTGTACCTTTCGGGCTGGACCATGGGTTGGGCGGGCGGTGTGTTGCCCGCACACGCCTGGTGGCTCGACACGCTATTCACTGCGGTGCTACTGGGCATGGTCTGGGGCCTTCGCGCTTACGTAGCGCTCGTGCCGCTGGCGCTGAGCTATCTCCACCTCGGCGTGCAAGCTGGCACCGTTTCGCTCCCGCGCACCAGAGCGCAGTGGGGGCTGACTGAAGTGGGCCTGGGCTTCGCTTTGTTGGCCACTGCCGTGCTGACGAGCTGGCAATCGCGAAACGCTCGCACCCAAGGTCGTTCGAGTCTGGCCGATACTTCGGAGGACCCGGCTCCGCCGCTTTGAGCGAATTCAGGGCCGTAGCTGGTGCGCGTGGCAAAGTAATCAGCGCTAGGGCCGCGGCAAGTATCGACGCGCGCTCGCGTGATAGCCTGGCGCGGTGACTGCGAACCGCATCCGTTTCTTGTTGATTGCTCAAATGCTGGTCCTCAGCTGCGGGAAATCGCATTCGCAGCAAATTGCGCCTGCACTGGCCTCAAATGTGCCCCCGAGCGTGACTGCACCGATCTCGAGCGCGCCAGCAGTGGCGAACGCACCGCAGACCGCGGAGCAATTGCTCAACGCTTGGACGGCTGCACTGAACGCAGCAGACGTGACCGCGCTCGCTGGGCTCTATGCGGACAAAGTGAAGTTCTACGGCCAGTCGCTCACGCGCGAAGAGGTCCTCGCGCGCAAGCGCAAAGCGCTCGCCGCAACGCCCGGCTTCTCACAACAGGTGCTCGGGCAGCCGAGCTATCAGGACGAAGACGACAGCGTCCGCGTCGGCTTTCAAAAGCGCTCTGGGTCACCGGCCGCCCTAAGCGACGTGCGCTCGACGCTCGTGCTGGTAAAGAGTCCGCGTTTGGCGATCCGTGAAGAAACCGATGCGGTGACCGAAAAGCGTTTCTCGAGCGCGGGCGGTCACGCAAAGCCTGATAGCTGCGAAGCAGCCGTGTGGGCGCTGGTCGATTCGACTCCGTTTGCAAAGCAGCTGAACGCGACGATCGAGCAGAATCTGAAGCGATTCTCCGCGTCGGAAGATTTGCACTTGGGAGGCATGGGGCCATTCTTGCCCAGCGAGACGGGCGGCACGTACGAGCTTTGGATTGGCGTCCATCACCCGGGTCGCTTCGAGAACTACGCCGTTTTCAGCGTCTCTCCAAAGGGCGCCACAACAGTCGCCTGCGGGCAGTGCGACGCGCCGCGCGGGCCCATCTCCCCCACCCGATCAGCGCTCGACGACTTCAACCGGCTGTGTGCGAGTCACTGAGCGATCGCCAGGAGAGCCCGGGACAACGACCTCCAGATAATGGGCTGATCAGCAACAGCGTTTGGTATATCGTGGAGCATGCCCCGAACGGCCGCCATTGCAATACCAGCTAGGCTCGAGTCGTCGAGATACCCGAACAAGGTCCTCGCTGAATGGGTCGGGCGCCCAATCCTTTGGCATGTATGGCAGAACGCGATCGACTCGCGGGTGGGCTCCGTGACTGTGCTCACCGATGCACCGCAGCTCTGCTCGTTAGTTGAATCCTGGGGTGGGTCTGCACTGCTCAGCGACAACCGCTGCACATCGGGGACCGAACGGATCGCGTCGGCATTGGATCGCCTCGATGGCGACTTCCTGATTAACGTGCAGGCTGACCTCCCGACGCTGGCACCCCAGGCGATCGCCCGGATCGCAGCACTCGGCTTGAGTGGGTCGCTTCTGGCAACTGCGGCGTATCGAATCCAGCAGCGCGAGGAATTGCTGGACCCAAACGTGGTGAAGGTGGTTCGGGCGCGAGCAGGCCAGGCCATCTATTTCTCGCGCAATCCGGTGCCATACGTGCCCCCCGCCTCGCTCGACGAATGGTTCAATCGCGAGGTTTTTTGGGGGCATGTCGGCGTTTATGGATACCAGCGGGAGATGCTCGAGCTCCATCGTCACTGGCCGAGGAGCACGCTCGAAGAGGCTGAGGACTTGGAACAACTCCGCTTCGTCGATGCAGGCCACTGGTTTGACGTGATAGAGCTCGAGTCGCCCCTCGTCTCGATCAATGTCCCCAAGGACCTCATGCGACTCGAAGCAGACTGCAAACACGGACTTCGTAGATGACGACGTCTGTCGACATTGGAAAGGTCACGATAGGTGCCGGCGCACCGATCGCCTTGATTGCCGGACCGTGCGTGATCGAATCCCAAAGCCATGCGCTTTACATGGCTAGAGCCCTCGAGGCGGTCGCTCGCGAGCTCTCCGTGCCCTTCGTCTACAAGTCGTCGTTCGATAAGGCGAACCGTTCGTCGCACGAATCGTTTCGTGGGATCGGGCTGCTGCCGGGGCTCGCAATACTCGCGGAGGTCCGAGCGCTTGGAATCCCAGTCCTCACTGATATTCACGAGACCCAGCAAGTTGCTCCGGTCGCATCCGTCGTGGACTGCTTACAAATTCCCGCGATGCTGAGTCGGCAAACCGACCTCCTCGTGGAGGCGGGACGATCCGGCAGAGCCGTCAACATCAAGAAGGCTCAGTTCATGGCCGCTGCCGAGATTGGCACTGCGATTGCGAAAGTTACAGCCACGGGGAATGAACGGGTACTGGTCACCGAGCGCGGAACGATGTTCGGCTACAACAACATGGTCGTTGACTTTCGAAGCCTGGCAATGATGCACCGTTTCTCGAAACCGGTGGCTTTCGACGCGACGCACAGCGTCCAACTTCCGGGGTCACTCGGCGAAGTGTCGGGAGGTCAACCTGAGTTCATCTTTGGGCTCGCGCGTGCTGCGGCAGCGGTCGGCATCGATGCACTGTTCGTGGAAGTTCACGACAATCCCGCGAAGGCCCTCTCCGACTCCTCGAGCGTGCTCGACCTCCGGGACCTACGGTCGTTATTGACTCAAGTGCTAGCGATCGATCGAGCGAGGCGCGCGACCGAAGCATTCGAACCGGTCACGACAGCTCGCTAGTCAAAGGTCGGAGAGCATCGATGAGCTGTTCGAGCTCACTGCCGATCACCAACGCTGCCGCTGGATTGAGAAGAGTTCGTGCGTCGTCGACAAAGGCAACCGTCTCCTGGCGTACGTCGAACTTGACGAGATCCGCCACCCAAGTGCGCCAGGTCGACAGGGAGTTCTGGATGGGAGCAAGCGGCACCGGTTCTGACCCGAGTAGCGTCACGAGGTGTCGCAGCTTGGCCTGAGCGCGCACTCGCGGTTCGAACTTGTCGGGACTTCGTTGGTGGCGCTGGATCACGCGATCCAGGTAACGCCTTGCTTCGGACCTGTAATGATTCGCCGTGCGAGGTTCAGGTTCATTGGCCGCAAGGCGTGTGTAAGTCTCAGCCATGTCGCCGTGCAATCGCGCCGCCGTCTGTACGTCATCGAGGCAGGTGGCGAGCCGTTCGGCTTCTTTGTATGCATCTTGAGCAAACGTGAGATTCCCCCACATTCCACTGGCGTAGACTTGATAAGAGAGCGCCAGGAGGTATGGCCGCAGCTCGACAAGCTGCGAGCGGCGCGCGACGGCCCATCCCTGAAAGGCGCAGGCGTGCGCGAACTCTCCCTTGCGAGCCAAAACGAGCCCGTGAATCTCGTACGCGCGGACCACCTTGCGAGCGCGCTGATTTTCGTCGTTGAGTTGGAGCGCCATTGACAGCGCCTTGTTGGCATTCTCTTCCGCCTCCAAGAGGGTTTTCTTGTCCAGGCGATCGATGTCGCAGATATTGAACTCCGCATCGCATTGGGTAACTGGGTCGCGAGAAGACAGGGCTCGCGCTCGGACGTAGTAGTTGCGCGCCGTTTCGAAATTGCTGCGCATCCGATGACAGATCCCGGCGTAGTTCAACACCTGCGCCGCGACCGGCTTGTCATCGAAGCTCGCAATCGGGTCACGCAGCGTCAATTCAAGCAAGGGTTCATACCGAGCTAGCCACTTCGTCGAGGCGCCCTCCAGGTCGTGCCAATGGTAGACACACTCGGCAATCGTGAGGTATTTCTCGACCAGCGCTACGTTCCCCCAGTTGCGGTCATTGGCCTCGAGCTGGGCGATGTTCAGCGCCATGCCTGCGTCGATCGCTTCGTGGAGTAGTTGCGCCTCGGAACGAGCATCGCCGAAATGACTCAAATCGATATCGAGTGTCGGTTGTGCGAGACACTTCAGCCTTTGCGCGCTCTTTAGCAAGGAGTCTAGGTCGTACTCGGGGGCGAGTACAGCGACGCGACGCTGAGCGCCCCGGACAACCTTGTACCACCTCAGCTTGACGAGCTTCGCAATCTCCTCCGCCGCGCGTTTCTCGATTCGCTCGATGATGTCGTTGACAAGTCCCAGTCTCGCGTAGCTCGCGGCGTCGAAGCTCACGAGAAACACTCTTTGCTGGGGCATTTTCGCGATCGCCGCCCATTCTAGCGAAGACCAGTGATCCGGCGCTGCGTAGTTCTTGCTGAGGAAAGCGATCACCACCTCGCATTCTTGAGCATAAAGTGACGGGATGAGGCTGCTCGAACCCGGAACGTTCATTTGGCCGGGCATGAATCCGGTGAAGAGCACTTTGTCCCGACCGGGCTCCTCCGCGAGCGCTTCGGCCACCTTGCTCACGAAATCCTCGTACTCCGTGGAATAGGAAAGACCGAATTCGTAACTCTTACACACTCGCGTAGTCCACCATAGGTCTTCGATCGGATCAACTGGCCCGAATTGCGGTCCGGCTGACAAGCTGTTGCGTCCAGTGGCTGCGCTTCACGGCGCCGCCGCGCCCCTCGAGCACGGCGCTCGTGAACTTCTCTACCGCAAGACGCACGGCACCCCGTGTGCTCGCTGACTACTCGGGCCGCCTGGGCGGCGGCAGCTCTGCATGGCCCAACGAATCGAGTGACCGGTATCGGTGGTGCCGAGCAATTCCCAGTACACAAAACGGCGCTGCAGCGAGCCTCCACCTCAGCTCAGTGCTTGCGCTCCGCACGCTGGCCTAAGACTCGAGCCGCAGCGCTTCCGCGAGCATGCGCGCGGTGGCCGCGCCAGTTCGGGCGGCCTCCTCCTTGCTGACGTTGCGCAGGGTGATGCGCTCGCCGACGGAGGTCGCGACGGTGAAGGTGAACGATGCCCAGAAGGCGTGGTCGCGCGAGTCTTGCGCTTGAACGTCGCGCAGAAATGCTTCTAGGCGTTCGATCACCAGCTTTTCGAAGGCGAGGAAATCGGGCGCCGTGGTGACTGAAGCTTGCGCGTCATTCAGGGCGCGGTGGTGCTCCGCCGCTTCGGCCTGGATATCGAAGAACGCCACGATCAAGGCTTCGAAGCGCGCGCGGGGGGAAAGCTGCCGGTCATCGAGGATCGCGGCCAGTTGCTGCCAGGTTGCTTGGGCGTCGCGTTCGTGCAGGGCGACTAGCAGCGAGGCCTTGTTGGGGAAGTATTGATATACGGAGCCGACGCTCGCGCCGGCCGCCTCCGCCACGTGGTTGGTCGTGAAGTGATCCGCCCCGTGCTGGGCCAGAACGCGAGCAGCGGCCTCGAGCAGGTCGGCCTTCATTTGCTGCGCGCGCGCTTGGCGAGGGATTTTTCTGGGCTGAAGCGTGCTGTCTCCGCGCTTGGGGGACTTGTCCGGCATGCGAGTAACGTACGCGACCTCGGGCGCTTACTCTAGCCGTCATGACAGCACTCACTGAAGCATTCGCCACCGTTCGTGACCCCAGAGCCCAGCAGGTTTTGGCTCGCTTGCACCGTCAGGCCGATCAGCAAAACTTGAAGCTGGTGGGGCGGTTCGCAAGCCAGCTCCCGCGGCTGCTGCGGCGCCGTCCCCTGGCGTGGGGCAAGTTGGAGCCCAGTCTCTCGGATTGCTACCTGGCGCTGGATCCGGGCAATGGCGCCCTCTGCTACATGCTCGCGCGCATGCTTCGGGCTCGTCAGATCGTCGAGTTCGGAACGTCCTTCGGCGTATCGACCATCTACCTGGCGCTGGCCGTGCGCGACAACGGCGGTGGCCGGGTGATCGGAACGGAAATGGTCGCAGAGAAGGCCGCGCGGGCGCGCGCGCACGTGCAGGAAGCTGGCCTATCGGCATTCGTCGAGATTCGGGAGGGCGACGCGCTCGAGACTTTGCGCAACCTGTCCGGCTCGGTCGATTTCCTACTCAATGACGGCTTTCCCCGCTTCACGCTGCCCGTGCTGCAGCTAGTGGCCCCACAAATGCGGCCGGGCGCGATCGCGTTGTGCGGGAACGCCGCGCTCTTTCCTGCCGACCACGCCGACTACCTGGCTTGGGTGCGAGATCCGGGCAATGGATTTCGATCCATGCATTTACCAATGAAGCTCGCTGGCGAGTTGTCCGTGCGAGTGTAGGCTGGTCTGAAAACCGATAGCGA
>DATEPG010000215.1:0-7703 GCA_035273265.1 Polyangiaceae bacterium
GATGAAGCCGCTCATGTCCGCCGAAGCCTAGTCGTGCCAGGCTCGAAGGGCACGTCGCAGCGCTTCACTCAGTGCGAAAGGCGCGTTTTTTTCTCGACCAGGATGCGCTGGCAACCGCTGGCGATTCTGCCCAACGCCAAATCCAGACCGTCGCCACGCCCCGATATGAACATCTCGCAGCCGTCGACGGCCAAGCGGCGCACTTCGGTGCCCCGGCCGAGCGCCTCGAAGGTCGTGGGTAGGCTGGTATTTGCCGAGCCGAAGAGCGGAGCCACGGCCGCCAACTCGTCGCACAGTTCAGCCGCGCCAGCGCCGGCCACGAGCAATCCGAGCTCGTCGCCCAGCGCCAAGGCCTCCAGGGCCGCCGAATGCCTGGCCGCCTCCAGCAAGCGGGTGAGCGCTACCTGGGTATTTTCGCTACGGGCCTGACGACGATCCTGCTTGGGGTCGAACATATTGCGGCCATTTTTATCGCCCAGCCGGCTGGGGCCAAGTTTTGGAGGGGCGCCGATCGCGTCCATCCCATGGTAGACCGCAAGGCTCGACATGGCCGATTCGCTCCGTCCGCTGCTGGAAGGCAAACAGATCGTGGTTTGCGTGGGGGCAGGGGGCGTCGGCAAGACCACCGTGGCTGCGGCGATTGCACTGGGCTTCGCCCAGCAGGGCCAGCGCGTGCTGTGCATCACCATCGACCCGGCCAAACGTTTGGCCGACAGCCTGGGGATTGGCGCCATGAGCACCGAAGAGCAGCAGGTGAGCTCGGAGCTGTTCCGGAACGCAGGTCTCGAGATCCCAGGTCAACTCACGGTGCTGATGCTCGACACCAAACGCACGTTCGACGATCTGGTGCGGCGTCACGCTTCCAGCCCCGAGGTGCGGGACCGCATCTTGCAGAATCGTATCTATAGCTACGTGTCGACCAGCTTGGCCGGTACGCAGTCGTACATGGCGATGGAAAAGGTGTTGCTCGTCCGCCAAGACCCGCGCTTCGACCGAATCGTGCTGGACACGCCGCCGACCAGCAACGCTCTGGATTTCTTGGATGCGCCGGAGCGGTTGATCGAAGCCATCGATAGCGCCGCCATGCGCTGGCTGGTCCAAACCTTCGAGAAGTCGGGGCGCTTCAGCTTGAATTTCGTCGCGCGCGGTGTGGCCTTGGTCCTGCGCGGCATCGGGCGGCTCACGGGCAAGGGCTTCCTCGAGCACTTGGCGGAGTTCGTGGTCGAGCTGAACGAGCTGTTCGGCGGCTTCCGCGAACGCGCAGCGGTGGTCGCCAAGGCCTTTCGCTCGCCTGATTTGGCTTACGTGCTGGTGACCTCGCCGGCGCCCGCCGCGATCGACGAAGTGAGCTACTTCGCGGCACGCCTGCGCGAACAAGGCATGCGTCCCGACGCGGTGGTGGTCAATCGTCTGCAGCCGAATCCCGGGCAAGCCAATGCGGCCGAGGTCGAAAGCGCGGCCCGGGACCTCGGGCTCGAACTCTCGGCCTCGACAATTACAGGTGCGCAGCGTGCAGCACAGGATGATCGCACCCGCGCCGCCTTCGAGGCCGAGCAGCTCGAGCAGCTCGAAACGTTACTCGGCGCCGAGCGTCCGGCCATCTTGCGCGTGCCGGTGCTGCCCGCGGACGTGCACGACGTGCGCAGCCTTGCGCTAGTGCGCGCGCGGCTTTTTCCGTGAGCGCGACACGACCACGCTGGCCGGCGCGTTCTCGTTGCGCTTCCGGGCGCGATATTCGACCGTGATCGGCACAGCGCGGAAGTCGAACGCTTTCCGGATCTGATTGGCCACGAAGCGCTTGTAGGCTTCGGTGATGTAGTCCGGCGCGTTGCACATGGCCACGAAGCGTGGCGGGTGGGCCTCGGCCTGAGTGACGTAAAAAATACGCGGCGCCCGGCCCTTGCTGGTGGGCGGCGGGTGGCGGTTCAGCACCTCCTCGAAGAAGCGGTTCAGTTCGCCGGTCGGGATCCGGCGCTTGAACTCTTTGCCGGCGCGCGCGGCCAGATCCAGGAGCTCTTTCACGCCGCGGCCAGTCTTGGCGCTGAGATGCACGATCGGCACCCAGCCGGCGAAGCGCAGCTCATCGCGCGCTTTTTCCTCGGACTCGCTCTGCTCTTTCTTGTTTTGCAGATCGGCCTTGTTCAGGCCCACGATCACCGCCCGGCGCCGCTCGAGGCACATGCCGAGCAGGCGTGCGTCTTGCTCCTGTACGCCGAGTACGGCGTCGCACATCAAGATCACTACTTGAGCACGCTCGATCGAGCGAATCGCCTGCAGCACACTGATCAGCTCGATGCCACGTTCCACATTGGCCTTCTTGCGAATGCCCGCCGTGTCCACGATCAAGAAGGTGCGGCCGTCGGCCTCGATGCGCGCGTCCACTGGATCGCGGGTAGTCCCCGGGCGATTATCGACCAAAGCGCGTTCGCTGCCGCTCAGGCGGTTGAACATCGAAGATTTGCCGGCATTGGGTCGCCCGATCAAGGCGATGCGCGGGATGATCTCGTCCGGTTCGTCCGACTCCGGCGCGCCGCGGGCAGCCTTCGGCAAATGCTTGGCCACGGCTTGCGCGAGATCGGCCGTGCCGCGGCCATGAAGCGCGGAAACCGCGACAATTTCCGGAATCCCGAGCTCGTATAACTCGTTGGCGGCCGGGATCTTGCTGGCCGTGTCGACCTTGTTGGCCACGTAAATGACCGGCTTGTTCGAGCGCCGCAAGAGCTTCACGGCTTCGCGATCGGGGCCGGTCACGCTCATCGAGCCGTCGAGCACGCACACGATCACGTCGGCTTCTTGGATCGCCGCGTTCACGTGCCGGGCGATGCCCTGCTGCATCGGGTCGTCACTGGTCGGGTCGAATCCGCCGGTGTCGACCAAAGTCACGTTGTGACCGTGGATATGCGCGGGCGCGTAGTGCCTATCGCGGGTGACCCCGGGTTGATCGTCGACGATCGCCAGCTTCTTGCCGATCAAGCGATTGAAGAGCGTGCTCTTGCCGACGTTCGGTCGGCCCACGACCGCGACGATGGCGCTCATTTCGCCCTCGGCGCGGAGCGCTTCTTGTTCTTTGCGCGCGTCGGCTTCTTGGCGGATCCTACCTTGGCTAGCCCGACCGGCGCCTCGTAGCCCAACTCTGCCAATTGGCGCGGCATGCTCTTCCATTGCGGGGTCACGCGCACGAACAACTCGAGGTGGACCTTATGTCCCAAGAGCTCCCCGATGCGAGCCTGTGAGCCCACGCGGATGTGCTTGATTTGAAGGCCCCCGGTGCCGATGATGATCTTTCGTTGGCCGACCTTCTCCACGTGGATGGTGGCCTTGATCGAAGAAGATTTCGGCCCTTCCGAGAACTCGTCGATGGAAACCGCGACCGCGTGTGGGATCTCACCGCGCATCGCCAAGAGCACTTGCTCGCGGATGTACTCGCGCACGAAAAAACTGGTCGGCCGATCGGTGAGCGTGTCTTCATCGAAACCGATACCACCCTCCGGCAGTGCCTCGGCCAATGCGTCCAGCACGCGCTCGACGCCGTCGTCCGCTTTCACGCTGATAGGGATCAGCGCGGCAAAGTTCCTGAGCTCCTGATAAGCGACGAGGGCGGGCAAGAGCTTGCTCTTGTCGCGCAGGGCGTCGACCTTGTTTACCGCGAGCACCACCACCGCGTCCTTGGGCACGCTGGCGAACAGCTCCTGATCGAGCTCTTGCACGCTCTTCTCTTTGGCCGCCTTCTTGGGCGGGGTGAGCGCGGAGATGTCGGTCATGAACAGCACCACGTCAGCAGTGCGCGCCGCGTCCAGCGCAGAGGCGTTCATGCGCCGCCCCAATTCCGAGCGCGGGGTGTGCACACCCGGGGTATCGAGAAACGCCATCTGCACGCCCTCGCGGTGCACGACCCCGAGAACGTTGTCGCGGGTGGTTTGTGGGAGCGGCGAGATGATGGCGAGCGGCTCACCCAGGACGCGATTCAAGAACGTCGATTTTCCGACGTTCGAGCGCCCCACGATGGCAATGGTTCCAAAACGCATGAGTGTTCGAGTCCGATGGTGCGCGGGCTGGGTGAGGACCGAAAGTGGTGCCGAGGGCTGGGCGCCGCGCCGCGCACACCTCCCACCGTTTCTCCCCGGTTGCAACGACAAGAAACACCGGCTAGTACGCGCGCAGGCTGCGATGAGCGAGGAAAACTCGGGCGCTTCCGGAGCAAGCGCAGCCGGCGCTTCGGAAAATACCGCACAATTGCCGGCTCCAGTCGGGGTTCGCCCTGCCAAGCCCCGCTTTTTGGCCTGGTTTGCCGTACTGGTGACCGCCCTCAGCTTGTTTGCGCCACTTTCCGCGGGTGGCGTCTGGGATCCACCCGAGCGCGAGGTCGCGGAGTTCGCGCGCCGCATCGCGCTCAATCTACTGGGCGGCCACGGCCTTTCGCTCGACGGCGCGGACAACCAGGTGCCCACCCGCAGCGAGCTGGGGCGGGGAGAGCTGCCCTTCACCTCGATCGCCGTGGGCTTCCGGGCCTTTGGCCTGCATGAATGGGCGGGGCGCCTGCCGCTGGCGCTGTGGGGGTTGGCGGGCCTGGGCGCCTGCTATTTGCTCGTGCGTCGCCTCTCCGATGGCCGGAGTGCTTGGTTTTCGGTGCTGGTGCTGGCCACCATGCCGCTCTACTTCTTGCATGCGCGGACCATGCTCGGCGACATCGTGACGATGTCGGCCTTGGCGCTCGCGATGTCGGGGTTGGGCCTGGCCGTTTTCGAGCGAGGCGGTGGGTCGCCTCGCGGCTCGCGCTGGCTATCGCTCGGGGTTGGGATTTTGGGCATGCTGTGCGCGCTGCTGTCGCGCGGCGTGCTGCTCGGCGTCGCCGTTCCGGCCTGCAGCGTCGGTCTGACCTGGCTCGTGCTTCGCTCGGCGCGCGTCAGCTCGCCCGAGCGGTTTGCTGACGCCCTAGGCGCGCTGCTGCTCGGCGTTGGCTCCGGATTTGGCGTCTGGGCTTGGCGTGCACTCCTGAAGGCGCCGGAGAGCGGCGGCGCCTTCACCCTCTGGCTCGGCAGTACGGTCAATCGTCCCCGCGTGCTGCCCACCTTCGACAGCGTGCTGTTGCAACTCGGGCATGCGCTGTTTCCGTGGAGCGCGGTGCTGCCGGTCGCCTTGGGCTCGCTCTTGCGCGAACCGCCGACACGCGCTGACGGGCCGGCCCGCGAGCGCGAAGCCGCGCTGCGCCTGTTGTGCTTGATCATGCCCACGCTGGCGCTGGGCGCATACGGCATTTCCGCGCCAGTTCTGGGTACGATGCCGTTCGGCGCGGTCGCCGCGCTGGCGATCGCGGTCGCCCTGTTCGTGCGCGATTTCGAGCGCGGCGCCCGGATCTGGCGCCCGCTGCCGATGGTCGTTGTTGCCTTCGCCATCTTATTGCTGGTCGATTTCAAGAATTTCCCGGAAAAAGCCCTGAGCGCTTTCTGCGTCCCCGACGCCCACTTCCCGGATAGCTACCGTGTTGCGGCCGAGCGCTGGCTGCGCTCAGGCACGTTGATCGTTTGCGGCGCGTTCTTCTTCTTGCTGCAGGAACAATCGAGCCATCGCGATGCTCGCTTCCAGGCCAGCGAGTATCGCGTTTGGCCGCGCGCGTTGCGCGAGCTTTGGTCGGGCAATCTGCTGTTCGCGTTGGTCGTGTTCGAGGCGGCTCTGGTCGGGCTGTGCGTGCTCGGCTGGCTCAGCGGGCGTGTGCCCGCGTTCCATCAGCTCGAAGCGTTGGGAGCGCAACAGCGCTCGTGGGCCTCCGCGGCGGCTGTGGCATTGCCCGCGCTGCTGGCATCGCCGCTGCTGCTGATGGCTGTGCGCGACGCATTTCGCACCTTGTTCGACCCCGATTTCAATCGCTCGGTCTCTCGCCCCCTGGCCGCGCTGAGCGTGTGCGTCGGTTTTGGCCTGTGTTTGAGCTTGGGTTACTACCCGATGCTCGCTGCCCAAATTTCCCCCAAGCAAGTATTCGACGCCTATCGACAGCAAGCGAAAGCCGGTGAACCGCTGGGCATGCTGGGCGCGGGCGCCGCTAGCGCGACGTACTACGCCGGGCGCAGCGTGCCTTCATTCGACACTCCTGGGCACGCGTTCGATTGGTTGATGGCTGGCCAAGAGCGGCGCTGGCTCGTGATCCGTGAAGCGGATCTCAAAACCTTGAACTCGCTGCACCGTGGGCGCCATGTTCCGCCGAGGAACCTGCCGGTGCTCGACAGCAGCTCGAGTGAAATCGTGCTCGTGTCCAATCGGCTCGACGGCGCGGACAACAAGAATCCTTTGGCGGCATACTTGCTCGAGCAAGCCCCCCAGCCCAAGCACCCACTGAGCGCGAACCTGGGCGACAAGCTCGACGTACTCGGTTGGGACACGCTCGACCTCGACGGCCACCCAGTCGACGCAGTCGAGCCCGGCCGACGCTACGTGTTCGTGATCTACTACCGGGTCGTCCAGCCGATCAGTGGTGCGTGGGAAACCTTCATTCACGTCGATGGGTTCCAACGACGCTTCAATGGAGATCACCCGGTATTGGCCGGAAAGTACCCGTTCAACCTGTGGCACGTGGGCGATTTCATCGCTGATCGAAGTGAGTTCGCGCTCGAGCCGCATTTCGGCGCCGGCAAGTACCGGGTGTACTTTGGCCTCTACAGCGGAAACAAACGGCTCGAGGTGCGCCGCGGCCAAGCCGAGGAAAATCGCCTCGAAGCGGGCTTTCTGGATGTGCGCTGATCGCGCCATGCATTGCTCCGTGACACCTGCTCACAATGAGGTTAAGCGGAAGCGGTGAGCGACGAGCAAGAAAAGCCGTCAGATCCTCCCGTTTCGGAGAGTCCTCCGGTTTCGGATCGCAGGATTTACGAGCGCATCGATGTCGAGTGGTCGGTCGACTGCGAGACCGAGCAGACATTTCTGTACGCGAGCATTACGAACATCTCGGAAATGGGGATCTTCGTTGCCACGCACGAACCCTTGGAGGTCGGCACGCGGCTGACCTTGCGCTTCGCCATGCCCGGTGAGCAGTCGCCCTTCATCCTGCTCGGCCAAGTGCAATGGGTGAATCCGATCCGCATGCTGTCGGATAACCCGAATCCCGGGATGGGCATTCGCTTCGTCGATCTTTCGAGCGAGAATCGCGAGCGAATCATCAGTTCGGTGCGCACCATCGCGTACGTGCGTGACAACACGAACTGAGCTTCAAATCGCTCTTCTTGACAGGTTTTGCCCGAGCGCGAACGCGCTTACGCGGTCAGCGTCGCCGTTTTCTCGGTAAAACTCGCAAAAAACCGGCCTCCGATGACAAAACCGTGACCCCGCCTGCGGATGCGGCTGCTACACTGCCGCACCGATGCGTCCCCGTATTGCTGCCGACTACCGTACCCTGCTCTGGGTGATGATTGCTCCCGCACTGGTCGCGGTGCAGTTCGCCCGTCCGGACTTGGTCAAGTACCTGTGGTGGGTCAGCGCTTATTTCGCGCTCGCCTGCGGTGTGATCGCTCACAACCACAATCACTGTCCGACCTTCAAGGGCAAGCTCCAGAACCAGATTTTTGGCAACTGGATTTCGGTCTTTTACGGCTATCCGACGTTCGCGTGGATCCCGACCCACAACCTGAACCATCACAAGTACGTCAACCGGGCAGGGGACGCGACCATCACTTGGCGTTACACCAACCGCCACAACTTGCTGGTCGCGGTGACCT
>DATEPG010000216.1:0-23468 GCA_035273265.1 Polyangiaceae bacterium
TTCCAGCTCCGTCAGCAGCTCGCGCAGTGCGTCGGCCGTCGTCTCGGATTTCACCTGCGTGGACACGTAGAAGGCGCCCCATTGGCGTGTTGCCAGCGCCTTGCCGTGGACGCCGTAGGTGTAAGCGTGCTGCTCGCGGAGGTTGGTGTTCAGACGCGAGGTGAATAGGCCGCCCAGCAGGCTGGCCATGATCTCGCGCGCTTCGAAGCCGGGGTCGGAGCGCTTGGGAAAGGGCTGAACCGCGAAGATAGAGGATTGTACCGAATCCTTGCGGTCCACGAGCAGGATCTTGAGCTTGGCGGGCGCTTCGGGACTCACGCTCGCCGGCGCCGGCGGCGGTTCACTCGGCGCGCCGCCGTTCGCGCGACCAAAGAGCCGTTCCACGTCTGGTTCGAGATCGGAGAGCGTCACATCGCCGACCGCAATCACGGCCAAGTTCGCCGGCAGATAGTGCTGGCGGTGAAACGCGCGCAGATCGGCCACCGTCAGCTTTTCCACGTCGGGGATCCCGCCCGAGACCGGCGCGCCCGCGCTGGGCCCGAGCAGACTGCGCAGGGCCACGAGCGAGGCCAAGCGACTCGGCTCTTGGCGTTCGGCGCGTAAGCCATCCAGCCACTCGGCTTTGACGCGCTTGAAGTCCGCGTCGTGAAAGGCCGGCTTGAACACGACCTCGGCCAGTAACTCGAGCCCGCGCGGTACGTCCACGGTCAAGGTCGAAAGCTCGACGTGCGACTCATCACGGCCTGCATCGGCTTCCAAGGTCGAGCCGAGTGATTCGCTGGCCTCGGCCAGTGCCAGGCTCGAGTGCAGCTGGGTACTCTCGGTGAGCATGCGCGCGGTGAGTGCGGCGAGCCCGCTCTTGCCGAGCGGCAGCGAGCTCGCCCCTTGGCGCACGACCACGCTCAGGGTGGTCACCGCCGAATGCTTGGGCAATACCAGCAGCGTGACGCCGTTCTTGAGCTTTTTGATGCCGGGGGTCGGAAATTGCACCGCTGGGTGAGCCCCTGGCTTGGGCTGGTTGAGACGGAACGGTTCCGACACCGAGACCGAAACCGGCGCGGCAACCGGGCTATTCGGTGCCAGCGGCGGCGCTGGCGGTGGCGCGCAGGCGCCGGCGAACACTGCCGCGAGCAGCCAAACTCGACGCGCGCGGATCATGGCGCCTCCTGGGCCGCAGCCGGCGTAGCTTCCGTAACGACCACGACGCGCGCGTCTTTTCTCAGGGATTCCTTGATCACGCGCTGCACGTCCTTGGCTTGAACTCGTTCGATCTGTGCCAGCCATTTCGGTAGATAGCCTGGATCGCCCGTGTACTGATCGAAGCGCTGCAAAAGGCCCGCTCGGCCCGAGTCGCCGCCGGGACCGTTCAATAGCTCCAAGCTGGAGAGTGCGCCGACCAAGATGCGTCGTTTGGCGCGCGCGAGCTCGGCGGCGGTCGGCCCGCTCTTCTCCAATTCCAGAAGTACGGCATCCAGCTCGCGCTCCACCGCTGCGCTGGATTTTCCGGTCGCAACCGTCGCGCTCAAGGACGCAATACTGGCGAGCTGATTCGATTCCAAACTAGCGCTGACGTCTGCCGCCAATTTGGTTTGCACCACCAGCCGCTGATAGAGGCGTGTTGCCTTGCCACCGCCGAGAATTGCCATTGCCACGTCCAACGCGGGATCGTCTGGCGTATATGCGGGCGGGCTGCGATAGCCGAACGAGACTTGCGCCAGCGTGACTTGCTCTTTGATGACGAGACGCTCGGCCTTGGGCAAGGGTGCGTACGGAACTACTTTGGCGGGCGGGCGCTGGCGATCCGGTAGCGTGCCGAAGTAGCGCTCGATCGAGGCCTTGGCGCGCGGCGGATCCAGATCGCCCGCGAGGCACAGGGTGGCATTGCTGGGCGCATAATACTGCCGGAAAAACTCGGTCACGTCGGTCAGCGTGGCCGCGCTCAGATCCGCCATCGAGCCGATCACCGCGCCATGGTACGGGTGCCCCTCGGGAAACAGCGCGTTGAGCATGGCCAGGGAACTCGGCCCGTACGGCGCGTTCTCGTAGCTTTGGCGGCGTTCGTTCTTGACTACGTCTCGTTGCACGTCGAGCCGCTCTTGGGTCAGGGTGTCGATCATGAAGCCCATGCGGTCGCTCTCGAGCCAGAGCAAGGTCTCTAGGTTTTCACTGGGTGCGGTTTCGAAGTAGTTGGTGCGATCCCAGCTAGTCGTGCCATTGCTGTTGGTGGCGCCGATCGACTCCAAGATACGATCGAACTCGTGCCCCACGTGCTTGCTACCTTCGAACATCAAGTGTTCGAACAAGTGCGCGAAGCCCGAGCGACGCGCGGGCTCGTTGGCGGGGCCGACGTGGTACCAAACGTTCACGGCGACCAACGGCAGGCTGCGATCGCTGTGCAAGATCACCGTCAGTCCGTTGGCGAGCTTGAACTTTTCGAACGAGATCGTCGCTGCCGGGACGGCCAAGGGGGGAGCGTTGGCAGCGCTAGTGGCGTTTGCGGCGGGTTCGGCTTGGGCGGGGCCGATCGGCATTCCCAGCGCCGATAGGCCGAGCGTGACAGCCAAGGCGGCTCGAGCGTTCCTCATGGCTGGAACCTAAAACATCTTGGCGGTCCGCGGGCGGCCGTGTGGCCGCACTTGCTGGTCGCGCGCGGCGCATGATAGCGAAATTGAGTAAGAGCCAATGTCGCAGCAAGGACCCGGCGGATACGGTGGTGGTGGACCTTACGGCCCGCCCGGTGGTGGCGGCGGGCAACCGCCTGGCGGTGGCGGCTATCCTCCCGGCGGTGGTGGCTATCCTCCTGGCGGCGGGCAACCGCCCGGTGGTGGCGGCTATCCTCCTGGCGGCGGGCAACCTCCCGGCGGTGGCGGCTATCCTCCCGGCGGTGGCGGCTATCCTCCCGGTGGCCATGGCCCACCCGGCCCCGCTGGGGCGCCTCCTGGCTATGGTCCGGCGCAACCGGGTTATCCAGGCGCCGGTGGAGCCGCTTTCGGTCACGGGGGCTCGCCGCCGAAGAAGAGCAAGACGGCGCTCTGGGTCGGCCTCGGCTGCGGTGGCCTGCTGCTGCTCAGCGTTGCTGGCGGCATCGCCGGCTACTCGTACATGAGCAGCCAGGTCAGCGCGGTCGAGTCCGCGGTCGCCGCGGCGAGCGCCGCGGTTGCTGGTGATTCGCCAGTAGCGCCTCCGTCGACGCTCACGCCTTCGTGCGTCAAAGCGGTGGCCTGTTGCAAAGCCACGATCGCAAAGAGCGCAGGCGCAAATGCCAGCGGTGCCGAACAGGCCTGCAACGGAGTTGGGCTGCTCTCCGAAGACATCTGCAGCAGGCAGTACGAAGCGTACAAGCGAGCCGCGACGGTGGTCGGCGCGATCTGCCCGTGACCGCACCTCGCCAGCGCTCGGTGGAAAGCAAGCGGCTCGCCGAAAACTCCGCTTTCAACTCGGTTTGGCGGCGCTTCGGGCCATACTTGAGCGAACGTCAATGGGGCACCGTTCGCGAGGATTACAGCGAGTTCGGCACGTCTTGGGACTATTTCCCACACGACCACGCGCGTAGCCGCGCTTACCGTTGGGGTGAGGACGGCATTGCCGGCTACTCCGATCACAAGCAACGCATCTGTTTTTCGCTCGCGATGTGGAACGAACGCGATCCGATCCTCAAGGAGCGCTTGTTCGGGCTCACCAACCAGGAGGGCAACCACGGCGAAGACGTCAAGGAGCAATATTACTACCTCGACGCGACGCCCACGCACTCCTACCTGAAGATGCTGTACAAGTATCCGCAGGCCGAGTTCCCGTACACTTGGCTCGTCGAGGAGAACCGCCGTCGCGGGCGTGATCGTCCCGAGTTCGAGCTGGTGGACACGGGCGTGTTCGACCAGGGCCGGTACTTCGATGTCTTCGTCGAGTACGCCAAAGCCGGACCGAACGACACGCTGATCCGAATCCGCGCAGTCAACCGCGGACCCGAGACCAAGCGGCTGCACCTCTTGCCGCAGATCTGCTTTCGCAATACCTGGAGCTGGTACAAGGACGCCGCGCGGCCGAGCCTGGCCGCAGAAGGCGAACGCTGTGTACGCTTGGTGCACCCGCAATTGGGCGAATTTCGCCTGTATTGCCAGGGCGATCCGACACTTTTATTCTGCCAGAACGAGACCAATTTCGCGCGTATCTTCGGCACCGAGGGCCCGGCGCACCCGAAGGATGCGTTCCACGACTACCTCGTGCAGGGGCGGACGGAAGCGGTCGCCAGCGATCGCGTTGGCACCAAAGCGGCAGCGCACTACGCGCTATCGATCGCGCCGGGCGCCACCGTGGAGCTGCACTTGCGGCTCTCGCAGGACGCGCACGCCGAACCGTTCGCCGATTACGACTCCTCGTTCCGAGCGCGCGAACGCGAAGCCGACGAGTTCTACGCCGAACTGCAAGCCGAGATCGGCGACGAAGATTCGCGGCGCATTCAACGCCAAGCGTTCGCTGGCATGATCTGGTCGAAGCAGACCTTTCACTACGACGTGCGCGCTTGGTTGGCGGGCGACGAGACCCAGCCGGCACCGCCCGAGCGCCGCCGACACGGCCGGAACGCGGAGTGGGATCACCTCACCAACGAGGACGTGATCTCGATGCCGGACAAGTGGGAGTACCCTTGGTACGCGTCTTGGGATTTGGCGTTCCATTGTATTCCGTTTGCGCTGATCGACGCGGAATTTGCCAAATCCCAGCTGGTTTTGCTGACGCGCGAGTGGTTCATGCACCCCAATGGCCAATTGCCGGCGTACGAATGGGCGTTCGGTGACGTGAATCCGCCCGTGCACGCTTGGGCCGCTTGGCGCGTCTTCCAGATCGACCGAAAGCAGCGCGGCGACAGCGGAGATCACCAATTTTTGGAACGCATCTTCCACAAATTGATGATCAACTTCACTTGGTGGGTAAATCGCAAGGACGCCGACGGTCGCAACATCTTTCAGGGCGGGTTCCTCGGTCTGGACAACGTAGGCGTCTTCGATCGCAGTAAGCCCCTGCCGACCGGCGGCCACATCGATCAATCGGACGGCACCGCCTGGATGGCGATGTACTGCTTGAACCTGATGCGAATCGCGCTCGAGCTTTCCAGCGCCAATTCGGTGTACGAGGACATCGCCAGCAAGTTTTTCGAGCACTTCTTGCATATCGCCGAGGCCATGACCGCGATCGGCGCCGAGGTGGGCTTGTGGGACGAACAGGACGAGTTTTATTACGACGTCCTGCACGTGCCGAACGAGCGTCCGCTGCCGATGCGCATTCGCTCCATGGTCGGTTTGATGCCGCTATTCGCGGTAGAAGTGCTGCAAGAGGAGGTGATGGTCGCGCTCCAGGGCTTCACCGGCAGGCTGAAATGGTTCCTTCAGTATCGCCCCGACCTGGCCAACTTGGTCTCGCGTTGGACCGAGACTGGCATCGGCGAGCGTCACCTCTTGTCCTTGCTACGCGGTCACCGCATGAAGCGGCTGCTCTTCCGCATGCTGGACGAGCAGGAGTTTCTGTCCGACTACGGTGTGCGCAGTCTCTCTCGCTACCATCGAGAGCAGCCCTTCGCGCTCGAAGCGAAGGGTCAAACCTTCCGTGTCGCCTATTCGCCGGGTGAGTCGGAGTCCGGTATCTTCGGCGGCAACTCCAATTGGCGCGGGCCTATTTGGTTCCCCACCAATTTCCTGATCATCGAATCGTTGCAACGGTTTCACTATTATTACGGTGATGATTTCAAGGTGGAATGCCCCACGCATTCCGGAAACTATTTGACGCTCGAGCAAATCGCCGACCACCTCAGCGAACGGCTAACTCGGCTATTTCATCGAGACGAACGCGGAAAGCGCCCGATTTACGGGGACACGGAGCTGTTCCAGAGCGATCCGCATTTTCGCGATTATCTGCTGTTCTACGAGTACTTCCACGGCGACGACGGCCGCGGCTTGGGCGCTCCACACCAGACCGGTTGGACTGGACTCATCGCCAAGCTGCTGATGCCGCGCCAAAAAGAGGGCTGAGCGACGAGCAGGAACAGCGGCAGCGCGCTTTTTGGCATCGTTTCTAGTGGCCCTGCGAGTAGGCTGGCCGCGTGACACGCTCCGGCCGCCGACCGCTCGTGATCGCCATGGCCGTGCTTTCGTGCGCGGTCATTGGCTACGAGCTCATGCCCCGCGACGAGCGACGTATCGGCGCGCTGCTCGACGAATCGTGCGCGCGGCTCAACCAAACCAAAGACCTTGAATCACTCGCCAACTTGCGCCAATTTCTAGCGGCCGCGCTGCTGCCACAGGTCAGCGTGCGTGCGCCAGAACTCGCACAGGATCTACAGGGCGTGTCGGAAGTTTCGGCGCACGCTGGCGAGCTACTCGCGGGTCCTCCGCTGTCTTTCGCGCTGAGCAGCGTCGAGATCAAGGTCAGCGGTCGGCTTGCGCGCGTCGAGGCGGAGCTATTGGTCTCGGTGCGCGGTGGCGGCGAGCAGCGTCGAGAGGTCCGGCACAGCCGAGTGCGCTTGGCGAAGCACGCTGATAGCTGGCAAATCGAAGCGGTCGAGGTCGATCCGATCGCGCCCTCCGAGCCCGAGGCGCGTCCTTAGCCGAAGCCCATTAGCCGCTGGTCGAATCTGCGTGCGCTCGTCCTTGGTGCAGCGCTGCCGCCAGGAAAATCAGCGCGATCCAGACGAGATTGGCGAGCAGCAGATGGACGATCTGCAGTGGCCCCGGCGCGGACAGCCAGATATTCACGACGCCCGCGACCACTTGCAACACGACGCCAACGGTCAAAAAGACGCTTGCACGCCGCACGTTGCGGCTCGAGCTGTAGCCCGGCATGAGCATCGCCACGTACGCCAAGAAGGCTGCCACGCCGACCGCCAAGAAGGGGTGAATGCCGCGCATGCGCTGCAAGAGGTGTGCGTTCAAGCCTTGGTCTTCTTGCAAACGCGCGGCCAAGCCGCTCGCTCGAGCAGGGTAGACCGTGTCGCCGAGGGCCGTCACGGCGCCGCTGGCGGAGACCAGCAGGATGCCTATTGCCGCTAGCCAGAGCAGGCTGCGGGCCGCGCGCGGCAACGGACTCGGCTTGGCATCGGGGACGCTCGCGAAGTACGCGCACCAAGTGAGCGCGGCGGTGAGCAAGGCGGTGCTGACCAAGTGCAGAGGCAACGCCAAAATACGTCCGAAGGAAGCGTCGTTGACCACCCAGCGCATGAGCACGATCACCATGCCGATCAGCGCCTCGACCAGGATCATCACGAAGCTGAACACGGCCGAGGCACGCACGACGTGGCCGCGCGGATAGAGCCGGAACGCGCCGAGCAATAGGGCGAGGATGGCGAGCACGCTGAGCCCCGAGGTCAACCGATGCGTGAGCTCGATCACGGTGTGCAGCGACTTCGGCAGGTGCAGTACCTCGCCGTTGCAGGTGGGCCAGTGCTGGCCGCAACCTGCGCCCGAGTTGGTGATGCGTACACCCGCCCCGAACAAAATCACGCCCAGGGTGTAGCCGATCAGTATGCGGGCGAAGCGAGCGAAGCGCGTTCGCAGATCGCCTGCGCGGTTGGACTGAGCGACCTCCGCCACGACTTGCGGGGTCAGAGCGGGGGTGACCTGGCTTTCCATGCGCGCCGGATTTGCCACGGGCGCCAGGGACCGTCGAGCATGGACCGCAAAACGCCGGACAATCGCCGGTTCAAGGGCGATTTTGCACGGTTGTCGGCCTGTTCTCTGACCTCGACTTGCCGGCAGGATCGAGGTAGGTGCCGGGCGTGGATCAATACGACATCATCGCGGTCATCGTGGGCGTGATGTTCACGATGCGAAAGCTGGATACCCAGAGCCGCAGCGCGGCGCAGTCTCCGAACGTCGATCCGGAGGATTTCCGGCGTTGGCAGCGAAGGTCAGCGGCGGCGTACGCGCCGGGCGCCTACGCCAGCTTCTTCCGCGTGATTTTCCACTTCGGCTTCATGCGCTATGGCGCGACCCATCCGTTACCGCCCTTGACGTTTGCGCGCGTGGCCCTGCTCGTAGACGCGCTCTGGCTTGCCTGTACGCTATACACCCTGATCAATGCTCACTTCGCCCGAGAAATGCGCAAAAAGCTAGGGATCTCGCTGGATAAGCCGCAGCCCACGCGCTGACCCGGCCGGGCCCGGGTTTGCCGGGACACAGTCGCGAAACATGGCCGGGGAGGGAAGTTTCGCTCAGGGCGTAAGACAGGCCGATGAGTGACCGTTGCCTGCAATCCCTGGCCATCTTGTTGGCTGGGCTCTTTTCGGCGGAGCGACTTCGCTCGGACTCGGTTTCGGGCCGGACTGTGGCGCCCGGCGCAGTGCAAGAGCCGAACGAGGCTGTGGCCGCGCGCATCAAGCAAAGCCAGCACTAGCGGCTCGAGCGGCTCGAGCCGCTCGTATCTGCCGAAAGAAACGGCTCAGCGCAGCGCGGGGGCCACGGGCGGCGGGGGCAGTGTCTGGTTCGCGGGCGGTCGCTCGCGCAGGCACTTTTCGATCCCCTGCAAGAGCTCCGGAGAGGCACCCTTTGGTAGGCGCGGCTTGCCCAGCACATTGGTGGCCAAGCGATCCCAAGTCACGCCGCCGTCCGAACCGAAGCTGAGCCAGACGAACATCGCTCGGCCCTTGATGTTCGAGTCCGGCACGCCACCACCGCGCCCGCCGTTCCAGGCACGCGAATCGCTGCTGTTGTTGCGGTTGTCACCCATCACCCACGTCTCGCCGGGCTTGACCGTGTACGGGCCCTGGTGTGCCTCGCTGCCGCGGTCTTCCTCGAACTGAGTGATGTAGGCGAAGCTGCCGAGAAACTCCATGAACAGCTCGCTGCGCTTGGTCGAGGCTTCGGTACCCTCATGGTACTCGTACCAACCGATGCGGCAATTCGGGATGCGCCAACCGTTGATCGACGGGTGACCGTTCTCGACGGTCAAGGTGTCGCCCTCGAGTGCGATCACGCGCTTGATGAAATCTTGGCGTTCGTTGCTGGGGTTCGGATCGGGGTATTCGAACACCATCACGTCCCCGCGCGCGGGGGGTAAACTGTTGAACACCCGCAAATTCGTGTATGGAATCGCTGGGCCGTAGGCCAGCTTGTTGACGAAAATGTGGTCCTGGATTTGCAACGTAGGCAGCATCGAGCCGCTCGGGATCTTGAACGCTTAGACCACGAAGGTGCGCAGTAGCAAGGCTACGCCCACGGCGACGGCGATCGACTCGACGTACTCGCGGAACTCTCCCTTTTGCCAAGGGTTGAGCCGTCGTCCGACCACGCGACTGGCGCGTTCGTAGGCCGCGCTGAACGAGCCCGGCTCGAAAGGCTTTACGGTCATCGCCTCTCGCAGCTGGTCGAGGCTTTCTCGTAGCTCGTCGCGAGCGGCGGCAGGCAACTCGCGTTCGACCCGCGCGCGGTTCTTGCTCAAGATGCGCTCGGATTCTTCCAGCAGCTGACCGGCATGCTCGAAGTCCTCGCGCAGGTTCTTCGGGACATCACTGCGGTCTCCGACACCCGGGCCGCCGACGAAGGGCAAGGAGTGTCGGTAGCTGTACAGCACCATCTCGAAGATGGTGAAAAACAGGATGTAGGCGGGGACTTGTTGGTCGCGAACTTCCCACTGGAAACGCTCGAAGAGCGTGACCGGGGTGAAATCCTGAGCAGGCTTGACCAACCAGACGACCAGCATGCACAGGGCGAGTGGCACGACCACGAACCACAGCGGCCAGAACACGTATCGAGAAATTTTTGCGTTCACAGAAGAGGTGCGCCGTTTCTAGCCGGGGGCTCGGACCAGGGCAACCCAGGGGACACCTGGATCATTCCGACAGCGGGCCGGAGGTGGGGCATTTAGGGGCGTTTGCAGGCGCGCACACGGGAGCGGGCCAGCGCCCGCGAATCACGGGCGATCCCCAACCAAGACCAAGTAGTCCACTTTTACCGCGGCGTCGTCCTTGGCGCTCGTGTCCGGAGCACTTTTGCCGAGCTTCGAGCTGTTGTCGATGACGAGGTAGTAACGCCCCGGATCGACGTTGACGAAGCGCCGCCACAGACCGCCCGCTTGGGTGCCCGTATCGTCGAGCAATGCAGGGCTCGAAAGCGACGCGCCGCCCGCGTTGTGCAAATAACCGTCCAGCATTGCGTCTCCGACCGGCTTGGTCACGACCAGGATGTCCGCGTTGGGCGCGCCGTCGACCGCGACCGTCAGATACAGCGCCTGGTTCGAATCCGTGACCTCGAACGCCCCTACGTAGTCTTGCTGGCCGATGTGCACCTCGGTCCGTTCGTTGGCCACGATCTGCTTTTGCGTGCGCTTGACCTCGAACGGCTTGAACGGCCTTTCGCCGGGCGGCACGATGCCCAGAGCGAAATCCGTGCTACCGGACGAGTCCCGGCGGATCACGGTGAAGCCGCGGCGCAGTTGGCTCTGCACGATGTGCTTGCCGAGCTCGTTGGTGTTCACGCCCGCCAGCAAAAGCCCGCCCTGTGCGAGCGTGGATTCCACGAGCGTGCTTTGAAAGCCCGCGCCGTCGATCAAACGCGGCCTGAAGTAGACGTACATGGCGCCGTCTTTGAGCTGAAAGTCAGTGGCGTACTCCACGACGCCGCGTGAGCTGAAGCCGAGCCGCTGGGTGACGTTGGTCCAAGCGTAGCCTTTGCCCGTGTATTGGACGACAAACGACTTGTGGGCTTCGTCGTCCAGCACCTGCGAGTCACACGACTCGGCAAAAAAGCGGCCCACGACCGGCTCGTCGTCCCCGAACTTCAAGGGCGCGCCGGCCTTGAGCATTTCGGTGCAAAAGGTATCGAGGCCGAATTTCAGGATGTCGAAGCGTAGGGATTTATTGCTCGGGTCGTTCATCACGCCCGCGCCGAGTACGCTCACCGCGCCGGAGCCGAGCGAATCACTCGAGGCGCAACCGGCGAGCACGGCCAACGCGGTCAACGTGGCCAGCAAGAGGCGAGGAGCGCGGCTGACGGCGTGGGAGAACTGGGATCGGGCGGGGGCGTCCATGCGGGGCGGAGCATATCCCTCGGGTTTTGGCGGCCCAACCCCAAAACGTTTCTATGAGTTGACAAGGCCCGGAGTTGACACGAAAAGTTGGCCATAAAGATGGCTCATCTCGCGATTCTCGGTGCCGGCGCTTGGGGCACCGCTCTGGCTCGGACGCTGGCTGAGCGCGGTGAGCGGACGCGCCTGTGGACGTGGCAGGCCGAGCACGCGGCTCAGATGCAAAAAGAGCGGATGAATCGCGCCTTTCTGCCTGGTTTCTCGCTGCCGGATGCCGTCGAACCCAACGCCGATCTGGAGCACACGCTGCGTGGGGCGGACGCGGTCATCCTGGTCGTGCCCACCGCCGGTTTTCGCGACACACTCGAGTTGGCACGACCGTACATCGACTCGAGCGCCCCACTGATCATCGCGACCAAAGGCATCGAGCCCGGCTCGTTGATGCTGCTGACCGAGGTGGTTGCATCGGTGCTCGGCCCGTCGACACAGGATCGCTGCGTGGTGCTCTCGGGCCCAAGCTTCGCCAAAGAGGTGGCGCTCGGCCTGCCGACGAGCCTGGTCGCAGCGTCCAGCTCTGCGCAACTTGCTACCAGCGTGCAACAGCGTCTCTCGAGCGATCACTTTCGCGTGTATGCCGGGGACGATCCGATCGGCGTGCAGGTCGGTGGCGCGTTGAAAAATGTGATCGCCGTGGCCGCGGGCGCCTGCGATGGCCTGGGCTTTGGCCACAACACGCGCGCCGCGCTGATCACTCGCGGACTTGCGGAGGTGGCGCGGCTGGCGCTGGCCAAGGGCGGCCAAGCGCTGACCCTCGCCGGCTTGGCCGGGCTGGGTGATTTGGTGCTCACCTGCACCGGTGAGCTCAGCCGCAACCGCACGCTCGGCTACGAACTGGGGCGCGGCAAGAACTTGGCTGAAGCCTTGTCCGGCCTCGGTCACGTTGCGGAGGGCGTCGTCACCGCCGACAGCGCGTACCACCTGGCGCGGCGTCTGGGGGTGGAGCTACCGATCTCGGGCGAAGTGTATCGCGTGTTGTTCGAGCACAAACCGGTCACGGAAGCCGTGCGAGCCGTGCTCGGAAGGCCGCTGACTCGAGAATGAGCGCGGCTCCTACAGCTGCTCGATGGACTTGTAGAGCGCAGGCAGGAAGTTCGTGCGCGGGCGGATCAGTTGGGTGCGCGCGGGGGGTAGATGATGCGCAAAGACTCGAGCGCCGAACGGTGCGCCGAGATCGGCGTTCAGCAGGTCGTCCTCGAAGACCTCGTTTTGCACGCGATCGGCGTGCGCGGGTTGCGTTCGAGCAGGTTGCGCGCGAGCTGGGCGCGCCGAGGCGAGCACAGCCAACGGCAGACCGAGCAGCAAGAGGTGCGCACAGATAACCCTGAATTTTTGCATCCGAACTCCTTTTGCCGTTCGACACGCGCGACGCTCCAGGCTTGGGCGGCGAGCGCGTTCGGCGTGCAAGGCGCAATGCCGCGCTAAAGTCCCGCACTCGGTTGCCCGAGTTGTGGGCGAACCCCGACAAGCATTGTCATTTGTGTGGCAGGGCACTAGCCTTCTGCGCGGAATGGCTACGATTCGTTTCTTTCCGTCGGAAGGGGCTCCGGTGCTCCTGACGTTGCACAAGCCGCTCTCGACCAT
Organism: Polyangiaceae bacterium; assembly: GCA_035273265.1. GTDB lineage: Bacteria > Myxococcota_A > Polyangia > Polyangiales > Polyangiaceae > PMG-095. The sequence goes on from DATEPG010000216.1 coordinate 12,649, forward strand.
CGGCCGGGCGCTGGGCAACGATATTCATCTGCCGGATGCGAGCGTCGCCCATCACCACGCGCAGATCGTGTTCAACGGTCGCGATTTTCAGCTCGAGGAAGTCGACCGCGAAGCCGAGATCCTGATCAACGGCAAGAAGAAGCGGCGAGCTCGCTTGGTCAACGGTGACCGCATCAATTTGGGCAAGGCGCTGCTCGGCTTCAGCATGTTCACCGAGCTGCCTTCCACGCCAGCCACAGAAGAGTCCGAGGGTGGCGTCGAGGCAGGGGACATCGAGCGCCTGCGTCGCCTGCACTCCTTCAGCGAACGGCTGATGATGAGCCGCTCGGTCGACGAGCTGCTCGAGACGCTGCTGGACGACATCATCGAACTCACGGGGGCCGCGCGCGGCGTGGTGCTGCTCGTCGATCCCTCCGAGGGCAAGGACAGTACGCCTAGCGTGCGCGTTTCACGCAACGTCCAGCGTGAAGCGATCCAAGACGCTTCGGGCGTGATCAGCGATAGCATCGTGCGCCAGGTGATCGAGACCAAGCGTCCGGTGATCGTCTCGGATGCCTTGACCGACACCACTTTTGGCAAGAGCGAGAGCGTGATCTCGCTCAAACTGTCGAGCGTCATGTGCGCGCCCTTGGTCAGTCAGGGCGACGTGATTGGCGCCCTGTACGTGGCGAACGACGAGGTGAAGCACCTGTTCGATCGGCGGCAGCTGGATCTGCTCACCATCTTCGCCGCGCAATCTTCGTTGATCTTGCAGAATGCGATGCTGCTGAGCGCGTTGCGCGCGGACAAAGAAAAGTTGAGCGCCGACCTGCTCGACAAGCGCTTCGGGGAGATCATCGGCGCGTGCGCTTCGATGATGGAGGTGTTCAGGAAGCTGCAGAAGGTGGCGACTACCGACATCAGCGTGCTGATCACCGGCGAGACTGGCACGGGCAAAGAGCTGATCGCGCGCGAGCTTCATCGCCGCAGCAATCGCGTCAATGGCCCGTTCGTGACCGTCAATTGCGGCGCGATCCCGGAGAATTTGATCGAGAGTGAAATGTTCGGCCACGTGAAGGGTGCCTTCACCGGAGCCATCGCCAGCCGCGCCGGCAAGTTCCAACAAGCCGACGGCGGCTCGCTGTTCTTGGATGAGGTCGGCGAACTGCCACTCGGCATGCAGGTGAAGCTGCTGCGTGCCTTACAAGAGCGCGTGGTCATCCGCGTGGGTGACAATCGGCCGGAAAAGTGTGACATCCGGATCATCGCCGCCACCAACCGGAACCTGGAGGAGATGATTAAGTCCGGGGAATTCCGCGAAGATCTATACTACCGCCTGAACGTCGTGAACTTGTGGCTGCCGCCGCTGCGCGAGCGCGGGGACGACGTTTTCATCATTGCCAAGACCTTGCTCAGCAAGTTCGCGGACGAGCTGAAGAGCGCGGTGCGCGGGTTTTCACCGCAAGCGTTGGCCGCGATCAAGAAGTACCCCTGGCCGGGCAACATTCGTCAACTCGAGAACCGGATCAAGAAGGCCCTGGTGCTCTGCGATCAAACGCTCTTGGGTCCGGAAGACTTGGACTTGGGTGTGGAGGCGCAGATGGTGATCGTGCCCCTCGAAAAAGCCAAAGAGGACTTCCAGCGCCAGTACGTGCTCGAAGTGCTCGAACGCAACAACGGCAATCGCACCCAAACCGCACGCGATCTCGGCGTCGATCCTCGTACGATCTTCCGCTACCTCGAGAAAGAGCAGAACCCGATGCCGAGCGGCGCGAGCGGCGCCTCGGGGGGCTCCGTGCTACCGCCCGGCGCGCTTCCCGATCCCGAATAGCGCCGCTGGCGCTAAGAGTTGCTAGCGGGCGCGCTTCCGCGCCCGGCGGGGATCGGCGCGTAGGCGAGCTCGCGGCGATCGCGAACGGCGCGCAGCAACAGCGCTCCCCGGCTCATGTCGCCCAATCCGGCAAATTGTGCAGGAAACACTAGGTCTGAGCCAAATACCTCGCGCAGTGGCTGGACATATTTGTCGCTCGCCACGCTGCCCAAGAGCACGAAGCGTGTACCCGGTGCCGAGCGCTCGAGCAGCGCGCTCGCGTGACGAATCAACGGCGCGCTGAAGTGCGGATTGTCTTGGTGGATCGAGATTTTGGCCCAACCCTGCAAGCGCTCCAGCCGAATCCGTTCGTCGGCTGAGCACAGCCCGCCTCCCGCGCTCATCACATAGGCGGCTTCGTGCCCCAGCGGCGCGCGGCCGAACGCTCGCGCATAGGCCAGCTTGCCCCGAAAGTACAAGCCGCTCACGAAGCTGAATAGCTCGCCCAGCGCTGCGCCCTCTGGAGAGCGCAGCTCGCGCGCCAACTGAAAGGGTGCAGAGGGATTGAACAACAGGGCTCCGCGACGTCCGCCCAGGTTGGCAGGCGAGATCAGAAAAATGCTGGGCGGTTCGAGCATCGCTGCTCGGAAGAAAGCAAGAACCGTGCGCCGCGCTGACCAACGCGCCGGCCCGCTCGGTGAAAGCGTTTCCCTGACGGCGTGGAAGCCGCTAGATCAGCCGGTATGAGCAGTAGCGGGACTGAATCTGGCATCGACCGGCGGGATCTGCTGCGCCTGCTGGCGGGTGTCGCGGGCGCAAACGCGCTCGGAGTCGCGACCTGGGGGGCGCTCGAGGCTCTGTTGCCGAAGGGCAACGCCGATTCCTGGACGAAGGCGGTGTGCCGGTTCTGCGGCACCGGCTGCGGAGTTCAAGTTGGCATGCGGGACGGTCTGGTCACCGACGTGCGCGGCGACGAGCTCGCGCACAACGCCGGGGTCATCTGCGTCAAGGGCTCGATGCTACGGGCGCTCCCTTACGTGCAAGGCCGACTCACCACGCCGATGATTCGCCGCGCGGGCAAGGGCTCGCCACTCACCCCGGCCACCTGGGAAGAAGCGATGACGCTGGTTGCGTCCAAATTTCAACAAGCAATCGCCGCCTCTGGCCCCGACAGTGTCGCGTTCTATGGCTCTGGTCAGCTCTTTACCGAAGAGAGTTACACCGCCAACAAGTTGTTCAAGGCGGGGATCCGCACCAACAACGTCGATGGCAACCCGCGGCTTTGCATGGCCTCCGCTGCTACCGGCTACACGCAAACGTTCGGCAAGGACGAGCCCCCTGGCAGCTACGAAGACATCGATCACGCAGACTGTCTGTTCGTCATCGGCGCCAACCCCTTTCACTGTCATCCGCCGCTGCATGAGCGGATGATGCGCCGCAAGCGCTTACATCCAGAGACCACGATCATCTGCGTCGATCCTCGACGCACGGACACCGCCGACCACGCGGACATTCACCTCGCGCCCATCCCTGGCGCCGATCTGCTGCTGCTGAACAGCATGGCCCAGGTGATCTGCGCTGATTCCCTGGTCGATGTCGAGTTCGTGAAGCGCAATGTTCGCTTCACGGACGGCAACCAGACGATCGAGTTCGATGCCTTCAAGGCCTTTCTGGACGCAAGCTATACACCCGAGCAAGTCAGCCAAGAGTTGGGCATCACGGCGCTCGACATTCGGCGTGTTGCGCATCGCTTTGCCACGGCCAAGGCCACTATGTCGCTGTGGACGATGGGGCTGAATCAACGCACGCAGGGCACGGCCTTGAACGCGATGGTCAGCTCGTTGCACTTGCTCACGGGACAATTTGGCCGCCCGGGCGCGACTCCGTTCTCGGTTACCGGTCAGCCCAATGCTTGTGGCGGGGTGCGCGACACCGGCGCGCTGTCTCACGCATTGCCCAACGGCCGGGTCGTGGCCAATCCCAAGCATCGCGCAGAGATGGAGCAGATTTGGGCTGTGCCGGCCGGCACAATCAGCCCCAAGCCGGGACTGCCAGCCGTCGATCTCTTCCAGGCAATGGGCGACGGCAAAGTGCAGGCTGCGCTGATCATGTGTACGAATCCGGCACAGAGCCTGCCCAACTCGGCGCTGCAGACCGCAAATATGAGCAAAGCGTTTCTGGCCGTGGCCGAGATTTTCGGCGATTCGGAAACCGCGCAAGTGGCCGATGTGCTGCTGCCTGCGGCGCTGTGGATCGAGAAAGAGGGCGTCACCGGCCAAGGTGAGCGGCGCTACCAATACACTCCGCGCTTGCTCGAACCACCTGGCCAGTGCCGGAGTGACCTCGCCATCTTGGTCGATCTGGCGGATCGCTTGGGGCTCGGCGAGCTGATCTCGGCGCGCACACCAGAAGCGGTCTGGGACGAGTGGCGGCAGGTCTCGGCACATTCGAAATACAACTTCGCAGGCATCACCTATCCGCGACTGAAGACCCTGCGCGGCTTGCAGTGGCCGTGCCCGACGCCAGATCACCCAGGCACCGTGCGCCGTTTCGTCGAAGGCTCGGATCCGCTGGTCACGCCTGGCGCTGGCATCGAATTTTACGGCTTCCCCGACAACAAGGCCGTGATTGCCACGCGCCCCTACGTTCGCTCGCCGGAGATGCCGAGCGCCGAATTTCCGCTTCAGCTCACCACGGGGCGGGTAGTGGAACAATGGCACACCGGCACCATGACCATGCGCATTCCGGAGCTTCGCGACGGAGCCGGCCCGGCCCGCATCGAAATCTCCCCTAGCGACGCCGATCGCGCGCACGTCAAAGACGGCGCACGCCTGCGCATTACCAGCCGCTTCGGTAGTATCGAAGGCCTCGCGCGCATCACCGATCGCTGCCGCCCGGGTACGCTGTTCGCGGCATTTTACGACGTAAAACTACTGATCAACCGCGTCGTCGCCGACCATGTGGATCCGGTGTCGAAAGAGCCGGAATACAAGCTGACCGCGGTGCGCTTGGAGCTCGCCCAAGCATGAGCTGGCTCAACCTGGTTCGCCTCCTCGGCTCGCTCACCTGCGTACTCACGATTGCGCTCGCCTGGTTCATCGCACGGCGCAACTTTTCTCGCCTCTCCGAGCGGCCTCAGGTATCGCTCGGGATAGCCACGTTGTCGGCTGCCGCCTTTTGGAAACTGAGCGCCTTTGCCTGCATCGCGATCTTGCCCGCGGCCACCATCGCGATTGCGAACTATCACACGTTCGTGGGCATTCACGAGGTGCAAGCTTGCAGCCAATGCCACGTGATGCGACCGATGGCGAACGATTTGCACGATCCAGCCTCGGATAATCTGGCGGCTCGGCATTTCAAGAACGGCTACATTCCGACCGGGCAATGTTACGCCTGCCACAGTGACTACGGCTTCAATGGTGACATGGCCGCCAAAATGGAGGGATTTCGACACCTAGCGCGCTACACGTCGCGTACCTATACCGAGCCGCTCACGGCGCGCACGCGCTTCGACAATCATCAATGCCTGAAGTGTCATCGAGGCAAGACGGCCTTCGAGGGCGTGCACATGCATCAAGACGTATTGGCGCGACTAGAATCCTCGAACATGAGTTGTCTCAATTGCCATGGCCGCGCGCATCCCACCCGCGCGGACCGCACCCCGGGCTCTGCCAAGTACAACGCGCTGATCGCTCCCCCCGTATTCGCCGAGGGTGAGCATGAATGAGCTCAGATGGGAGGCGATGGCCGTCAGCCTGGCCTCGCTGATCAGCCTCGTCTTCGTTTGGGCGCCCGGTCCCTATGCGATGGGCGCGTTCACTTTCATCGCGCAACCGCTGTTCCTGGTAGCGATTGCGAGCTACGTGTGGAAGGCCGTGAAGGAGCTGCGCCAGCGGCGTGTGCTCTAGGACGCGCGCTGCGTCATTTGGTACGTGATTGCCGCGGTCGCGCGTAGTCGGGGATCTTGAAGCGTCGCCGATAGGCGCCCGGCGTTACGCCGGTGACGCGCTTGAAAAGCCGTCGGAAAAAGGCGGGTTCTTCGTAGCCCACTTGCCAGCTGATTTCATCGACTGGGGCGGCGGTGCGTTCCAGGCGGCGCTTGGCGTCCTCGATGCGCAAGCGCTGGATATACGCGATTGGGCTCAGGCCAGTAGCGGTCGTAAAGCGGCGCTTGAAGGTGCGCTCGGTCAGGCCGCTCTTGGCGATCATTTCCTCCATCGCATTCGCCGCGGAGAGGTGGCTCTTGGCCCAGGTCTGAGCGGCCTTCACGGCGGCGTCGCCGTGACCGCTCTGGCCGTCGAACACGATGTACGGCGCTAGACCGTCTTGGTGCCATTGCAGCGCGAAGAATCGCGCGATCTCTTGAGCGGCCGTGGCGCCAACGTGACGGGCGATGAGGTACAGCACCAGATCGTGCCAAGTCATCGAAGCACCCGAAGTGACGAGCTCTTCGCGCTTGCCGGAGACGACCAGCACGCGCTCCGGGTGCGTGAGCACCTCGGGGAAGGCGAGGGAAAACTCTTGCGCATTGGCCCAATGCACGGTCGCTGCCATGCCCGCAAAGAGGCCGGTTTCGGCGAGCAGGAAGATGCCGGTGCAGGCCGAGCAGAGCAGCGCTCCGCGGCGATGCACCTCGCGAAGCCAATCGACCAGCTCCGGGTGTTGCCCCTTCTGCCAACCCTTTGGCCCGAGCACCAGCGACGGCATGATCACGATGTCGGTCGTCTTCACTTGCGCGAACCCGCGCTGCACGGGGATGGGGATGCGGCTGGCGAGCTCGAGTGAGCCCGTTTCCCGCCCCACGATCTCGACGCGAAATGGCGCTGACTCGCCTGTTCGCTTGGCGGCCCCGGGCAGCAGGGCAAAGGCGCTCAGCACATCGAAAATGCCGGTCAGCGTCGACAGTGCCGCTTGCGGTATCGCCACGAGGCTCACGTGGAGTGGCGCAGGGCTGGCGGGGGAGGGGTCACGAACCATGAGCGCGATAGCATTGTCCTACATCGCGAACTCGCAATGGCACAAGTGGACCGGTTCTGGCCAGCGTCGCTCTGCCGCGTTGGCTACAGAGCTGACATGTTGGGCAGGCCTCGAATCACCGGGGCTCGAACGGAGTAAGCGCAAGATGGATACCTTGGAACCCAGCATCGATATCGACAAACTCAACGCCTTCATCGGCCGTGCCTTGACCGACCTGTCCGCGGGCTACGGTGGCGTGATGGTCAGCCTGGGCCACCGCCTGGGCCTGTACGAAGCAATGGCCGGGGCCGGCCCGCTGAGCTCGCGCGAGGTCGCAGCCCGCGCCAACTGCGCCGAGCGCTACGTACGCGAGTGGCTCGGCTCGAATGTGGCCGGCGGCTATATCCAGTATCACGCGCTGAGTGACACCTACGAGCTGCCTCCCGAGCATGCCATCGTGTTGGCCGACAAAGACAGCCCTGCCTTCGTGCCGACGGCGTGGTCAGTCCCCGCCTCGATGTGGCTCGACGAGGAGAAGGCAGTGGAGGCGTTCCGGAGCGGCAAGGGCGTGCCGTGGGGCGACCATCACGGGCGGCTGCACTGCGGTGTGGCTTCATTCTATCGCAATGCTTACCGGGCAAACCTCGTCCAGGAGTGGTTGCCCGCGCTGCGCGGGGTAGTCGCGAAGCTCGAGGCCGGTGCCCTCGCCGCGGACGTGGGTTGCGGCCACGGCCACTCGACGAGCCTGATGGCGCGAGCATTCCCGAAGACCGAGTTTTGGGGCTACGACACGCATGGTGCATCGATCGAGGAAGCAACGCGCCTGGCGGGCGAGGCAGGCCTTGCCAATGCCTCGTTTGCGACGGCGCGCGCCGACCAATACCCGCGTCAAGGCTACGACTTAATCTGCTTCTTCGATTGCTTGCACGACATGGGCGATCCGGTCGCGGCGGTAGCGCATGCGGCCCGGGCGCTCGCACCCGATGGGACCGTGCTGCTCGTGGAGCCGTTCGCCGGTGATAGTATGGGTGACAACATCTCGCCGGTGGGCAGGATTTACTACGCATCCTCGGCGACGATCTGTTGTCCCCATTCGGTATCGGACGGTGGCCAGCTGGTGCTGGGTGCCCAGGCGGGTGAGGCGCGCCTGGCAGAGGTCTTCCGCAAGGCCGGTTTTACGCAATTCCGGCGCGCTGCCGCGACCCCCTTCAACCTGATCCTCGAGGCCCGCCTCTAACAGCGCAAACCCAGTGCGCGAACAACGCAGGCCCGATCCGCTCTATCCGGGGGGGCCTGCGCCGGGGCGTCGGCTCAGGCCTTCTCGAGGGGCCGGCTGCGCACGCGCTTCACGAGCATCACGACGGCCAGGATCAGTGATCCCACGACGATTCCGAGTATCATGTGCACGAGTGGCGGCAAAAGGAACGCGAGCACCGCGCCGATCCCAGCTGTGCTCGCGCTGGCTTCGACCAAGTAATGAATCAGGTCGTGAGCGAATGGCAAGCCGTGGGCGAGGATGCCGCCGCCGACGAGGAACATCGCAATCGTGCCGGCCACGGACAAGCCCTTCATGAGCCATGGAGCCGCGCTCACGATGCCAGTGCCCAGAGCGCGCTGCACTGCTCGTGACATGCCGTCAGTATCAGCGCTGCGCCGACTGAGTAACGCGCCCAAATCGTCGAGCTTGACGATCCCGGCAACCAAGCCGTACACGCCGACCGTCATCAACAGCGAAAGGCCGACCAATACGCCCAGCTGCGTTGTAAACGGAGACTCGGCGACGGTTCCGAGCGCGATGGTCACGATCTCTGCAGAGAGTACGAAGTCAGTGCGGATCGCGCCCTTCACCTTCGTCTTCTCGAGCTGAACCAGATCGACTTCAGCGTCGGCGACTGCGGCGAGATGTTCGGCTTTCCTTTCGTGCTGCTCGGCGGCGCCATGGAGTAGCCGATGCGCGAGCTTTTCGCAGCCCTCGAAGCACAAGAAGGCGCCGCCCACCATCAACAGTGGAGTGACTGCCCAAGGCGCGAACGCGCTGATCGCCAGAGCGCACGGGACCAAGATGGCCTTGTTGACGAGTGAGCCTTTGGCCACCGCCCAAACGACGGGCAGCTCCCGCTCGGCGCGCACACCAGAAACTTGTTGTGCATTCAATGCGAGATCGTCACCAAGTACGCCCGCTGTCTTCTTCGTGGCAACTTTGGCGAGAACCGCCACGTCGTCGAGAACGGACGCGATATCGTCGAGCAGGGCAAACAGGCTGGCACCGGGCATCGCGATCATTCGTGGCCCGCGTCGCCTCGCTAGTCAACGCCGAGCTGCGTCGCGTTGCAGAATGACAGAAATGTCAGCGCCCGTTGGCTGAGAAAGCAGCCCTTTTGGCTCGCAGAGGCGTGCAGGTCTCGAGCTGTTGCGGGGCTGCGACCGAGCCGGCGCCTAGAGACTCCAAGCGTCACCGAGACGCCGACAACGCCTCACCGCTTCACTCGACCCCGATAGTCGCAAGAACGGAACGCTTGCTTGCGGCTATTTTCGCGGCAACGTGCAGGGCGCCGAAGCAGTTTCGAGCATGCAACAAATTGTGCGCCTTACAGAGCAAGCGAATGTTCCGAGCGTCAGCCGCGCCAAACTTTGCCAAGGGCTCGATGTGGTCGAACTCGAGAAATGCTCGGGCATCGCAGCGGCGACCCTCCGCCGAAAGGAACGCGCATCGTCCCTGGTCGCGCTGGTGAGCTTCTCGCCGCACTGCCACGGCCACGTAGCGCGTACGTTTACCGATCGGCATTGAGCGGCTCTCTCCGCTCGGAGGTGCGCTTGCGGGTGCGGATGAAACTCCACCTGGTGGAGCGACCCGTTCAGCGCAGCGCGTCGGATCCGCTTGCCGCTTGGACCGACGCGCCTTCGAACCGATGCCGAAGCGACGCTTCTCCTCCTGCTGTACGAAGCTTGCCAGCGCCAGCTTCATCAAGCCCGCGAGATCGCCGTTCGGCAGCCGATGACTGGCCAGCGCACGCGCGCGCTCAATCAATTCGCGCAACTCCGCGTCGGCCGTGAAGTGCACCCCAAACCGTTCGGCCGAAAGCGCCTCGAGTTCGCGAGCACGCCGGCGCGCGTCAGCAGGCGCGGGGACCGCAGCCGGCATTGTCGCAGAATTCGGCGCGATTGTCGGCACCCCTGAAGCCCCTGCTGGCAAAACCGAGGCACTCGATCGCGACGGCGACGCAGCTTGCTCGACGGGCACGACAGGTATCACCGGTACTTGAACGCGCGCTGGCAAACGCCGGATCTGCTCTCGCACATCCGGCCGCGGAAACCGAGCAGCGAGCAATCCCTCGATCTGTCGCCGAGTCTTGCCTCGGCACGCCTCAAAGAGCTCACCCGCGTTTTCAGGGCTCAAATGCGGCGCGAGGGCGCACAAGGCACACAAGTGCAACTCGCCGCGATTCACCCGCTCGAACACCTTAGGAAATTTGCGACACACGCGCTGCAGCCACTCGTCGCCCCGCCGTGCCTTCGCTCATTCCCAAGGCTTCCACGCAATAGGCAAACAGCGACGAAAACCCTAGCTCCAGATGCAGTAGGCGCTCTTCCAGCTCCACCAAGTGTGCGAGCAACTGCGCGGTAAGCCCGTTGCTCTGCCGAACCAGCTCCGACAATCCCGCCAAGAGCTGCGAATTTCCCAACCCCACCAATCGATATTGGCTGCCCATCACTTCTCTCTACCATGCGTTATTTCGAGCTCCACATTGCCCAACCAACGCTGGTTTCATCGACAAAACGATTCCGAAGTCGTCCAAGTCCGTGCAAGCCCCACCTCGCAAAACGTAGCCCCATAAACAACCACAAACCCATCCGACTTCCAACGATGACGACACCGGACGCCAGAAACCTGTCAACGATAATCGTCACCCCAACCGCCGAGTCAGCTAAGGGCCCCTCGAATGAGCGAGTCGATCGATTTCTCGCGATTGGGGATCGACGAGATCGTGCTGACGTGATCTAAGTTCGTCGGTGGACGCGGAGCAATTGATTCGTCAGAAGTGGCGCCTGTTGAAGGCGACGCTGGACGAGCGCG
>DATEPG010000217.1:0-4139 GCA_035273265.1 Polyangiaceae bacterium
CGACGAAGTGGATCGCATCGTCGGGCTCGAACTCGGTGGGGACGACTACTTGGTCAAGCCATTCTCTCCGCGCGAGCTGCTGGCGCGGGTGCGCGCCGTGCTGCGCCGCTTCGAAGGTGGCTCGGGCGAGCCGGCCAAGGGCGCCGAGGTCCGCGCGCTCTGCCACGGTCAGCTCAAGCTCGATATCGAGCGCCACGAGGCGACCTTCGCTGGAAAGCAGGTACAGCTCACGGCCACTGAGTTTCAAGTTTTGGCCGCGCTGATCGAGCGCCCGGGGATCGTGCTCAGTCGCGCGCAGCTGTTGCAACGCGCGTACACCGACGATCTGCACGTGACGGAACGGACACTCGACAGCCATGTGCGGCGGATCCGCGCAAAATTTCGCAATTTGGGCGGAGATCCAATCGCGACCGTGCACGGCGTGGGCTACAAAGCGAGTGACGCCTGAGGCATGGCGCGACCCTGGCTTGCGCTCGCTGAGCGCGTGCGACGCGGCGTCGGCCGCATCCGCACGCGACTCTTGATCGTCAACTTGGTGGTCGTGCTCGTGCCGATTGCCGGCTTGGAGTTCGCGCGCTTGTACGAACACCAGCTGCTCGACGGCCTCGAGCGCGACATGCAAAACCAAGCCGTACTGGTCAAGACCTCACTCGAAGCCGGGCTGGCTCGCGGCGAGGCGTTCGGCACACCCGAGCAAGAAGCCGAATTGACCGCAGCCGCCCTGCAGACCAGGACTCGCATTCGGCTGTTCGACGCGGAACGGGGGCTATTGGTCGATTCGCACCGGAACGGTCCGCCTGAAGGCAAGGAACCGCACGCGCCGCTCTTGACCGGAGGACGTGCGGGGGAACTCGAACGGGCCGTCAGCGGCGTAGCCGCGGCATCGTCCGTGCCGGATCCAGAGGGGCCGCTGGCCAAGCGCCGGGAGCTGCTGGACGCATTTCAAGGCAAACGAAGCACGGCCACGCGCGTTGCGCGCCGTCCGTCGGCGGTGTTTTTGTTTTTGGCCGAGCCCGTGCGCTATCAGCGAACGGTCCGCGGAGCGGTCTACGTCACTCGCTCGACGACGCCCGTGCTCCAAGAAATGCACCGCATTCGCCGCGGCCTGACGCTGGTCTTGGCCCTGGCGCTGGCGCTCACGGCCGGCATGACCCTGCTCCTCGCTTGGACCATCTCTCGCCCTTTGGAACGCCTAGCGCATGCGGCGCGACGCATCGCCGCTGGCGACAGCGGACTCGACGTGCCCGTGGTCGGCGGCGGCGAAATCGGCGAATTGGCCGACGCTTTCCGGGAGATGACGCGCAAGCTCGAGGCGCGGCATCGTTATATCTCGGCTTTTGCAGCGGACGTCGCGCACGAATTCAAATCACCGCTGACGTCGATCCGCGGCGCGGCGGAGTTGCTCGCCGAAGGTGCAGCCGACGATTTGGACGCGCGCCAGCGCTTCCTCCAGAACATCGCGCTCGACGCAGCGCGGCTCGATCGCTTGGTCTCGCGCTTACTCGAGCTCAGTCGAATCGACGCTTCGGACGAGTCGCCCGTGCTCGTCGATTTGGAGGCGTTGGTGCGGCGCGCCGTCGAACGCTCGCAAGGCCCGGATGGGAGCGTCGCGCTCGAGTACACCTCGAGCATCCCGGTGATCTTCGCGCGCCCGGCCGATTTGGAGACCGCGTTGCTGAATTTGCTCGACAACGCGCTCAAATTTTCGCCCCCGGGCGCCCCGGTGATCGTCCAGGTCGAGGGTCGCGCAGGCGAGCGCTTCGTGACGATCGCCGTCGAAGACCGCGGCAGCGGCATTCCCGAGTCGCATCTGTCGCGGGTTTTCGAGCGCTTTTTCACGACCGACGCGGACCGCTCGGGCACGGGGCTGGGGCTCGCGATCGTAAAAAGCGTGGTCGAAGCGCTCGGCGGCAGTATCGAGGTGCGTTCGGCGGTGGGGCAGGGCACGCGATTTACACTCCGTTTGCCGGCCCGCGCGCGTTGAGCCAGTTTTTCCAGAAAACTGCCCTTGAGCGCGGCTTCTAGCGCGCTATCGTCCGGCCGTGCGAAAACCGATCGAAGTGAGCCCAGACCCCGCGCTGGAAGACGACGAAGATCTGACGTCGCGGACGGATCTGCGGGCCGAGCGAAAGCGCTCGGAAGCGGCTTGGATGGAATTCGCCAAGACGCTGACCACGATCAGCGAGCGTCATCTGCTGCGTTTGCAACTCAGTGAAGAGGTCCTGCGTGTCGTGCAAGATACCCGGCGCATTACCAGCCCCGGTGCTCGCGGGCGTGCGCTGCGCCTGGTCCGCCAAGAACTGCGCGGGCTCGATCTCGGGCTGCTACGCGAGCGGCTCGAGGATTTGTCCCACCCGAATTCGCGCCGCCCCAATACTCCGGCGGACGATTGGCGGAAGCGACTGCTGGACGGTGGCGAGGCGGAGTTCGCCGAGTTCCTCGAACAGTATGCACGAGCGGAGCGTCAGCACTTGCGCACCCTGCTTCGCAATGCGCGTACGGCGCCTGCGGCCTCGAAGAACAAGGCACTTGCTGCTTTGACTCAGGCCTTGCGCGACGCTATGTCGGCCGGCTAAGAGCGCATGCTAGCGCGGATCATCTTCTTCAGCGCCGCCGCGCTATTCGCACTCAAGTTGTTTGCTCCGCAGCGGCTGCGCGTCGTGCTCAAGCAGCTCGACCGAGGGGTCAACCTGACTCTGATCGCGCTCGGCGTGCTGTACGTCGTGCAGCTGGCGATCTACTTCTTCTCGGGGCGCTGAGCGCGCGCTTTCAGTCCGCGTTTTCGAGTGCGGCCTTGAAGGCGCGCGAGAGCTGATCGAGCGTGCGCCGCTCGAACGCCTTGCAGCGGAGCGAGCCAACGTCCCACCGCGCTTCGCCGCCGAACGACCAGTCCCAAGAACCAGAAGTGCGAGTGGAGATGCACAGGGCGGTGCCTTGTTTGCCCGCGTCGAGGCGGTAATCCGTTCCTTCGATCTCGACTTCGACCAGAGGTGGGCTGTCGTAGTTGACCGCTCCTTCAGATGCTTGGCTGTTCATGTGTTCAGTGTTGCGCAAAACTCATGAATTTCCAAGCGCCAAGCGCGCTCCCGATTGCCAGCGCCGGTTTTGCGCCTTACTTCAAGCGAGTGGGCATCCTGTCGCTGGTTTTGGACGCATATTCGCTGGTGATCTTGGTCTCCGTGGTGGTGTCCTGGCTCCACCTCGCCGAGGACAACCCGATCGTGAGCGTGACTCGGACTTTGACCGAGCCGGTGCTCGCTCCAATTCGGCGGCTCTTGCCGAGCAGCGTCGGGATCGATATTTCGCCGATGATCGTGCTGCTCGGGATCCGGCTACTCAAGCGCGCCGTGCTGAGTTAAACGTTCAGCGCATGCTCAAAGTCGGCGATTTGGCGCCTGAGTTCAGCGCTCAGGATCAACACGGCAAGACCATCACTTTGGCCAGCTTGCTCGAGCGCGGCAGGTTGGTCTTGTACTTTTACCCCAAGGATTTTACGCCCGTGTGCACGGCGCAAGCCTGCACATTTCGCGACGCTTCGAGTGACTTGAGTTCGCTGAGCGCAAATGTGGTGGGTGTCAGCGGCGATGCGGTCGACTCCCACCAACGCTTTGCCGAAAAGCACAGCGTGCCGTTCTCGTTGATCGCCGATCCGGAGCGCCGCATCATCAAGCCGTATCGCGCCAGCCTGCCGATCATCAATCACACCTTGCGCGTCACTTACGTGATCGACACCAACGGCCGCATCTTGGGCGCGTTCCACCACGAATTTTCGGCCGCGAAACACCTCGACGACGTCAAGCGCGCTCTCGAATCGGCCGCCTAGCTAGCGTTTAGCGAACAACGCGGTCGCTCGGCGCGCTGCGAGCTGCGATGCTGGCTAGCGAGCGCCCCCCGGCTCGATGCTAGCGCGCACCTGGGACTACAGTGCAGCCCTCGAGTGGGAGCTAGGCGATCACGCGACGGCGGCGTGAAGCGTGTCGCGGGATTGCGACGAAGCGAGGCCGAGGTGGTCGAGCGTGCGTGTCGCGATGTGCTGCGAGCGTGCTAACATCAGCCACTATGCTTGGGAGCTGCCTTGGGTGGTCGACGGCGGGTGGAACGACAGCGTTGTTGCTGCTGCTGGGGCCGGGATGCGGCGG
>DATEPG010000218.1:0-21575 GCA_035273265.1 Polyangiaceae bacterium
GGGTCGAATGGGCGAGCGATCAACGCTCGCCGCAGAAAGACCAGACCCTGGCTGGCCTCACCGCGGCGTAGAGCGATGAGCGCCATGAGATTCAAGCTGCGGACGTCGTCGCGATCCGAGGTCAAGCCTTGACGCGCCAGCTGCTGCGCGACGTCCAAATCCCCGGCTGCGAAGTGAAGGCGTGCAGCTAACGCACTCGCGTCGGGAGTCCCGAGACCGCTCAAGGTGCGTTGCGCGGACTCGAACTGCCTCAGAGCGCCGTGCAGGGTCGCCAGACTGATGCGCGCAGCAGCATGTGCTTTGGGCAACCCGGCGTAGCGCTGGCGCAACTCCGACGAGATCCGGTCCGTTTCGCCGAGCTGAGCCAGTGGCTGCTCCGCGAGCTCGCGGGTGAGCTCACGACGCCCGAACAGCACCTCGGAACCGTCCGTGTAAAGTAGCTTCCACTCGGCGCTCTCGTACAAGTGCGCGATCAGGCGCTGGTAGCGCTCTGGAAACAGCACCGGTAAGACCACGTACGCGAACCCGTGGCGCGCCTGAAAGGCGTCGAAGCGTTCGGGTTCGTCGGCCAAACGCAGGTACGTGGCGTACTCATCGGCGGAGCGCAGCACGAGGCGCGTGTCGATGTACGGGCGGAACCGTGGATAGAGCCGCCAGATCAAATAGCCGCCCTGATGATCGGCACAGAACACCTTGCCGCCCTCGGGCAGGGTCGCCAAGAGCCGTGCGCTACCGGCGGGCACCCGAAACGGGCTTGGCTCCGCTAGTGGCGACTCGTGCGCGGCAGCCACCGCGGATGTACCGAGCAGCACAATAACCAGCACGGCATTGAACGCCGCTGCGACCAGCAGGCCACGTTGCTGAAAACGCAGCGCCACCGCGTGCCAAAGCGCTGGTCCAAGGTTGATCGCGAAGATGGGGGCGCCCAGCCAATAGAGGAGCAGCACATTGCGGTTGCTCAGCGCCGCCAAAGCGGCGAAACCCAGCAAGAGAAACGCATGGCTGAGCTTGAAGCGACGACCAGCGATCAGCGCCGAAGCCGCGAACAGCACGAGGCTCCACTTGAAGTGCCACAGCTCGCCGCCCGACACGCCCTCCAGAACGAACGGGGATAGGTTTTCTGCGACGTTACGAGCAAACACGTCGTGCTCACCCGGTAGCAGGCGGCCGAGCAGCACGGCGGGCAAAGTTGCCCCACGCACTCCGAAGGGCGTGACGAAGGTCGCGAGGCCGCATGCTGCGAGCGTCGCAACCAACCAGCGAGCGCGCACCCACGACGACGAGCCGGGCGCTCCCTCTCGGGCGAACGGCCAAGCGCGGGCGGCGCCGCCAATCGCCCAGGCGACCGCGGCCAGCGCGTAGGCTGCTACGACCGCGGGCCCGAGCGCTGAGAGGCCCTGAAAGTTAGCCCAAAGGACCTGCAGCAGAGGCAGTGGCCAGAGATTGCGCAAGCGCCCGTCGCGCGCGAAGCGTTCGAGCAACAAGAAGAAGCACGAAAGCAGAACTAGCGTGCCGATCACCGGCCTCACCAAGAGCAGCGAACGGGCCGCGAGTAAACCGCCCACGAGCGAAGTCACGAGCACTCCCCTCGCCCACGAAGCCCGACGCGGCTCCACCGCTAGAAAGAGCAGCGAGGCGCCGAGCACGAGCAGCGCGCACTTGGCCCAGACCAAACCAGCGAGCCCGAATGCGCGATGCACGCCGAACACCGCCAACTGAAACAGCCAATGCACGTCTGTCCAAGTCCGTCCCGCGGCGCTGACGGAGAAGGGGTCGGTGAACAGCAAGGCGCCGCGCGTGACCATCTCGCGCCCGGACGCGAGGTGCCACCAGATGTCACCGTCCGCCGAG
This sequence comes from Polyangiaceae bacterium, assembly GCA_035273265.1. Lineage (GTDB taxonomy): Bacteria > Myxococcota_A > Polyangia > Polyangiales > Polyangiaceae > PMG-095. The sequence continues at coordinate 1,852 of DATEPG010000218.1, forward strand.
GGGGCCAGGCCCGTTGTCACAACCCCGCACGCGAGCGCACCAACCAGCGCGAGCCTACGAAAACGGGGTAGATGGGTCGAGGGGATCATGCGAACGACTCAAAATGGCGAAACAGTGAGACCGAGCCCGACCGTCCACGGCTGAAGACCGACGGGATTGCTGTTGGCACCATCGACTACGCCCCGCTCATCCCAACCAACCGGCAACGAAAAACCGCCCAGGATGGCGAGCCAGTCATTGGACCACTCGAGGGAGAACGACCCGGCCACCGCCCACAGCTGGACCTGCTGATCGATGCCTCGGTCGCGATCGACGCCGAAGAAATGCTGCAGCGTCAGGCCAAGCGAAGGCACCCAGGGTCCCAGGAAATAGCCGCCATAACCATAAATTGCGGCAGCTGGCGCGCGATAGCTAGCGAGCGAGTTTTCTCCGCCGCGATAGGCAAACGAACTACCAACCAAGATCAGGCCCCACATCTCGTCGAAGGTGTGCTCGAGCGTCGCGCCGCCAGTGAACTTCCCGAGCCCGAGCTGCTTCTCCTGAGTCAACAGATCCATCTTGTAGGTCGCGTCGTGAACGCCCGTGGGAAATCCAACCAGCAGCGTCAAACGCGTATCGTTGATCTCCCCGAAGCGCCGCGTGAGAAATGCAGTGACATCACCGACGCCGCTGTTGGAGACATCTGCCGGCAACCCTCGATAATTGCGGTAGTACTTGTAGAGGAGCGGCACCGAGACCCCGAGGTTCCACTTCTCGCCGAGATCGCGGTTGATGTTGGTATTCAGGGTCAGGTTGTAGCCGTCCTTCAGATGCATGTACGTGCCGAGCGTTTGCAACTGGAACGCGCCGCCGGTGGCGCTGCGGCCAATCCACCTGATACCGCCTCCGGCCCCCGTCGAGGTGCCGGCCCCGCAGCCACCAATGGTCTCCCAGCTCGCCAGCAAGCCCTCCAACTTAGAGACGCGGAGAGAGAGCGTCGAATTTGGCGACAGCAAGGAGCTGCCAGAGCGACCCGTGGAGAGCTGCAAGCGCGCTACTCGGGCCGCATTTCGGCTGGCGACGCGTTGCGCTGCGAAGAATGGGAAGCTCCCGCCAGCGAGCAAAATGCAAGCCACCAGCCACGCGCCTGCGGCGCGCCATCGTCTGAGATGCAAGTGATGTTCTCCAGAAGGCGTCAGGCGAGGTCGACCTGAAGACACCAATAGCGAATGCTCTTGCGATCAGTCGCGGCGTATTCGTCCACCAGCGCGCCCTTCCAGATCGACTTCAGATCCGCGGCGAGCTTGAGCTTGTGCAGGTCGCCCTGCTTGAAAGTTCGCAGCTTTCCGGCAGCTTGCGCCTTCATCTTGTCTTTGATTTTGGAGCGCGGGACGAGCGGCTTGTAGTGAGCAACGAGCAAAAACTGCTTATCCAGTGGGCCGTCCTGCACTTGATAGCGCATGACGTAGGCGTAGTCGTATAGATCATCCGGCGGCATCTTCGAGGGGATCTCGATCAGCTTTGCGGTCAGCTCCAGCGGTGCGGCGTCCGCACGGGCCAAGTGGGGGAGGCTCGCGAGCCCCGACAACAACAAGCCCAGGAACGCTTTGCGATCAAAAGTTCGGTCGCTCGAGTGAGTCATGGCTAGTTTGGATCCTTTGAACGAGGGCGCGCGGTCACGAAATTGCAATCGAGGCGAGCGAGCGTTGCGCAGCCGAAAACGAAACAACGATTGCGGCTTCCGCAGAACAATCCGACCGGAGCGGGTTCTCGACGAACACAGCTCACGCACTCTTAGTTAGTAACCGGAGCGACCGAAGCCAGTCGAGGAATCGACTCCAGCTCGATGACTGGAAGAACGTTCACTCTCGATCGGCGGACGCCGCGACTCGTGACTCTTGCCTCGCATCGACCGCGTGCAGTGCAGACACAGTACAAACAGCGGTTCGTTGGCTATAAACTGCCGAAGAAGTCGTACATCGACTTGATCGCAAAGCAAGGCACCCCGTGTTGGGTGCCGCTGTAGCTCGGATCGTTGTGCGAACACCAGATGGTCGGCACGCTGCAACCGTCATAAGCGATACAGCCCGGGTTGACGAGCGGGCGCCCAGAGTCGGTGCTGTTGCACTGCATGACTGCGGCGTACGGCTTCGAGCTGTCCATGCAGGAGTTGGCGGCCCTGAACTTGGCCATGGTATTTTTGGCAGAGTCCGCGCTGCGCTGATTGTCCATCTGCCCGTGGATGTACAGAATCGGCGTTGGCAGGGCGACGTTGAAGGGATCTGCGGCGACCGGAGAAACCCCTTTGAAGTTCAAGTGTTGAGCATCGGCCTTGTGGGCCAAAATGTTGACCAGCAGCTGAGATCCAGAGCTGTGCCCAATGCCGAACACGCGATTTTGGTCGATACAGTACTTGCTGGCCAACTCATCGTATTGCGCAGTAACTCGCGCGACGTCGGCGTTGTAGTTGCTCCAGCATTGACCGCTGTCGGGCGTGTTCGGGAAGGCACGCACGTAGTCGGTGGCGAAGCCGGTATTGTTGGTCAAGCCCACGAACTCGGTGTTCGGGTTGCCGCAGGCGTGGAGGGCAATCACGAGCGGAAACGGCTTGGTTCCGTCGTAACTCTCGGGGAACATGTAGATCGAGGTGTTCGCCACCTGAACCTGGCCCCCGGATGGGCGAGGAGTTTTAGCGCTGCAGCCTGCGCTCGGCTTGGCGGTAGTCGAGCTACCACCACCACCCGAGCCGCCAGCACCGCCGCCGCCGAGTGTGCCGGCGCTTCCGGCAGCGCTCGATCCGGCAGCGCTCGATCCGGCAGCGCTCGATCCGGCGGCGCTCGATCCGGCGGCGCTCGATCCGGCAGCGCTCGCTGGCGCGCCCGCAGCGGCGCCGGCTCCTCCCGTTTGCATTCCGGGTGAACCCGCGCCGCCCGGTCGACCACCGCTGCCGCTACCTGCGAACGCCGTGTTGGAACCGCCCGTGCCCGCAGACGTCCCATCGGAAGAGCAGCCGGCCCCGTGAACACCGAGAAAAAACGCGGCCGCAACGAGTAGCCGATAGGAGCGAACGGCGCGGATCGTCTCGAGAGCCTCGGAAATGGTCGGCATTGATTCTCTGAATGCTCGGCGGGCGCTCGAGTCCTTACACTTTGACAGCGGCGATTTCTTTGCCGCCGCTCGAGCCAAAGTTCGGGCTCGCGTTGCCAGTCGCCGCCGTGATGATGGTATTGTACAATTGTCCGTTGGTCGCCCCAGCGGCGTCGACGTATTGACCCTGCTTGAGCACACCTCCGCCGTTGCCCCAGACGATGAACGGCACGTTCCTCATCTGATGATTGCCTTCGGCGACATGGTTGGTCCAGACCACGATCGCTTTATCTTGCAGGCCGCGATCCGCGAAATGCTTGAGTGACTTGGCGAGCGTCGCCATTCGCAACGCGTCAATCTCGGCGTGTGCGGCTTCCGCCGTAGAGTTCGAGCCGACCGCACCGTCAGACTGAGTGCGGTGACTGATGAAGTGAAAATTCCACTTGCCGAGCGTTTCATTCGCAGGAACCTGATACACGGTGTGGTCGGTCCCGTCGCCCCATTGCAGCGTGCCGGTGCGATTGTGGTCGCAAGCGAAGGCCAACGCGACGAGCCCCATGTGCAGCTCGACGATGTTCTCGATGCCACCGTTGGGCACGTTGGTCGCGTTGTACTTCCAGCTCGACAGCGCTTGATACGCAGACGTGCTGATGCCGTCCAGAGTGCAACCGACGGTCGCCATCTGCGTGCCCATATCCGTCATCGTTTTCTCGGTGTCGCGGATTGCATCGAAGTGCTGCTGCAAGCGCTGCTTGTCCGCCGCACTGAGCTTGGGGTTCTGCATGAGTGAGTTGAGCTCAGCGCGGATCGTGTCGTTCACGCTCTTGCGTTTGGCGATCAACTCTTCTGCCTGCGGATTCGCCGGAGGCATGGCAGGGCCGCCGCCCATCCCACTGCCGCCAGCGGACCCACCGCCGCCACTGCCGGCCGGCGCCGCTAGCCCAGTCAGCTTCTGGTAGAGTTTGTACGGGTTATCGACGGAAGCGCGCACACGCGCGGAGTCGTCGAACGAGAGCCGATCGGCGATGTAGCCGTTTCTCACGTTGCCGGCGTACAACGTCATCGGATCCGTACCAGCGGGGTTAATCGCCTTGGAGATCACGAAGTCGACAGAAGGGCCGGTCGCGGTGGCCTGGGCCCCGTTGCCCGTGGGCGTTTTGGCGGTGAGCGCTTGCGAGAGTCCCTGCGCGTGTCCGCAACCGCTCGGTCCGCTGAGAGGGAAGTTGATGCCCTTCACGATCAGCAGGTTCTTCGCCTGATCGGCCAGCGCGTCCACGGCCTTGCCTGAAGCGAGCAGGCCACTCAGGGCTCCGGTGCTCCCGGGCCAGAACCGCTTCGGCTCGACGCCGCACGCGCCACACAGGAAGAACGTAAAGATTGGCTGCGCATTCGCGGCCCAAGCCGAGCGCTCCGGCAAACCTTCCAAAAATGGCAGGCCAATCGCGATCGTCCCTGCTCCATACAGGAAAGCGCGGCGATTGATGGCCTTGCGGCGCTTGATGAATTCGTTCACTGGGCACCTCCTACGTGCGTCCGGAACGTCGGGCTTTCCACCAAGGCGAGCATCACTTTCTTGAGCGAGCCGTCCGTGGCCTGGCTGATTGCGCCGAGAGATTCGACGGTTGGCCGCTCGGCGTCCACGATATCGCGCTGGAGCGCGTAGCTCGCCAGCTTCTTCGACCAGCACTGGTGGGCCACCGGACTACTCGCGATCACTTGCATGAGTTCGTTTGCATCCTTAAATTCGTGCATTCCGTCGGCGAACGGATAGCTACCGGTGGTATCCACGGGCATTCCGTTGTCCATGCTGCGGCGGCGCCCGATGCCGTCGTAGTCCTCGAAGGCGAAGCCGAGCGGATTGATGTAAACCTTGTGACAGGTCCCGCCACAGCCGTTGGTGAGTCCTTCGTAGCGTTCGCGATTGGTTTGGTTGGCCCGCTGCGCCGGAACCGGGGGCAGCTCGACGCCGGACGGGGGCCCGAGTTCTAGACACAACGTGTCGAGGTTGATGCGTACCCCGCGATGAATGGAGTCTGGCGCGTCGTTGATCGCCCACTGCGTGAGGAACGGAGCTTGCGAATACCAGCCGGTGCGATCGCTCAGCGCCACCTGCTGAATCCCCGAGCCATTGGCCGGCACCCCATAAAGAGCGGCCATGAGCGGGCCCGCAAAGCCGACGTTCGTGAGCAAGATGTCTTTGACGCCCAAATTCTTGCTGTAAATGTGGTCGAAGAACGAGTTCGCAGCGGTCGTGAATTCGGCCTTCAAGCCCTCGCTGTAGCCCTGCACGTTATCCTTGGTAATCGTGTCGAGCAGTGGGATTTTGTACAGCTGGCTATGCATCTCGCGCACGGCGTTCACAGCCGCTGTGGAATCCAGCATCGTTTTGGCTTGGCTGACCGCGCCGTCGCTCGAATCGAGCGCCCCCTTGCTTGCAGCATCGAGCAAAGCGTCGGAAGGCGAGGTGTTCAAGAGCCAGAGTGAAAGCTTGGCCGCCATCTCGTAGCCCGAAAGGGGCGCGCCGTTGTCTCCCATTTCCGTGCGGTACAGGAAGTGGGGCGACTGCAACATGGTCGAGATCACCAGCGCGGCGCCCTTCGTGAACGCGCTCTGTGAGCCTGAGTACGCGCTGCCCTTCTGATGAAGCGCCGTATACGAGCTGACTTCGGCCGTGGTCAGGTCGCGCCGGAAAGCGCGCCGACCGAAGGTCTTGATGAACGTGGCAACATCAGTCGTGTTGACGACGGCCTTCAGTGCTTGATCCGTGGCAGTGACTTTGGCAGCCACCGCTTCGGCGGCGGTCTGGAAGTCAGACCAGTTGGCATTGTTCACCATCACCACGCGCTCGTTGTTGTCAAAGTCGGTGGTGCCAGAAACCGCGTGCAGAAACAGCCCGGACTGACCGGTGGGCTCGGACAGCTTGAGCACGTCGTGTACGCTGTTCTCCCACTGGCTGTTGGTAAGGCGGAGGAAGCGGCTGTAGATGGGCATGCCGCTCATCGCGAGCGGACCGCCCGTGGCGCTCGGTTGGCCCGCTTGGCCGGGCCCGGTGCTCAAGCCTCCGGCGGCGCCGTTGTTGCCGTTATTGGGGCCGCCTCCGGCGCCATTGCTGTTGCCGTTGACCTTGCCGTCGCCCGCCGCTCCGGACACGGTGCAGGCCGCGACCGCGACGAGCAGGGGTGCCAGTGTGAGAGCAAAGTTTTGTGCTGAGCCGAACGGATGCATTTTGTTCACGAGCACTCCCAGGCGGTTCTCGCCGTGTCCCTCAGCAATAGCTCCAGCCGCCCAATTCCGTTGGCAAAAATGCCATTTGGCGATTTTAAGGTTGTTCGATCCAGGAGCGCGGAAAATGGTGCTGTCGGCTCTATTTCGCGCGCAGAACTGCAGCCGACCTTCACCCCGCAGGGAGGTTAACGACCTACGTCAGTCACCAATGAAGGGGGGACACAACGGACCCCTCTTTTCGGGCGTTCGGGGGCGGTATGGATCAGGACTGCTTCAGCTAACCACGCGCAGCGGCGAGAGCAGACGTCGAGCGTCGAATCCAATCACCCCTGCGGTTGATCGCTCTGAGCGCGACGCGCGAACCCGATTTCGCCAATGGCAGGTCCGGGTTTCCCTTCAAAACACTTCACCCGCTCGCACGAAATTTACCATGCATTCAATTCCACGTTCCTACGCGGCTGCGCCTACGGTTGGTCCGAAAACGAAGCTCCTGTTTTGCTACCTGGCCTCCATCGGGTTCGGCGGGCTCGCGGGCTGCAGTCAGTCGGATCCAGGTGTCGGCAGTGCGGGCGGAGCAACGGCGCAAGCAGGCGACCGCACGGGATCCGGTAGCGCGGGGCTCCCAGCAACTGCTGGCGGAGGCGTTGGCGGCAGCTACGGCGGCGCAGCAGTGATTCCCACCGCCGGTGCGAATAGCGCCGCTGGCAGTCTCGGCAGCGCAGGCGGCAGCGGCAGCGGAGGCGTCAGCTCCTCCGCTGGCAGTCCCGGCGCGGGCGGCGCGGGCGGCGCAACCAGCCGGGGTGGCGCGGAAAACGGAGGTAGCGCGGGCAGCGGCAGCGGCAGCGGCAGCGACAGCACGATTGTCCCCGATCCTTCCTGGACCTGCGGCATGCCCGAAGGCATTCCCTCACCGACCGCGGGCACACTCGTGTTCAGCGCTTCGCTCACGGTCAGCGCCACGCACGACGTCGGAACCACGCAGTTCGGGAAACGCCGTCAGCTCGACGTGTCGGGGGGTACCATCACCGGCGACAAGCTCAAGGGCACCGTTCTCGCCGGCGGGCTCGACTACGAACTCACGCTATCGACCGGCGCGATGGAACTCGAGGAGGTACTCATCTACAAGACGAGCGACAATACCAGCATCTTCGTGCGAAACTGCGGTGTTGCAGCGGCTGGCGATCAGGTAGTGCGCATCGTACCAGACATCGAAGCCCCTACCTCGGGTTCGTACTCGTGGCTCAACACCACGAAGCTTGTCGGCACCCGTGCCGTTTCAGGCAACAAGATTACGCTCGACATCTACGACGTCTCCAAGGTCGTCATGGGAAGCGCCAAGGTTCAACTCAAGGATCCGTCGGGCGTCCCCAACCAGACGTGGGACTGCGTGAATGGCAGCGGGACCAAAGGCGACTCAGTGTTCACCGAAAACGTCACGCTCGGCTCGTCCTTCAGCGTGAGCAATGCCAAGCGCGGTAGTCGCAACATCATCCCGATCACCGGGGGCACGACCACGGGTAAGGTCGCCGGAAAGATCCTCGATGGCGGCGCTGACTATCAGCTGGCGGGCTCGTCCGGAACCACGCTGGACGCGAGGTACACGTTGGCACCGAGCGACGGCTCCTTCATCATCGTGCGAAACTGTGGGCCCATCAACAGCCTCGTGCCCGCGTTCGAGGCTGCCGCTGACGGACCCTACAAGTTCCTCAACGACGGCAAGTTTCTGAGCTCGGCCCCGGGTTCTGGTGCGGGCGGCGTGAGCATTACCTTCTACGAGCGCAAGTAGTTGCCCACTGGCTGAGCTTGTACGAGGGCGTTTCTAGGCGCGAGCTAGCTAGCAGCGTCACGACGGCTCCCACATCTCAGCTACCGGGAGCGCCCTTCTCAATGCAATATCCCGCTGCCCGACTTCGAGGCGTAGCGGATGTAGTCGACCGGGGCTGCATAGTCGGCCTTGGTTCCGTCGTCGATCCACAGGCCTTCCCAATCACCGACCGCGGGCGCGCTGGCTCCGTCGCCCGTGCAGTCGCCACCCAGGGAATCGTCCTTGTAAGAAGTGAAGATCGCGTTCGGACCGTTATAAAGACTGCCGCCCGCATCGAGATAGATCGCCGCGTCGCGCGCCTTGAAGATCACGCCAGGAGGGGTCAAGAGCTCGGAGCCGATGCGATGTCCGCTGAAGAGGAAGCCCAGCTCGGTGACCCCGAGCACGGCTAGTTGGTCGAGATCCGTGTCGACTTCGATGCACTGCTTGCCGTTCTTGAGCTCCGGATTGGCAGGGTCGTGAAAGACGTTGCTGGCGTCCAGAAAGACCGTTTTCCCCAGCCGGAGCGGGTAGCCATGGTTGTCGAAGAACGCGTTTCCGGTCAGCAGCGTCGTCCCCACGGGGAAACGCCCGTCGAGCACCAACCCATAGCTTTCGTGGTGGGCGAAGGTCGACTTGCTAATCTGAGTGGACGCTGCCTGGATGTAGACGCCGTTGCTGCCATACAGCGCGTGTACGTGCTCGAGGACGCTGCCGTCACCTTGAATGTTCAGGTCGCCGCAGGATCCTTGGCAGCCCCAATCATTCGCAGCACCGGTGCTCACACCATCGCCATTCGTGTCTCCGCCGTGTGCGTCATCTTTGAGCGAAGTGAAGATGATCGGCAGCGAATCGCTGCCGATCGCGGCAAGCTTGGCGCCGGGTTGCACGCTCAGATAAAAGCCGAGACCGAATTTTACAATCGCCCCCGGATCGATGGTGAGGGTGCTGGCAAGCTCGAGCTTGCAATTGACCACATAAACGCCCGCGCTCCAGTGCGTGGGCGTGGTGATCATGCACTCGTTGACTGCAATCACTTCTCCGGAGCGTGCACCGCCCGACCCGCTGCCGCCGGAGGAGCCAGCGCCAGCGCCCGTTGGGGCACCAGCGCTGCTGCCACCATCACTGGCAATCGATCCGCCTGAGCCGCCGCCAGCAGAAGAAGTAGGCGCTGCACCCGCTCCCCCGCCTTCAGCTACCGATTTGGCGCCCTCGCCGCAGCCCAAAGCGAGGACCGTCGCGCCGAGCAGCAGGATCTTGGTCCGCTGAAAACGTGTTTTTTTCATGCGAGGACCAGTGCTCCTGGCTGCCCTCGCTCTCTATTGGGCGACACAGTTGGTCTTCATCACTTCCCAGATGGCAGATCCGGTGGCGACACTGCCAGCGGACGTAGGATGGATGCCGTCCGACGTATATTCACTGTGGCCGTTCCAGACCGTACGCAAATCCATCCAGTAGCACTTGGGAGCGGTCAGTCCGTCGCACAGAGCTTTCATCTTCGGTCGCAGGGCATCGAGACACGTCTTGAGCGTTCCGCTCGCGAACGAACCCAACGGATCCGGATAGAAGAAATAGACGACCTTCTCCACCCCATCCTTCGCCATGGTCGGAAATAGCGCCTGGGCCGCAGTGAGCGCCGCGTCGCCGTTGTTTGCCTGTAGGCAATCGTTGCCGCCGCCGTCCATGAGCACGTACTTGATCATGCCGTTTTGGGCGGCTTTTTTGTATTGATTCGGAATGGCGTTCGCGTCACTGCCAGACAGCAGCGTGCCGCTGACCGAATTGTCTACGTAGCGCTCACTTGCTCCGAGGGATCCGGCGGCTTTGGCCTGCTTTTCGATCTCCTGCGTGATGCCGTGAGTCGCAGCGATGAACGATTCACCAATCACTGCAACTTGGTTTCCCTTCGTTTGGCCCTTGGTGCACGTGCCCGAGCCGCTTCCACCGCTACTCGTGCCGCCGCCGCTGCTCGTGCCGCCGCCCGCACCCGCCGTCGAAGACGTGCCGCCACTTCCCGATCCGCCGTAACCGCTGCCCCCGCCTGACGTGCCTGCGCCGCCCGTGCCGAGTGCGCCCGCCGCTCCGGGAGTTCCGCCCTGACCGAGCCCCGCGCCGGCGCTGCCCGGCGAACCGCTACTGCCAGGATTCGCGCCGCCGCTTCCTGGATTCGCAGCGCCAGCGACTCCGGGTGCACCTGCCGAAGCTTTCGCGCCCGCGACGCCGATCGAGCCGGCGGTGCCGCCTCCGGGCGGATTGCCGGTGTCCGAACCGCAGGCCGAGATGCCCACTAAAAAGACGCTGAGAACGCCGAGATTGGCAGCGATTTGCTTAGTTGTCGTTGGCATTTTTTTCTCCAGCAGCGCGGCGCACCAGCAAGCGTCGACAGGCGACGTTCACGCGCGTTCGGGCCACGCTCGTTCAATCGGTAAGATCGCGCTCGTGCGCAGCTGAGCAAGCAGCGACGCATTTGCAGTTTTGGCTCTCGAGCTCATCAAGAGCGTCATGAAAGGGCATACCCCCGCGCAATCGTTGCCGTCAGAGGACAATTGCGCCCTCCCCCAAGAGCCGATCCTTCGACGGCGAAGCTCAGAGGATAATTACGCCCTGCCCCAACGAGCAATTCGCTCGACAGCGAAGCTCGTGCATTGGTCAACAGAAAGCTGTGGCTGATTGCCCCTAGCAGGAGCTGGTCGCTGGCGAATAGTACTGTGTACACACAGTACTATTCGGGGCGGTGAGCGGCTCCCCTTACGGGATGTTCTTCGACTTGACTTCCCACGCGCTGTTCGAACAGTAGCTGCAACCGGAGCCAACGAGCAGCCCCTTCCCGGTGGCGGTCTGATCGCCTTTCAGCTGCCAATTCAGCCAAGCCAAATTGATCTTGGTGAAGTCACCGCCGTTCTTGGCATTCAAATCACCGCCGTGTCCGATATCCTTGCTGAACAAAAGGATTGGGATATTCAATGCGCTGATATTGTCGTAGTCGCGCTGGCCATTGGGGTACGCATTATCGCTCGGGCCCCCGAGAATGAGCAGCACCGGCGTATGAATGGTCTTGTAGAAGGCCGGGATTGCGCTCAGGAGCCCGCTGCTGGTCAGGCCCCAGGTCGTGATGCGGGGATCTCCGGCGGTGCCCAACGACATCAATCCGCCGCACGAAAACCCGTTCGAAGCAATCTTCGTCGGGTCCAGCTTCTGGTAGTAGGCGCTGCACGGTTTGTCGTTCTCAGCGAGGGCCCAGCTGATGTACGCGAGCAACGGTTGCGCCATCTTGGTCGGGTTCGCCGCGTCCATCTCGCGCGACCCGCTGCCGTTCGGCGTGCCATCCGCAATGACGAAGTAGCCGTGGGAAGCGATCTCGCCCATGGCTGCAGAGTTCGATAGCCCGTTCCGCGAGCAAGCGCCCTCTCCCCAAACGAAGATCGGGTACTTCTCGGTCCCTCCCAAATCCGACGGGCGGAAGATGGTCCCTTCCTTGATCCCAGCATCGGAGTTCGTCTCGACCGTCACTTTGTGCGGTCCGCTGCCCGAGGCGTTCGCGCTCGCTGACTTCGATGCGGTACACGTTCCCGGGTTGGTGCCGCCGCCACCCTTTCCGGCCATGCCGCTACCTCCAGCAGCGGCTCCGCCCACTCCTGTTCCGCCGCTTGCGTTGCCAGCCGTGGAGGCTGCGCCGCTGGTTCCGACGGGCGCCCCGCCAGCGCCAATCACACCGCCAGTGCCGAGCGATCCCGAGCTGCCGGGAGAGCCGGCGCTGCTGAGAGAACCGGCATTCCCCAGAGAACCGGAGCTGCCAAGAGAACCAGCGCTGCTGGGGCCGCTGCCGCCGGATGCAAAGTTGCCGCCGGTCGAGTGCCCAGCTCCCGCAGCGGCCCCGCCGGAACCGCTAGGATCCGACGCTGAATTGCCGCAGCCGACAATGCTCACGAGACCAATGATCAGCGTCAATGTCGACCGATGCTCTGTCCTCATAACTACTCCTCGATGTAACGAATACAGCTCGAGTCAACAGTTGTCGGAACGCACCGAACTGAGTTAAAAAAAAGCACCACGGCGTGTGACCCCTCGAAACCGGCCAGGCGATGGCGGCATCACCGGTCTGGTCGCGACCGACCCGCGCGATAAAAAGAGTGATCTCGACACCTGCATCTCGGCTCTGTATCGCAGTGGGAGCGTGGCCCACAGATCGGTTCATTTATTTACATCGACCAAGCCGGCCGTGCTGCTGACGGGAGGTCGTGGTTGTCACTCGACGCGCCGCGCGGCATCTCAATCTGCGACGTCGCGTCAGGTCTGATCGGCGTACGCACGATCGCAGCTTAGGGCCCTCGAATGGGCAACTCGGTCGATGCTCGCGGTCGAGGCGCTCGACGGCGAGGCGCGACGAAGGCGCAAACGGCTGGCAGGTAAACAGAGGAGCAACGCGGCCAGCCGGCATGCATCGGTCCGCGCAGACGATCGACTTGGCGTGCGAGGACCCGTACCGGCAATTGACCCGACGGAAGTAGCAGGCTCGCGCTACTGCCTCACCGAGTGCCCGAACTCTCTGCTGCGTGCTGCTCGGCAGACGGCAAAGGCGAAAGTTTCAACCTCGCGAGAGCTCCGTGCCAATCCCGAAATTCGAACTACTGACGCTCATTGCGAGCCTTTGCATCGGCGGCTGCGCTGCAGCCGATGACGGTGAGAATGGCGTCCCCGTCAATTTGGGTGGCAGCATGCACTCGAGCGGCGCAGCGTCAGTTGCTGGTGGCGCGCCGGGCGCCGGCGCTCCGAGCGTTGCAGGCGCGCCCGCAGGAGGTTCGCCACAAGTCGGTAGCGGAGGCTCCGTCGCCGGCAGTCCTGGCCTCGGTGGCGGCGGCTCGAGCTACGGCGGCTCGAGCTCTGCTGGTCGCGGGGGTTCTGGAGGGTTCGGCGGAACCGGCGGTAAGTCTGGCGGCTCAGGCGGTGCAAGCGCGGGCGCGGCCGGCGCCCCGCCGCTCGGCAAGTTCATCGGCAACATCACCACCGGCAACTCCGTCGATACCGGCGGGATGAAGTTCGCCAAGTACTGGGATCAGATCACCCCAGAAAATTCAGGGAAATGGGGCTCCGTTCAGAGTTCGGCTACCGGCGCTTTCAATTGGTCCGCGCTGGATGCCGTTTACGCCTACACGGAGACCAACCGGATCGTCTTCAAGCAGCATGCGTTCGTCTGGGGCTCGCAGCAGCCGAGCGGCACACCGACGCTTGCTCAGGTCGAAAACTGGATAAAATCGTTCTGCCAGCGCTACCCCAACACGCGGCTGATCGACGTCGTGAACGAGCCACCCCCGCATACCACGCCTAGGTACACGGCCAACCTCGGCGCGGGCGAAACGGGTCAGTGGGGTTGGATCACCAAAGCCTTCAAGCTCGCTCGACAGCATTGCCCGGGGGCCGTCTTGATCTTGAACGACTACAACAACATCGAGTACGGCGACCAGGAGAGCCACTTCATCGACATCGTGAAGCAGATCAAAGCCGCTGGCGCTCCGATCGACGCCGTGGGCGCGCAAGCGCACGCTCTGCGCACCATGTCCGCGTCGCAGCTGCAGAAAAATCTGGATACCATGGCGAGCCAGACCGGACTGCCGATCTACATCACCGAGTACGACATCGGCGAAGCCAATGATGCCACTCAATTGGCTACCTACAAGGCTCAGATCCCGATCTTCCGCAATATGAAGGCCGTTCACGGCATCACCATCTGGGGCTGGATCAACGGCAGAACCTGGGTCGCCAACACCGGACTCGTCAACGGCACGACGCCCCGTTCGGCCATGACCTGGCTGATGGGTGAGCTGGGGCGCCCCGTTCCCCCCAACTGAGCGCTCGAGCGATCGCAGCTGAAAAGCCGTACGTTCCATACGGCTCAAGGAACCGGTGATTGTCTCTCAGCCTTCGGAGTCGGCAGCATATCCACGGCGAGCTGATCGGGGCCGACGTCGACCGTCCAGGCCACGGCCTTCGAATTGGAAGTGACGCTCGTGATCGTGCCGGGGCGATCGTAGACCAGCACCCGCGGTTGGTGCGTGTCTTTGGTAACGTCGAAAAGACCTTCGACGCAGCCGCAGTAAATGCGGCTGGACACGTGGATGGGTGAACACACGAGATCCTTCAGCTGAACCTGCTCGTGGCGCAGATCCGGCGAAATCTTCAGGATTTGGTTGGTGTCCAAGTCGTAATAGTAGATGCCGTCCAGGCCGGAAAGCTGGGACGGGGCGCGGCCCCTCTTCGTAATCCCGTACTCCGGGCCGCTACCACCGAGACGAACGAGACCGATCCGCCAGGAATCATCCGCAGGCCGCTGCACGAAATAGACGACCTCGCCGATCATATCGAGCGCGCGAATCTCACCCAGCGACGAGAGCAGCACGCGCGGTCCTCGGGGCTCCAGCGTTTGGATCGTGTACAGGCCTTCGTCCGACTGATCCACCCAGGCAAACGCATTCCCCGAGCTGACGAAATACTGAGGTTGATGCGGCAATTTGCTCAACTCACGCGCGACGCCGCCCTGTTTCGGAGCACTCCAAATGCTGCCATTCGACCAATACACGAAGGCCGCGCGGGTGAGCACCGGGCCGGTCCCGAGATCGAGCTGGATCCCGTGCGAGGGCTCGCCGTCGACCAAGCGGTACACGGCATTGCTGGTCATCAAATAGACAGCCTCGTCGTCCACGGCAATCGAGGTTCGATAGGCCGAGATCGGAAGAGTTGCGAGCCGCTTGGGCGAGAAGCTGTTTGCAACCTTCATTGCAGGCGCGGGCGCTGTCGCTACGGGCACGGGGGCCGCCGAGTCCGCCGCCTTCGGTGGCGAAGGTTTGGGTTCGCGCCCACAAGCCAATCCGAGCAGCGCAAGGCATGAGAGCGGCACTACCCCCTTGATCGACATTCAAACACAACAGTATGGGCGATCGCGCGCCAGCCGCCAAGCGCAGCAAAGCCCCCGTCACCGTATGGGTACGGCAGCTTCATCGCGGCTCGAGACGAATTTTGACAAACGAGGCGCGCTCGCGGCAGCGCACGCTGCTCTTCATTCTTCGTGATCGAAGAAGCTGGGGCGGGAACCGTCTGTGTACGCTGACTGCATGTCGTTGCGGAGGCCTGAAAGAAAGAATTCGCGTGGGCTGCAAGCCAGCTCCGCGCGGAAGGCTCGGTGGCACTGGGAGTACGAGCCAAAGCCAGCGCTGGTTGCGGCGACCATCAGCTCGGCCTGGCGCGAGTCGACCAGCTGGATGAAGTTGAGAAGCTTGAGGCGCATGCGATAACGGACGAGGGTCATGCCCATATCGCCGTGAAAACGCCGGCTGACCTCCGCCGGGGATGCATGGAGGTTACGGGCCACGTCAGTCAGGGCGAGATCGCGGCCGGCGCCGAGGAGCTGCAGGGTTCGGCGCGTGAGCACATGCGTCGCGTGGACCGAACGCGGATTGGCGCGGCGCGCAAGCCAGTGGACGCGCTGCCAGAGCTCGGCGCCCAGCTGACCGACGTCGGAGCGTTCGACGATGTCCGCCGCCCGGTCGAGCACCGGGCGCAGCTCATTTTCAGCGAGACGGACGTGAAAGGGCTGACTCGGCTCGTTGGGAAGCACTCGTGCTGCATAGTTCGAGTCGAGTCCGATCGCGAAAAGGTACAAGTCGGGCGACGAATCGAGCAAGACGTGATCTTGAGCGGACGGGAAGGCGACGAGCTCGCCAGGCGAGACGGTGATTACCTTTCGGCCGACGCCGAAGGTTGCAGAGCCGCGGACGACCAGGTTGAGCTCCGGTTCTGCATGAAAATGGCGCGGTCGGCGCCCGCCGATCGATTCCGAGTACTTCCACACGAAGGCATGGTCATTGCCGGGAGGAAGGAAGCTCTGGTGCATCGCTTGCCTCGGAGGAACGCGCATGTGCCTAAAGTAACGTATCGATAGAGATCGTGCCACACCCCGTGACAGCACGAGCGCGAGCACGCGCTCCACTCTTTCTTTGCTCAAGAAACGCGAACTCGGTTGCGCGTGCGCCCACTATATTGCCGTCACTGCTGGGCACGTCACTCGCCTAGCTGCGCAGGCGTTTCCCGAATGAAGAGTTTTGTCAAAATTTCCTGTTTTGTGAGCGCCATTCTCTGGCCTCAACTTGGCTTGGCGGTCGGAGGCGCGGAACTGTATACGTCGAAGGCCTACGGGTACGGCCGTTTCGAAACGCGCACCCGGTTCGCGTTTGGGGACGGGGTAGTGAGCTCGTTTTTCCTTTGGAAAGACGGCTCTGAGAAGGCGGGCACCTTCTGGAACGAACTCGACTTCGAGAAGCTGGGCGCCGATTGCTACATGCAGACAAACCCCATCTTCGGCAATCCCCCCGGCGATCACGGCAAGAAACACGCGCTCCAGGCCGACCTATGCGGCGCTTATCATACGTACACGTATGAGTGGACGCCCGAAGCCATCGTCTGGCTGGTCGACGGCGCCGAGATCCGACGCGAAACGGACGCGACGGCGCTGGCGTTCGCGCAGAATGCCAGCGCGGGCATGCAGATTCACTTCAATGTTTGGCCGGGCGATGCCACGTTTGGCGGCAATTTCAAGCCCAGCATCCTGCCGGTGCACCAGTACATCGACTGGGTTCAGTTCTCGGCGTACCAGGACGGCGCATTCACCCTCGCGTGGCGTGAAGACTTCAACGCTGCGACCGTGCCTGCCGGTTGGCTCACCGGCAACTGGTCTTCACCGAAGAACCTCTCGACCCACGATCCAGAGAATGTCAATTTCATCGATGGTTTTGCGGTACTCTCGCTGACTGCTGACGATGCGCTCGGCCCAGCCGGCGCAATGCCAGAAGGTGCGAGCGGGGGCTCGAATTCACAAGCGACCGCCGGTTCAGGCAACGCGAGTGGCGCGACCGGAGTAGGCGGTGCTCCGGCTTCCGCCGGCTCGACGAGCAGCGGAGCCGGTGCTTCGACTGGCGGCAGTGCCACGAGCGCGGCGGGAGCGGCTTCGACCAGCGGCGGTGCCGCAAGCGCGGCGGGGGCGGTGAATGGCTCGCCAGCGATGACCGCCGGCAACACTACCTGCAATTTCGGTCCCTCACCTGATAAGCCCGCCTTTTGGTGGACGCTCATCGTCCCGGCGCTGGCATTCCTGCGTCGCCGAGCTCGTCACCACGGGGCAACGTAACGAACTGGCACGCGTCGGGCTCGAGTTTCCGCTGCTACTCGTATGACGACAGGCACATGCCGTCATACGAGCAGCGCAGTTAACACGAATCAGGCCTTGAGCTCGGCGAAGATCCCCTTGGGCAGCGATGCTTCGCCGAAATCGTCGGTCGGCGCGCCGCCCGTCTTCGTTACGCCGGCCGCGGTCAAAACCGTATTGAGTATCTTGTTCACGCCCGAGACCGAAGCGTCGCCGCCCTTGCCGTCCTGGCTCCCGCCCGGCTGCTGGGCGTTGCCCACCGCGAGGTATTGTCCCTGCTTGAAGTAGCCGTTGGCCGTCCCTGCTTGGATCCAGGGGATGTTGCTGAACGAGTGAGCTCCGGTCGCACACTGGTTGCAGTAAATGGCGACGCCTTGATCGAGAAGCGGACCAGTCGGCGTTTCGTAGGTCGAGAGGGTGTCGAGCAGATGCTTGTAATAGTTCAGCATCATGCGATCGATGTAGTGATGAAATTCGATCGCGTTGGGCACCTGTCGGTGCGAAACGTCGTGAAATTTCGCGCTCTGTCCGTTGAACGTGTACACGTGATCGTCAATCCGATCGCCAATCTTCAGCACGGCAACCCGGCTGTAATCAGCGGCTGCAGAGAAGGCCATCAGATCCATGAATAGCTTGACGGCGGCGTCGCGCGTCGACTGATCATAGGGTTTCGGATCCATCGCCTTCATCGTCGCCACGTCCGCGGCGGGGATGCTGAAGCTCGTGGTCGCCATCTTGACCTCGATGTCGCGGATCGCGGTCAGATGCTGGTCCAGCCGCGCGCGGTCGCCAGAGCTGAGATCCGTTCGAGCGAGCAGTGCCACGATCTGCGGGCGAAGAATGTCGTTGATGCTCTTGCTGCGAGCGCCTCGTCGCGCCAGCGCCTGCGCCTCGGCCGAAGTCCCGGCCGTTCCGTTGCCGATTGCGCCGATGATGGTTTGGTAGGCCTTGTACGGCGTATCGATGTACACGCGGGGCTGTTGGGGCGTGATGTACGAAACGTAGCCGGGGATGTCGAACCCCGTTCCACCTGGAGAGAACATGCCGGCGTGGAGCGCGAGCGGATCTCGACCGGCAGGATTCTTCGCTTTGGCGATGGCCGTATCGATCGAGATGCCCATGGCCTTACAGTTGGTGCTGCCCGCGGTGATCTTCGCCGCCGTGAGGATTTGAGCGTCGGCAGCCGAGTGAGAGCAGCCGGTCGAGCTGTACGGGAGGTTGATGCCTCGGACCATCAGCAGCTTCTCGGCGTAGTCGGCGAGCTCGCCGGTGGAGCGCGTGGCCTTGTCGGCGGTCATGCTTGCCTTGGTCAGCGCACCCGTGGCCGTGGGCCAAAAGCGCTCGGGTTCCGCGTTCACGTCTAAGCTGACACCGGCCTGAACCACGCCGTTGTCGCCCACCACCACGAGCACGAACGGCGAGCGTGCCGCCGCTTGAGCGGCAGCGTTGCGCGGCAAGAACGTCTCCAGCAGCGGCAGGCCCAGCATGAGCCCTCCAGCACCCCGCAGCACCGTCCGTCGGCTCATTTCTAGCGATCGCATTTTGTTCATGGCGGCTCTCTCGGATCAGGGAAGGCGGTTGAGGAACGCTTCGCTCGTGACGACGGCAAGCTCTAGGTCGTGGAGCGCCATTCCGGCGCGCGACCGCCGGGCGTAGTAGTCGATCGTCGCCTCCTCCTGGGTGTCTAGCTCCCGGCCGTGCAAATAGGTCAGCAGGTTCCGCACGTAACAGGCGTGCGTCTCTTTCGCATCGGCCATGAGGTGCGAAAGCTCGACGCCATTGCTGAAGCTCTTCCGCTGTCCATCCAGCACGTAGCTGTCTGCCGCGTCGACCGACTTCCCTTGGTCAGTCGTTCGATACTTGCCGATCGCATCGTAGTTTTCGAAGGCGTAACCGAGCGGGTTGAACAAGGCCCCGTGGCACACCTGGCCGCAGGTTCCCTTTCCGGTCGTCATCTCCACGCGTTCCCGATTGCTCAGTCCGGGTGTGTCACTGATCATCGTTCCTGCAGCCCGCGGGTCCGGTGGCGGCAACGTTTTGCACAGCAGGCGTTGGGCGATGAATACACCCCGGTGGATGATGTCTGGCTCGTTGCCCACTGAGATATACGACGACAGAAACCCGGCCTGAGTGAGCAGACCGGCGCGCTGTTTTGGATCGAGATCGACTTTTGTCAGCACGCCGAGCTCTGTCGAATAGTTCCCCGTCAAGCCATAGAGCGGCGCCAGCCGTGAGTTCACGAAGCCGACCGGCGCGGTATAAAAATCCCTGACCCCTCGATTTTCCCTGAAGACCCAACGCAGGAACTGCAGCACCTCCAGCTTCATCGCCGCGGGCGCATCCGCCTCGAAGTCCGGGAAGTCTGCCGCGTTGCGGATGATTCCGTCGTACGCTCCCAGGCGGTAGACCTGAAAGTTGAAGTTGCTGACGCCGTCC